>JAHDYP010000058.1:0-33489 GCA_023383055.1 Verrucomicrobiota bacterium | reverse complement strand
CCGGTGTGGATTCAGTTGTTGTGGGACGAGCCCAAACGCATTCGCCGGGTTCAGATCACCTTCGACACCGGGTTCCAGCGCGAACTGACGCTCTCCGCGAGCGACTCGGTGACCCGCAGGATGATTCGGGGGCCACAGCCGGAGACGGTTCGCGATTACGAACTCCACAGCCTTGAGTTCGATGTCGTCCGAAAACTGGTGGCCGTGACCGGGAACTACCAACGCCTGCGCCGCCACGATTTTCAGCCCGCCATGAGCCACGGGCTTCGCCTCTACCTGCGCTCGACGAACGGCGCGCCGGTTGCCCGGGTATACGAACTGCGTTGTTACGCCTGAAGGATTTCGATTGGAATGCATGTTGCTGTTCAGTGGCGCATACAGGCAGTTGCCAAATACAAGCAGCTCTCCAACAAGTGTTTAGTGGAAGGCCGGTCCGATTCCGGCGAAGTGCGCCAGCCTGTTTCAAGACGTACCTGACTCGCACCTATGATGCGCCGACGTTACAGCAACATGTCCATCGTCGAACGGACTTACGAGATTCCGGACGACCTGATTCGACCCGATCCGAAGTCGATCCTCATGCTGGAAGACGACGCCTCGCTGGCCGATGTGCTGCGCAAAGGTCTGGAGCACAACAACTACATCGTCACCCGGGTCCGCAGCGGCGCGGAAGGGGTGCAATGCATTTTAAAGCAGGACTACGATTTCCTGTTGTGCGACATGATCATGCCTGGATTTCCCGGGGACATGTTTTATCGCGCTGTCGAGCGTGTCCGACCGCATCTTTGCAGACGGTTTCTGTTCATGACCGGTCACAACGGCGACGCGCAGATTGACGCCTTCATCCGCAGCGTTCGTGGGTTGATGATCTGGAAACCCTTCCAGCTCCACGAACTGCTTCAGGCCTTGAAAGTCGTGGCCGAAAAGAACGCGTCAGGAGCCACCATCTAGCGGCGTGTCGGACATGGCCGACCCCCTTACTTGAGCACGGGTCGGAGGGTGAGATTCCGGTACTTGACGCCGGTGTGATCACCTTGGAGGTAGACTGGGCCGGGGCGGAACTCATCGGACCAGAGAGCGCCGCCGGTGCAACCGAGCAGAGGCTGGTTGTCGATGATCTTCTTCCCGTTCAGGATCACGGTGACGTGTCGGTCCAGGAGCGTGATGTCCATGGTTTGCCATTCGCCGGCGGGTTTCTCGGCGGATTGCGACGGGGTGATCCGGCTGTAGACGCCGCCCATGTGATGGGGATCGAGGCCACGGCCGTGGCTGTCCATCACCTGGACTTCGTAGATGCCGCGAAGGTAGATGCCGCTGTTGCCTTTCTCGGGAACGTTGACTTCGAGCTTGAGGTTGAAATCCTCGAACTCACCTTCCGTCCTGAGGTTGCCGTAGGAGATGTGGGGCTTGCCCTCTTCCTGGACCGGGTTGTTGATCAACAGTCCGTCCTCGACGCTCCAGCCGTTTTTCTGGCCGGGGCTGGTCAGGCGCCAGCCCTCGAGATTCCGCCCATTGAACAACGTGATGGCCGGTCCGTACTTGGCCTTGGTCAGATCGGGCGCGGGGGGCAGCGCCGGGATGCGTTTGCCGGTGATCTCCTCCCGGATCATGCCCTGGCCGTTCTCGCGGGGGTTGTAGCGAACGGCGGTCAAGGTATCGCCGTCGACGCGGGCGATGAGCGCCTCGGTGAACTGCTGGACGCGAACCACCTTGGCGGCGGCGTCGCGCCGTTTCACTTCCCGCACCCGCGTCACGTACATTTCGTCGTCGACGAACACCACGCTCGATACCGGCACCACGCTGCCGCCGCCCCAGAGGATGCTGGCATCGTAGTAGCCTTGTTCGCGAGTCACCCCGAGCCAGCCGGCCCCGCCGCCCGGCAGGGTCAAGGCCCAGCGCCCAAGAAAAGCGTCAGACTCGGCGCCAAGGATGGGCGCGCTCGAACCGGCCAGCAATCCAACCAGAACCAAAGAACGGAGGAGCAAGGAATGGATACTCATAAGGCCGCGAACATATCGGATCAGACCCGATCCCCTGCAAGCAGAAAACGCGGGCCCGGGAACCGCGGAGTCGGGTGGGTCTTGGTCTGGTCCGGCGCGCGCGGCGGCGCGGTCGTGGGCTGGGTGGACCAGGGTCGGATGTGGCGCATTCGAGTCCGATTCGGGATGTAACTTGAATCCCGGCCTCACGCCCAACTAATCTTCCGCGGTGCAGACGACAAGAGTCCACCGCGGCAGATGAGCGCTCACGTCCACATCGCGACGTTGCCGGACGAAGAGCTGCGACCGGCCTATCTGATTGGGCAGTTGGCCGGGCTTTGGCGGGAACAAGGGCACCGCATCACAGTCGGTCCGACGGCCCGGCTGGAGGCGGACGTGGGCATGGTGCATATCGACCGGACTCGAGTCTCCGCCCGCTGCGTGCCGGCCAATCCCGATCGACGTCCGCTGCTGAACGAATTCGTGCTGGACATTTCCAAGCGGCGGATCAGCACTCAACTGCTGGGCCCGGATTCCGATTATGCGGGGCCGGTGATCATCAAGACCGACGCGAACGCCTTTGGCGGTCCGGAGCGCAGGGCTCTTCCGGTGTGGAGTTTGCGTCGCTGCCGGCGCCGATGGAGTGGAGATAGGTGGTGGCGGCTGGTTCGCGAGTTGCCTCGGGTCGGTTATCCGGTTTTGGACAACCTGTCGCGGGTGCCTGGCTGGGTATGGCGCCGGGAGGATCTGGTCGTCGAGCGGTTTCTACCGGAGCGGGAGGGCGAGGAGTATGCGCTTCGGGTCTGGTTGTTTTTCGGCGACCAGGAATATGGGGCGCGATTGTTCAGCCGGGAGCGGGTGGTGAAGGTCAGAAGCATCACGCGGTATGAGTATCTCGATTCGGTGCCGGATTCCCTGAGGGCGTTCCGTCGCCGCGTCGGCATGGACTTCGGCAAGATCGACTATGTGATGGTGGATGGCGAGGCCATCCTGCTGGATGCCAACAAGACGCCCATGGTCTCGCAGCGTCCCACGCCCAGTCCGAACCTCATCCGGCTCGCCGCGGGATTGAGCGCGTACCTGGAGGGAAATCGATGAGCGCTGCGGCACCGATCGTCCCGGCGGCTTGCTTTTCCGAACTTTACCCGTCCCGGACGGTGTTTGCGCCGCGCAGCACCCTCGAGCGTGTCTGCTGGGTGCTGCACGAGGAGTTCCGCCTCGATGCCCTGACGGGGTTGACCCTCGGGCTCATGGGCGACATGCCGTTGATCTGTCACCAGAGCGTGGCCACGCCGATGATTCTGGATTTCTTCCGCGAGTCGGGATTGCCGCCGGCTCGTCAGCTCACCCTGTATCAGACTGAGACCGATGCGATTGTCCGGGCCCGGGACCATCTCCGGCGCGGGGAACGATTGGTTTACGTCTATCCGCCGCCGCCCGAGTTGGAGGCGCCGGAGGGATTGCTGGTTCCGGTTCCCCTTTACAACTGGCTCAATGACAAAGCGAACCTGGGCGAACTCGTTGCCGATCAATATCTTCCGCCCAACCGGCTGCTGGCTCCGAATGAGTTGGCGGCTCTGCCCGAGTTCAGGCCCGGTGAACCGGTTTTCGTGAAGGCTTGTCACAGCGGCGCGTGTGGTGCCGGCAAAGATGTGCGGTTTTGTCCTGACGCGGACAGCCGCGCGCAGGCTGGCGCATGGTTGTCGGCGCGTCAGGCCACACTGTCGGGCGTGCGCGTCGAGGCGGCTCTGGACATGGGTTCGTGCTGGTGTTTGAGCCTGGCGATTGGCGAAGCCGGGGTTCGGTATTTGGGAGCCGCGGTCCAGTTGTTTGGCGCGCCAGGGCAGCAAACGGGCAGCCGCATCGATCCTGAGGACTGTCCGCCAGCGGAAGTGGTGGGGATTGCCACCACCATTGCCAGCCGCGCGCGTCAGTTGGGCTATCGCGGCATCGCCGGGTTCGATGTGGGTCTGACCCTTGGGGGGCGGGCGTTCGTGTTCGATCTGAATTTTCGGATTGCCGCGAGCACACCCCAGGTGTTGCTGCATGACGCGGCGGTTGACCGGATCGAGGGCCGGATCACCGAGTCCTGGAGCAGCCTGTGCCAGGGGGAATTGGCGCCAGCTTTGGAGCGCCTCCTGCCGTTTGCCCGGAGCGGCCGGTTTGTCCCCACCCGGCTCAGCGAGGCGACGCCGGCATCCGCGGGGCGCAGCCTGGTGACGGGAATGATCGTCGGTGGCTCCAAGGCCGATTTGATCGACCTTGGAGCGAAACTCCAGCGGGCCTTGATCGCCGCCAAGCAGTAGTCCTATGCTTCGAGCCATGCCGACCGCTATTTCCGCCGGGCGGAACCACCTGCTACGTCGGGCCATCGTGCTGGGATTGCTGCTGGCCTGTCTCCTGACGGTGGGGTGCTGGCGGGATTACATTATTCCGCCGGCCAAGGTGCGGTTGCCGGGGTATCAAATGGAGAGCCTCTATTCCGAAGGACTCTGCGTCATCTCGGAACGGCAGGGGATGCGCCGGGGCTACATGGACCTCGAGGGCCGCATTGCCATCGCGCCGGAGTTTTTCGCGGCGGGCCAGTTCAACGGCGGACTGGCCCCGGTCCAGCGCGCGGCATGGAGGAGCTACGGCTACATCGACCGGCAAGGACGCACGGTCATCGAGCCGCGGTTCGACGCGGCGCTGGCGTTTGCCGGCAACCTCGCGCCGGTGCGCATCGGTGGCGGGTGGGGATTCATTGACCGGCAAGGGCGGGAAGTTGTGCCGCCGCAGTATGACATGGCGTTTTCGTTTGCTGACGGCCGGGCGCGGGTCGTGGTCGCGGGGTTTGCCGGGTTTATTGACGAGTCCGGCAAGGTGGTGGTCAAGCCCGGCTATTTACGGACGGGGGACTTTCGCGACGGGCTGGCGATGGTGTGCGATGGCCGGCATTGTGGTTTCATCGATCGCGCCGGCAAGCCGGTCATCGCGCTCGAGTACGACGATGCCGGATCGTTTGCCGACGGGTTGGCGCCGGTGCGCAAGGGCGCGTTGTGGGGCTACATCGACCGCGAAGGCCGGATGGCGATTCCGCCGACGTTCGACCAGGCCGCGCCGTTTGCCGATGGACTGGCGCGCGTGGTCCGGCGCGGGCAGTTCCACGGGTTCATCAACCGCGAGGGTCGAGAGATCATCAAGACCACGATGGCCGGCACCGAACCGTTCGCCGAGGAACGGACCACCGTGCGCGTGCCGGCGCGCGGGTTCACCACCGACGCGACCGACAACCGGATCATCGACACCCAGGGCGAGTTTTTGCCGGGCCGGTTCGATCGGGTCAGCGCGTTTCGGGAAGGCCACGCGGTGGTGTCCATGGTCGGCGGGCAGAAATCTTACGTGATCGACCGGAACGGACGGCCGCTAATCGAGCTCGAGCCCAGTTACCCGGGCGACCACGACGCGTCCGCCCGACACAACGTCAACGTGCGATTCGGTTACCTTGACCCGGCGGGGCGGACGGTGCTGGCGCACGCTTGGCTCACCGCGCAACCGTTCTCGGAGGGCCTGGCGTTTGTGGAAAGCCCGTTCCAGAACCGCCAGCGCACGCGCGGCTACGTGGACGCGGCCGGGCAGTTGGTGCTCAGCCTGCCCGACGAGATATCCCAGGCGCTGCCGTTCACGGACGGTTTGGCGCTGGTCGCCAAACCGGAACAGGGCCGCTCCCGCTACGGTTACATGGATCGCACCGGCCGGATGCGGACCGGTTTTGACTACGCCAACGCCACGCCGTTCCGCGAGGGGCTGGCCGCCGTGAAAATCTCGCGAGACCTCGGCGCCAACGACTGGGCCTACATCGACACCAACGGCACGGTCGTCATTTCACCTCGTTTCAAGGAGGCCGGTTCATTCGGCAACGGCCTGGCCTACGTCGAGACCGTCAGCCCCGAACGCTACGTGCTGCCGGCCATCATTGACCGCGCCGGCAAGGTCGGCGTCGAAAAACCGTTCATTCTCGAGTGGTCGCAAGCGCTGTTTGGGGTGCCGTCGCTGGAGCAGTTTCGCCGCCGCCGCCAGATGGTGTTCGACGACCTGCTGATCCCGCGGCACGACGCCGCGGTGCGCGGTTACGTGGACGCGACCAACCGGCTGATCATCCCCGGCGCGCAATTCCAGACGATGGGCGTGTTCCGCGAAGGCCGCGCGCCGGTCAGCGTCGACGGCCGGTGGGGCTACATCGACACGGCCGGCCAGGTCGTCGTCGAACCGCGATTCGCCGTGGCTGGTCCATTCCACGAAGGTTGCGCCGCGGTACGAGACGAAGCCGGTCGGACCGGTTACATCCGGACCGACGGTACCTGGGCCGTCGAACCGCTCTGGCTCGAGGAAGCGCATCCGTTCGCCGACGGCCGCGCCCGGGTGAAACTCAACGGCCTCTACGGCTTCCTCGATGCGACCGGCCGTTTCATCGTCGCGCCCCGCTACCTCCGCGCCGACGATTTTCACGAGGGCCGCGCCGCCGCCGCCCTGCCCGCTCCGCCGAGGGTCGCTTCGGGACCGTGACCGTTATCTCTCTGCCGACTTCGACGGTAGCGGTCGCCGAGCCGAGGGCGGTGAGCGTCGTCCTGAATCCCGTTGCGGCTTTCAAGCCCGCGTACGTGACTTGCACCGGACCTTGCGGCCGGGAGACGAGTTCAATGGTGCCGCGAACCCGGCGGGTCAACCGCCGGCGAAGACGGGCCGGAAGCCGGCCTGGACCAGGATCCTGGCGGCCACCTCCCGCTTGTCGCCCTGGATCTCGATGCGGCCTTCTTTCACGGTGCCGCCGGTGCCACAGGCTTTCTGGATCGCCTTGGCCAGGCTCTCTTTCTCGGGAAGACCGATCCCGACAAAACCGGTGATCACGGTGACGGTCTTGCCGCCGCGTCCGGCTTTCTGGCGGATAATGTCGACTCGTCCGCGATTTCTGGGTGCGGGCGCGGGAGGGGGCGGTGGGGCCTCAGTTGAAGGTGTCTCCGGCATCGGCAGGCCTTCGAGGTTGAGCGCCGCGAACGGCGCATGACCGAAATCGGTTTGTCCCAATGGAATCTTCTTTCGACCCGCCACGGCGGGCAATCTGCCGCACTCGAAGGGGAATGCAAAAGGAAAATGCGCGGAGCGAAGCCAGATCTTGTCCACCGCTGGATATAGTCTATCTGTCAGCCATTCACCCTGGCAGACGATATTGTGCCCAACGCCGCCCGCTCTCCTGCTTCAACTGGCCGTCCTGGTGCATCTTGTGAAGAAGATACCACGCTCGATGCATTCCGACCGAAAGCAACCGGCGACACTCCGTGTTATTGATCGTGCCGTGCTGGGTGACGTAAGCAAGGATTCGGTCCTCGTCGCTCCGGGCAGGCGGATCGGTCGGTGTTCCCCGCCGAGCTTCCCAACCGGGGCGCGGCGGCGGGTCAGGGTCGTCGGAGGTTGCGCCTCGTGCCGGGTGCAGAAAATGGAGGTGCTCCGGGGTGATCTCGGCACCTCCGCTCTCGATGAGTGATCGCTCGACGATGTTCTTTAGCTCGCGCACATTGCCAGGGAAATCATACTGCTGGAGCGCTGCCAAGGAGGCTGCGCTGAGCGCCGGTTTCGCCAGATTCATCTCCCGTGCGAACATCTCCAGGAAGTGCTCCACGAGCAGGGGGATGTCTTCCCGTCGTTCGCGCAACGGAGGCACTTCCACCGTAAATCGGGCCAAGCGAAAATAGAGGTCCTGCCGGAAACGACCGGTGGCCAGCAGCCGTCCGAAGTCGGCGTTGGAAGCGGCCAGGATGCGGGTGTCGACGTGTCGTTCCTGCGTCGCCCCCACGGGCAGGACGAGGCCGTCCTCGAGCACCCGCAGCAACTTGGGCTGCAGCGCCACGGGCATCTCGCTGATCTCGTCCAGAAACAGTGTGCCGCCATGGGCCAGCTCGAAACAGCCTTTCCGGTCCGTCTGCGCCCCGGTGAACGCGCCGCGGACATGGCCGAAGAGCGTTGATTCGGCCAGTTCGTCCGGGATGGCCGAGCAGTTCAGCGGAAGAAAGGGTCCGTCGGCCTTGATCCCTCCGAAGTGGATCGCTCGAGCAATCAACTCTTTGCCCGTCCCGCTCTCGCCGGTGATCAGGACGCTGGTGGCGCCACTGACGGTCTGCAGACGCCGGACATTGTTCAGGATCCGCTTAAGCGTTGGGCTCTTGCCCAGGAACCCAGCGATGCCCCAACGTTCGGCCTCACGGCTGGCGTAGACCGAGAGCTGCTCGTCCGCCGCGCGCCGGGCGTTCTCGGCCAGGCGCCGGCGGTCGATTTCGCTCTGCAGCTTTTCATTCGCGGCCGCGAGTTCGGTGTTCTTCTCGGCCAGCGCCTGGGTGAGGCGGCTGATGCGCAGGTGCGTTTCCACCCGAGCCAGCACCTCGTCGGTCTGAAACGGCTTGGTGATGTAGTCCACTCCACCGGCGCGAAAGCCGTCCACCACGCTGGCCGGCTCGTCCTTCGCTGTGATGAAGATGACCGGTGTTCCGCGTGTCTGCTCGCCGGCGTTGAGTCGACGGCAGACTTCAAAGCCGTCCAGTCCCGGTAAAACAATGTCCAGCAGAACCAAGTCCGGTACGTCGACGAGGGCGATCTCCAGTGCCACTTCACCGCTGGGCGCGGCGGAGACGGTGTAGCCGGCCGACTCGAGTGTGTGGCTCAGCAGGTTGCGATTGGCTGCCACGTCATCCACCACGAGGATCTTGGCACCCCCCAGACTGATCCGATCCGCACTCATGACGATCCCTTCGCGGGTTCCCTTCTCCGTTCCAGCTTCTCCAGCAACGCCAAAACCCCAGCCATATCGCTGTTTTCGTTCAACGCACGCAGCCTGGCCGCAAGCGGAGCCGCCTCATGCCCCAGCTCCACCAAACTGCCAATACAGCTCTTCAATTCCGTGGTGCGATAAAGCTTCGCTGCCAACTTCAGCCGCGCCAGCAGCGCTGCGGGCACCCGGATGGCCGCGAGGTCCTCGGATTCTGACGGGGTGTCCTTACCGACGGGGGAAGCAGTGGGTTCGAAGCGCACGCCCGGCACGCGCGCCACGCACTCGCAAATGCGCTCGAGGCGGAATGGCTTGGCCACAAAATCGTCAAAGCCGGCCTCGAGATAGCGCTGCTGTTCGTGGGCCAGCGCCGAAGCCGAGAGCGATACCAATCGCGGCACCACCCGCGGCGAGCCCGCTAGGTCGGACTGAAAGTGGGCGCGCAGTCTCCGGGCGGCTTCGAGGCCGTCCATGACCGGCATGCGGATGTCCAGAAAGACGATGTCCGGTGGGGTGGCACACGCTAACTCCACGCCCTGCCGGCCATCTTCCGCCGCCGTGACCTGGCAGCCCAGATCCGCCAGCATCCGGCACAGCACGTCGCGGTTCTCGCGCACGTCATCCACCACCAAAGCGCGGACGCGGACACCCGTGGCCAGGCGCGGTTGCTGGACGGCCATCGCGGGGGGAATCGCTACCGGTGTCTCCTCGGTCAAGGTCAGCGGCAGCACGAAAAAGAACCGCGAGCCGGCTCCGGGCTGGGATTCCACGCTCAGTTGGCCGCCCATCAGCTCGACGTGCCGCCGGGCAAGCGCGAGGCCCAGCCCGGCCCCTTCTTTCCGTTCCCCGACCTGGCCTTGATGAAAAGGCTCGAACAGGTGCGCCTGGGCCTCGGAGGCAATACCCGCGCCCGTGTCCACCACTTCGAACCGGAAACCAGACGGCGCCTTCGCGGCAAGGCCGTCGATTGCGCATTGGGGGTCCTCCGCCCTCGCTCCTTGGTCCGCTGGGTGGCCGCCCGGCTCGCCGCAGACGCGCAGGGTGACGTGGCCACGCTCGGTAAACTTCACCGCATTGCTCAGCAGGTTGATCAGCACTTGCCGCAGCTTGCCCTGATCACCGCGCACGTGTAGCCCACCGGTGACCACGTCCGAACCGTGTTCCGCGTTGCGCACGCCGCATTCCGCCTTGAACGCGATCCCTTTCTGCCGGCAGCGGGCCTGGAACATGGCCGTGAGATCCGCGATCAACGCGTTCAGGTCGAAATCCACCACGTGCAATTCCATCCGGCCCGCTTCGATCTTCGAGAGATCGAGGACGTCATTGATCAAAGCCAACAGGTGATCGCCGCTCCGGGCAATCGTCTCGACGGCGGTGCGATGATCCGTCGGCAAGTCCGCCGCCCGTTGCAGGATTTGAGAATAGCCGAGGATCGCGTTCATCGGTGTCCGGATCTCGTGGCTCATGTTCGCCAGAAACAGGCTCTTGGCGCGGTTGGCGGAGTCCGCGGCCTCCTTCGCTTGCTCCAAGGAGCGATTCCGCTCGCGCAACGCGCGGTTCCGCTCACGCCGGTGCTTCCAGGCGAAACCCGACGCGACCAGCAGCCCCGCGACCGCGAAACCCAACCCTCCCAGCAGACCGAGCCGCGCATAGTCAGGCCGAATCACGAAACCCAGGACGGCCGGCGTCACGGAGACGTTCAGGTCCCGGTCCACGGCGCGAACGAGGAACTGGTACTGGCCCCGCGGCACGTCCAAGTACTCGACCTGCCGCTCGTACACCGGGTGCTCGCTCGAGTCGAAGCCGGCGAGTTGACACAGGTAAACCATCGCGTCCGGGTGCGTCCCCAGGCTGACCCCTTCAAAGTTGATCGCCACCCGTCGCGGTTGGCCGGACAGCTCGATCTGCTCGCCGGAGCACTTCTGGCCGTCCACGGTCACACCGGTGATGCGAACGGCGGGAGCGTTGGTGCGCGGACGATACCGGGTTAGGCCGCCCTCGGTCCCGAACCAGAAGTCCCCGTGCCGATCCTGGAGAAAGGCATTGACCTTGTCGTGCGCCAGGCCGTTCTCCGCGGACAGTTGTTGGAACAGGCCGAGCTTGGGATCGTAGATCGCCAGCCCGGCGCCGGCCGTGCCAATCCACAGTCGCCCGCCTGCGTCCACGAACAGACTCAGGATGTGATCGCTGGGCAGGCGATCCCGCCGCGTGTAGGAACGCCATTGGTGCCCGTCAAACCGTGACAGACCGCCATCGGTGCCGACCCAGACGTGTCCGCGCCGGTCTTCGGCGAGGGCGTTCACCCAGTTGTTCGCGAGGCCGTTGGTCACGGCACAATTGTGGAACGTGCGTCCATCCCACCGGCTCACCCCGCCTCCGCGGGTGCCGAGCCAGAGTTGATCCTCACGCGTGTGCAGCAGGCACGTCACCCAGTTGTCCGGCAAACCGTCGAGCGTGCTCTGGAGCGACAAACCCTCGCCATCATAGAGCCCCAAGCCCCGTTTCAGCGCCAAGCGCCATTGCCCGCGCGAATCCTGGGCGAGGTCCCAGACGTCTTCATTGATCGAGAATCGTCTCCGTTCGTTGAGGCTCGCGGCAGGGCCATCCAGCCACCGCAGCGCCTTCTCATTCGCCACGACCAGGGACTGACCCCGGTCGTCGGGTTTCAGGGCCCAGATCCACTCGCCCCTCAGTACCGGGCATTCCGTGATCGAAGACGCAGTCGCCCGATACAAACCGTGCTTCGTGCCGACCGCGACCTCATCCCCCCAGTTGGCGAGCGCGGTAATCGCGCGCTTGGACGGGCCTTCCGCCGAGGTGTACGTGGTCCAAGCCGGGTCCAAAACCCGCAGCCCACCGCCATCCACGCCGATCCACAGTCGGCCCTCGCGGTCTTCCAGGATGGCGAGAACGGATTCGTCCTCGAGACCCGTGGTCGTTCCAAAGTTCTCGAATCGTCCCTCGCGGAAGCGCAGCAAGCCATTGATAGTGCCCAGCCAGATCTGGCCCTGTTGGTCTTCATAGAGCGCATTCACATAAACGGGCGGGTATCCCTCTTTCAGGCCGAAGGTGTCCCACGTCTTCCCCTCGTCGCTGGTGCGCCAGAGAAAGCAACGCTTGTTATCCTCGTTGTAGCCCATCGCGGCCACCCACAGGCGCCCGGTACGGTCTTCCAAGCCTTGACAAACGAGCAGGACCACGGCCGGAAGATCGAACGCGCTGAAATGCTCCCCTTCCCAGCGACCGATGACCGAGCTGAACCAGTTCCCGAGGAACAGGCCACCCTTCCGCCGGAAACTCAAGCACTGGACCAGGATGTCCGGCAGACCGTCCTCGACCGAAAAATGCACGAACTGGCCCCGGTCTGGATCCAGGCGAGCCAGGCCGACGTCGTCGGTGATACACAGGCGTCCTTCCGCGTCCACAGTGAGGTCGTTCTGGCGGCTGCTGAAAAGGCCATCTCGTTCCGTGTAGACGATGAACCTCTCCCGACGCTTATCGAGGCAGCCAAACCCCTGGCCTGGCAGATCCATGGGTGCCGTGACCCAGAGGCGATCCTGGGCATCCAGAACCACCCGCGCCACCTGGTTGCCCCCCAGGACCTCGTCCAGGGCGTAGACCGAGAAACGGGCGCCGTCGAATCGGGCCAAGCCACCTCCATCCGTTCCCAACCAGAGCTCACCCTGCCGGTCCTGGACGATGGCGGTGACGCTGGCGGCGGGAAGACCGTCGGCGACCGTGTAGGTTCGCCACGCCCCGCGACGGCTCCCTCGGCCGGCCAACTGCACACGCGCTGGGATGGCCGGGACAGTTTGGCCGGTCACGCGGGGTGCCACGAGTTCCACGCGCTTCTCAGAGCCACCGGCGACGTCGATGGTCTGGTCCTTGGCCGGCTCAGCGCCTCGCTGGTCCACCGCCACGCGGTATCGCCCGGCCGGAACGTCCACCGCAAAACTCCCGTCGCGTTCGGTGATCACACGCACGACAACCCCCGACTCCGCCTCACGCTCGATTCGCAGCCGCTTCCTCGTCCCCGGAATCCCGCCGTCCCAGAGCCTGACCTGCCCGGAGACTCGACCCAGGGGTTCGTCATCGCGGACCAGCAGCAGATCCCCGCGACCGGTGCGGCTCCGCAGCGGGTCGCCCACGACCCATCCGAGAGTCTTGCTCTGCGCTCGAGGCGGTTCCTGATCCCGACTGTCCAGGTCGTTAACGATGACATTGAGCTCCCCCTTCCGACCCGGCTGCAAACGCGCCTGTCCCTGGGTCATCGATTGCACGTCGATCCGGAACTCGTAGCGCCACCCTCCGTCCCGGCGCTGCATTGCAGCCCGGAAATGGACCGGGGCATAGTAGTTCCAGTTGACGTCTCCTTGGACCGCGACCGTGTTGGTCACGAACTCGCCTCGCAGACAACCGAGGTTTTGCCGGCCGCCGCCTTCAGTTTCGATCCCGACCGTCACCATGGCGAAGTCGTATGTCCAAAGCGCCAGGGGGAAACGCCCAACCGCTGCCCGTTCCTCATCCTGGACGTCCACGGCGACGTACAGCGCGTTCTCGGCCTCGCTGTAACCGACGCGGAACCGGGCCGAGCAATCCCGGGGGTCGGTGGGCGGTCCGAAGAGTCGGAAGCCGACGGGGTACCAAGGCAGGTGTCCCGGCCAATCCGCCAGATCGCCGTCGATCTGGATCGCGCGGCCATCGACCGGATAGGCGAGGGCGAGGCCACAGTTGCCAGGTTCAGCCGCCGTGCAGGAAGCCACTATGAGCCAGCCAACCACGGCGGCCTCGATGGTTCGGCGCCAGGCGTTCATGGTAAGCCCCGACATCCAACGGCAAGATGCGCGTTGAGCGTTGGACGTTGAACGTTGCGGCGCATGGTCAGTCGAACTCGATTCAATTCTTAAACCCTTGGCTTCGCCCCGGCCGAGCAGTGGCCGGCATCATGCACGTTGAGGTCATAGCAGTTGGCTCAGGAAGGTTCTGGCCGGAACCACCACGGGTCGGTGGATGCCAAAACAGTCAGCCCGCTCATAGGACAGCGTCGTCACCACTTGGAACGCGTGCCTCGCCTTCGTCTGCGCCTGGAAGTAGGCCAGCGCGGGCGAGAGCCCGGTGTCCGCGAGCTTGACTTCGACCAGGAACCAGGGCTTGCGGTCGCGCACGACCAGGAAATCGACCTCCCGCTTCTGCTTGTCGCGCAGGTAGCGTAATTCGAAGTCGCCGAGTCCCAGATCGGTCCAGCCCTCGACCGCCTTGAGCAGGTGGCAGGCGACGAAGGTCTCCGCCCGCGCGCCGTCGTCGGCAACTCCGCACCAATCGCGCAGGAACCACTTGGGCTCCTTGCGCAGCGCCTTGGCGACATTGGCAAACCAGGGACGGACCACGAACCCATAGTGCATCCGACTGAGGAGATCGATCCAGCGCTTGACCGTATCGACCGCCACGTGGATTTCCTGGGCGAGGTTCGAATAGACCAGTTGCTGGCCGCTGCGCTCCGCGAGGAGCTGCATCAGGACTTCCATCGTCCCGAGATCGGTGACGTGCGCCAGATCGCGCAGATCCTCCCGGGAAAGCTGCTCCTGCCGCAACGAACGCCAGCGGCGTGTGAAGCGGCTGTCCCGCCGCAAGAACGGTTCTGGAAATCCGCCATGCTCCCAGAGCGCATCCCAATCGGCCGACGCCACCTCGACCGGCGGTTGGATCTCCTGCGCCGGCAGGTCCGTCCTCGCGCTCTCGCCCACGCTCCACGGATGCATGCGGTAAAGCAGGTAGCGCCCCATCAGGCTGTCGCCGCCGCGACGGAATATGTCCAGGCGAGAACTGCCCGTCACCAGCACCCGCACGCGGCCGCCATAGGTGTCGAAGAAACCCTTCAGCAGCATTTTCCACTTGCTGTGTTTGTGGAGTTCATCGAACACGGCGACCGGCAGCCGCGCCCGCAACCGGTCCAACTCCAGCGTCTGCGCCAGCGCGGCCGGCCCCCGCAGGAACTGCCGCCGGTCATCGGTGTTGTCCCAGTCGAGATAGGCGTCACCGAGGGAACGGCAGACGGT
This sequence comes from Verrucomicrobiota bacterium, assembly GCA_023383055.1. Lineage (GTDB taxonomy): Bacteria > Verrucomicrobiota > Verrucomicrobiia > Limisphaerales > JAHDYP01 > JAHDYP01. The sequence continues at coordinate 18,658 of JAHDYP010000058.1, read as the reverse complement.
CGTCTTGCCAACCTGGCGGGGCCCAGAGATCAGGGCCATCTGGCGGTGCCGCTCGAGATGGTCCCGCAGGACAGCGGTGTAGAGGCGTGGGCGTTCGGTCATGAGGCTAATATCGCCTTCATCGTAAAATGGTCCAGACCGTTTTTCGATGGACGCGAGAACGGCGCCCAGCCGAATGGCGAGGCTGTGACGATGCGGAAGGAACCGCGAACCACGCCAACCACGCGAAAGGAAGGCACGGCCGGATGGCAGTCGGGTGAACGGCGCCGTCAGCTCGCGCCGGGCCATCCGATGGTGACTCGTCGGAAACTGGCGATGGTGGTCAGATCCCCAATTTGTTCGCGTGTTTCGCGTATTTCGCGGTCTCCTCAGCCAACTCGGGCTTGTAGCCGCACACTGGTTTTTGTGGCACGTAGTCAAGTGCAACCTTGTCTGCCAACGTCAGAGAGTGGTCTTCTTGAGCTGGAATTCCCGACTGCGTCGCAGCGCCTCCGCGATCTGAGCGGCGCTCATTTCCAACGCCACGGTACGTTGGTACTGCTCCGCTTTTGCCAAACCTCCTCGTGCCGCAATCGTAAGCCATTTGTAGGCTTCGACATAATCCTGCGGCACCCCCTCACCCTTGGCATAGCCGACCAACAAGTCGTCAGAGCCACACCCAATCAGGACCGTCCGGCCGTCCGGCGAAAAAGCCATGGGGCTAACGGGCAAGTCTTCTTGAATGACCTGGAGGCGCTGGCCGGTTTCGACGTCCCACAGGCAGACCGCGCCCGGGTGGCCTGCTCCGGTGACCACCTGGCCGCCACTGGGCGAGAACGCCACGGACGTGATCCCCTTCGCATACCCTTCGAACCGGCGCAGTAGTTCCCCGGTCGCAGTCTCCCATAGCCAGACTCCCGGATGGTCCCATCCGGTTCGAGTCAGCACCTGGCGGCCGTCGGGAGTGAACGAGGCGGAGAAGACACCGCCAGGGTGCCTCAGCGTACGGACCAGTCGCCCGGAAGCGACCTCCCAGAGTCGGGCGGCGCCGTCGCTGTGCGCCGTGATCAGCCGGCTACCGTCAGGCGAGAAGGCGAGTGCCGTCACCGTGTTGACGGGAGTGGGAAGTGGCGGGTCATCCGTCCGCCGGCTCCATCCGATCTCGAGCACCCGGCGGAGCTGGCCGGACTCGATTTCCCGGAGGACTGCCCTCGAGGGTCCCCCGCTGATGAAAGTCCGTCCATCAGGCGATATCGCCAGGGCCGTGGGCGCGCCGTATCCGTACACCCTGATGGGCTCCTTCAACGGCTCGTCCTCGCAACACGAGCTGAGGAACAGCAGGAGAGCCGTTACGGTCAGGAGGCGGACAGGACTGGAGGTGAGCATGGTTCTCATCCGTAGCCGCACACTGGCGTTTGCGGCCGTTCTTTTGAGTCCTGATTCGGTCGGGCTTCCCGATCTCAGGAAAACGGCTGCGAACGCCAGTTCGCAGCTACACCGATCAAACCGGTTCAGGGTTTCGTTCCCGTTGCGAAGAAGTTGTCCAGCGTCATGTCGCAGATGGCTGCTCCCGCCTCCATGAAGAAGGCCACGAACCCTTGGCTGAAGGTCGAATCGGTCACCACGAGAGGCGCGACGGCCGGCTGCTGCAGTTCCAAGTCAATCAGCTCGACGGTCAGCCGGCTGCCCACGCCTGAGAAGATGAGACGATACGGCGTCCCCGGCTTGAACGCGAACCAAGCGCCTAGGGTTGGGGAGCTGCCGGTCCAGAGGCTCAGGCGCGCCTGGTTCCTCCCATCGTTATTGGGAAATACGGATCCGATGTAACCGTTGACGGTTCCGGGCCAGCCACTGCCCGCTGCGCGCGCCGCCAGACCGATCCCCGCGGCTTGGTGTGCCGCTTCGATGTTGAGAATATCCACTGCAACCCAAAAATCCTTGACCTGCACATAGGGCCCGGGCGGCTTGATTGGGAGGCGACCGGTCGGGTCAACCGGTATCTCGAGAGTGTGAATCCGCAGCACGCCGTTCGACGTGCTGACGTCCCAACGGGTGGCATCTGCGGGTTCATAGAAGCCCGGCACCCACGGATTCCGGACTGCGAACGGCTCTTGGGGGTCGCTGAAATCATCGATGAACTGGGTGCCCGGCACCAGCTTGAGGAACTGCTGCGTCGCGGTCGTGGGAACCGCCATGCACAGTTCGCCGTGTCGTTTGTAGATGGGCTCCGGCCAGGGAGTCCACACCGCGTTGCTGGCGAGCGAACTGGTTCCGACGACGATCTGTTCCTCGGCGGTGTTCTCCGGCCACGACACCCAGGCCGCTCTCTCGCTGCCCAGGTACGAGCTCGGGTAGATATCATACTCGAGGTTGTCCAGCCTCAGCTCCGCCAAACCCTGCAGGCCGTCCGTGACCTGATGGATCCCCACCCAGGCGACCGTGACGTCGTCTGCGTACGGGCTACCGACATCGGGTGCAAAGATCTTCCAGCCATGGGGCGCCGGGTCGGGCGCGAGCCAGTTGCGTCCGGGGTCGTCCATCACCATCCGCTCGAAGAGGACCCACTGGCTGGCCTTGTCGATGACCTTGACCCCGACGTACAAGGCCTCGCCGACGGGCGTAAGAGTCAGAACCAAGACCACGTTCCGGCTCTTCACCGGGCAGGGCTGCCAGAAGGGCAGGCTGAAGCCGTCGGCTTGAGACCACTTCACCAAGCCGATCTCATCGCGGTCTCGGATGAGCAGATACTCACCCCCTCGGGCATTCATCGTGCCCAGGTAGGCGAAGACGTTATCCTGGTTGGCCGAAACGAGATCCACGCGCAGTTCGAGAGTCTGTCGCGGGCGCACGGGGAGGTTCGTCAGATAATACACGTTCCCGAAGGTGTTCAGGGGATTGTCCGGGTTGGTCGCGGTCTTGAAGTCGGCCGTGAACTGCAACTGTTGATCCACAATGATGTTCGTGACGACCCCGCTCGGATCGTTCTCGCCGTCCCATTTCGGAGGACCGTTGAAATCGTCCAGGACCACGGCGTGGCTGGTAGCCACGGCGAGGGCGAAGCTCGCGAGCAGTACGGCGGTCTTCGTTCCGGTCGAGTGCTGGTTAGTTAGCTTGGACTTGCTTTCGATGGTGTTCATTTTCACCTTGGTTGTGTTTCTGTTCCGGGGTAGTTGGCAGTCCCTCGCATGCCGGATGCCAGGGAAGGCAGTTGGGCCTGAGTCGTGTCCGCAGGGAAGAAGTCGGGCTGGGCCATGCCCCAGAGGTATCCTGCCCCGCGCAGCGGTTTCCGAGGTGGGGAGCGAGTTTCCCAAGCCCGGGTAGACCAAGGGCTTTCGATCATCCTCGACGCAACCAGCCGCGTGGGTGAGCGGCAGCAGGTGCCGCGGCTTTCGCGGAGCCAGGCGGTTCCACGCTAGTCAGGAAACCGTCGGCGATCGCGTCCGCGGGCGTCCGCCTATTCAAGATCGCCTTGGAGCTAATCAAGCCAATCAAGACTATCGGACGTGATTCTTGAATAGCCTCCGACGGGCGATTTGATCGGGAAGGTCGGCTCGGGGGCGTTCATGTCACATCGAACCCCGTGCTGCACCGCATTCATGATCATCTTTATAGGCGTCCAACAACCCCGGAAAGGGGCAGTGCTCGCAGAGGGCGTTGGATTGCTGGCAGAAATCGCGTTCGATCTGGAGCAGACCCTGCTGGAGGGCGGCGGTGCGGAAAAAGCGCGGACGCGGTCCGCCGAGCAGCCGTTGTCGGGCGAGGCGCAAGGTGGCGTTATCCTCGGCGGCGGGCCAGTCAAAATAGCGCTGTTCGGCCACCTGTTGCAGGGGGTGGTTGGCGCCGATGACGGCGCGCATTCGGAGCCAGGGCAGGATGACGTTGATCGCGAGGTCGGTGACCCGTTGCGGGCCGAGGAGCGGTTGCGGACGGGCGAGACGGCGGGCGTGGAGGTTCCAGTGCCAGGACCAGAAAGGGTCGGATTGACCCTGGAGCACCCGCATGAGTTTCGAGGGTTCGCGGGCTGGCGGAAGTTCGGCGGCCAGCCAGGATTCGAGGCGTTGGGGGAGATCGCCGGCGACCACCCACTGCGCGGCCAGGGCGAGGCGGCGTTGGGGATGGTTCGAGGGCCGGAACCCGTGGAACCGCCAGATCCTTTCCGGCAGTGCGATGGCATCGTAGGTCTCCTTTTCCCGCCACCAGAGATCCCACGCGCGTCGGGTGTAGTCATCGACCGTGGGGCGGGACCGGGTCAGTTCGGCTGGAAGGAGGCCGCCCACGCCGAGCAACCGGGTGTGGAGTTGAAACCGATCCGGGACGCCGGAGGAGTCGAGCAATTGAGGCAGGAGTTCGGCGAGGCGGCGCATGGGCCAGACGTTGTGTTTGTAGCCGAGCGCGGCGAAGAGGGCTTCCTGAAGGGCTTGATTCCATCCGACCTCGCGGGCGCGGGCGGCGAGTTCCTGGCCCTTGCGTTGGAGCCGGACCTCGGCGGCTTGACGGAGGAGCTCGCGCAGGCTGGCATCAGGCCAATCGCGGAGGAGGGGTTGGCAGCGGCCGCGCATGGAGTCGGGCAGGAGAGTGTCCACCCCGAGCCAATGACGCAGCTCGTCGAGTGGCGAGTCGAGCTGGCCTTGGAGCACCAGGGTGGGCAATGAGGCGGGTTTGGCGGAACCGGGCGCCCAGACCACGTGGAGGCGGACGCCGCGATAGGCGGGGTTGACGTCATGTCCGTGGCCGTGCCAGGCGGACGGGTGCAGATCGATTTCAACATCCCCGGTTTGGGGAAAATCATCGTTGAACTGGATCAGCGCGTCGCGGAAATCAGGGCCGGCCTCGTGATTCCAGAAACCGGGGTGCAGAATCCGGATGGCTCGACCATCGCCGGTGACGAGGCCGTCGCGGCGGAGGCGCTGGTGGAGCCAGATCGTCTGCAGGAACCGTTCGGTGGGCGTGCCGTCGGGAGACTCCCTGAGCAGCAGGACGCTCAGCGCCTGGGCGCGCCATTGGGCGTAAGAGACTGACGGGAATGAAACCACCTGACCGTTGCTTTTGCGGCAACGGTTCGGCAAAGTCAAGCGTGTTGATGACTATGAATGAGCAGACTGACCGGGTGAATGGTGGCGGACGGACGCTGGCGCTGGCGCTGCTGCTGGGGGTGTGGGGTTTATCCGTGGCGCAGGGGGGCGAGCTGCCGGAGCGGCGTGATGCGGTGGTCGAGGTGGTGGAGCGGGTTATGCCGAGCGTGGTGAACATCGCGACCGAGGAGATCGTGGAGTATCGGGATCCGTTCGAGCAGATGTTCCGCGAGTTCTGGGGGCCGTACTATCGGCGGCGGCCGGCCGACACCCGTTACAGTCTGGGGTCGGGCGTGATCATCGACGAGGAGGGCTGGGTGTTGACCAACATGCATGTGGTCCAGCGAGCCCGGCGGGTCTGGGTCCAGCTCGCCGATGGGCGCGAATTCGAGGCGCAGCCGCGGATTGTGGGGACGGCGCGGACGGACGTGGCGTTGCTGCAAATCCTGGCGAAGGAAGGGGAGCGGTTTCCGGCGATCCAGTTTGCGGCGGATGACGATCTGATGTTGGGGGAGACGGTATTGGCGTTGGGCAATCCGTTTGGGCTGGGGGGCTCGGTGAGCCGGGGGATATTGAGTTCGAAGAACCGGCGGCCTCCGCGTGAGGACGAGCCGCTCTACATCGCGGACTGGCTGCAGACGGACGCGGCGATCAACCCGGGGAGCAGCGGGGGGCCGTTGGTCAATTTGCATGGGAGATTGATTGGGCTGAGCGTGGCGGTTTATCGCGAGGGCCAGGGGATCGGCTTTGCCATCCCGGTCAAACAGGTGGTTGAGGCGCTGGCGGAGATCGTCACGCCGGAAGTGAATCAGTCGCTCTGGTTCGGCGGCCGTTTGCGGCCCGGCGTGCCGCCCTTGAGCTTCCTCTCCGTGCAACCGGGGAGTCCGGCCGACGCGGCGGGTTTGAAGGCCGGCGACCGGTTGATCTCGGTGAACGGCCAGGCGCCGACGGGATTCATGGATGCGGTGGACCGGATTGGGAGCAATCCCGGGAGGGTGGCATCGCTGGCGGTGCGCCGCGAGGGAGAGACGCGGACGGTTCAGGTCACTTTGAAACCGCTGATCGAACTGATCGATCAGCGCCTGGGTTTGTCGTTGCAGGAACTGACCTCCGACCTGGCCCAGCGGTTCGGGTACAACCCGCGCGACGGGCTGCTGATCGCCGACGTGAGCCCGGATGGGCCGGCGGCGGGGTTGGACCTGCGGCCGGGCTATCTCCTGGTGGCGGTGGGTGGGCAACCAACGCCGGATTTGTTGACCGCCGCCGGATTGGTCATGGGTTTGAAGCCGGGAGATCAGGTGGAGTTGACGGTGGCGGCGTGGCAGCAGCGCGGCCCGTTTGCCCGGCTCAACCGCGGGACCGTGCGCCTGCGAATTCCTTGATTCGAGAGAGAAATTGTTCGCGACGCCCCGGGGTTTGCGGCAGAGTGCGGCCTTTAATGCCATGATCGTCAGGCCGATCATCGAAGTAAAGAATCTGACCAAGCGCTACGCCGGCCATACGGCCGTCAGCAATCTCACCTTTGAGGTTGGGCGCGGCGAGGTGGTGGGTTTGCTGGGGCCCAATGGCGCCGGCAAGTCCACGACCATGCGCATCCTTGCCTGTTTCCTGCCCGCCACGAGCGGCACCGCCCGGGTGGCCGGGTATGACGTCTTCGCGGAAGCGGACCAGGTGCGTCGGCGCATCGGTTACATGCCCGAGAACAACCCGTTGCACCTGGACATGCGGGTTCGGGATTACCTGCGGTTTCGCGCCCGGCTGAAGGGGTTGACGCGGCGTCGCAGCCGGCTGCGGACCGAGGTGGTGATGGAACGGTGCGGTCTGAAGGATGTCGACCGCAAGATCATCGGGCACCTGTCGAAAGGCTATCGGCAGCGGGTGGGGTTGGCGGACGCTTTGGTGCATGAGCCGGAGTTGATCATTCTGGACGAGCCGACCATCGGGTTGGACCCCCACCAGATCCGACAGGTCCGGCAGTTGATCAAGGATCTGGCCCGGAACCACTCGGTGCTGATTTCAACGCACATCCTCTCCGAGGTCGAGATGACCTGCAGCCGGGTGTTGATCATGCAGCAAGGGCGGGTGCTGGCGGCGGACACGACGCAGAACCTGCAGCAGATCATGAGCGATGGCGGGCAGGTGATCGCCGAGATTGCGGCGACCACCGAGGATTTGCGAGCTTGCTGGGAACAAATGGCGGAGGTTGAGCATTTCAACATCGCGCCGGCGGAGGGTTCGTACCAGCGGTGCGCCCTGACGCCTCGGGGCAGCTTTGACTTGCGCCCGCTGGTTTACGAGCAGGCGCGTTTGCGGGGCTGGCCGTTGCGCGAGCTCAGCCGCAGTCTCCATTCGCTCGAGGACATTTTTGTGCACGTCACCCGGGCGCAGGGCGACGGGGAAGGGGAGGAGGGTCGCTGATGCAGGCCTATCTGACACTGGTCCGGCGGGAGTTGGGCGGTTATTTCAATTCGCTGACCGGCTATGTCATCATCGCGTCGGTACTGTTGCTGTTGGGATTCAGTTTCACGGACATGCTGGTGAAGCTGAACGCGACGCCGACGTATGTGCCGCTGACGGAGCTGTTCTACAGTTCGTATTATTTCTGGCTGATCCTGTTGCTGACGGCGCCGATCATCACGATGCGAACCTTCGCACTCGAGAAGTTCTCGGGGACATACGAGACCCTGATGACCGCGCCGGTGGGGGATCTACAGGTGGTGCTGGCCAAGTTCACGGGGACCCTGTTGTTTTACCTGCTGACCTGGCTGCCGCTGTTGGGCTGCATGGTGGTGGTGCGGTATTACACCGGGGAAGCGACGTTGCTGGAGCCGCGGACGACCCTGACGACCTACCTGGGGATTCTGTTGATCGGCGGTTTGTACATGGCGTTCGGGTGTTTTGCCTCGGCACTTACGCGGAGCCAGATCATCGCCGCCATGATTGGATTTGCCCTGGGGCTGACGCTGTTTCTGTTGAGCCTGCGATCCTACATGCCGGCGCCGCCAACCGACTGGGGGGCGAAGGTGTTCGCCTATATCGCGGTGGGCGATCACATGGAGAGCTTCGTGCGCGGCATCGTGGACACGCGGCCGGTGGTGTTCTACCTGACCGTGACGGGGTTCTTTCTGTTTCTCACTTTGAAGGTGGTGGAGAGCCGCCGCTGGAAATAATCCATGGCTGCAAGTGCGCGCAGACTATCGAAGCTTTCGCCCCTGCGGCGCTGGGGCATCGCCCTGAGCGTGCTGTTGTCGGTCGGGTCGGTGCTGGCGGTGGTCGTCATGGTGAATTACCTGGGCAGTCGCCACTTCGCGCGGTTCCACGTGACCGGGGACACCCGTTATCAGCTCTCGCCTCTCACGCGGCATTTATTGCGGACGCTGACCAACGAGGTGCGGGTGGTGGTGTTTTTCGAGCCGGATCCGCAGGCCACACTTTATAGCGCCGTCAAATCCCTCATCACCGAATACCAGATGGCGTCCCCGATGTTGAAGGTGGAGTTTGTGGACTACCGGGTGAACCCGACGCGCGCGGTGCAACTCCGCGACCAATACCAGCTGAGCACGACGGAGAATCCGGACCTGGTGATTTTCGAGGCCAACGGCCGGCACCGGATTGTCTACGAGCATGAACTGTCCGAATACGATTTGTCCGGCATCATGGAGGGGCTGCCGGCCCGGCGGTCGGTATTTCGGGGCGAACAATTCTTCACGTCGGCCATCATTGGGGTGAGCGACAGCGCTCCGGTGCGCGCTTATTACCTCGAAGGGCATGGCGAGCACGATCCGCGGAGCGAGGATGGCACGCAGGGCTACGCCGGGTTCGCGCAGCTCTTGCGGGAAAAGAACATCGAGCTCGCCACGCTCAACCTGGCTACGAACAGCATCCCGCCCGACTGTCAGTTGCTGGTGGTGGCCGGTCCGCGGAACCCGATCCCGCCCGCCGAACTCGACCAGATCCGGAGCTATCTTGCCGGAGGCGGGCGAACGCTGGTGCTGCTGTCCAGCCCGCTGCGACCCAATGTGCGAAAGAGCGGGCTGGAGACGCTCTTGGCGGAGTGGGGCGTGGTGGTGGGCGACGACGTGGTGGTGGATCAGGCCCAGTCGCGTTCGGCTGCCGCCGAGGTGCTGTTTACCAGTCAGTTTGCCAATCATCCCGCGGTGCGACCGCTTCACCGCGGCCGTTTGAGCCTGGTCACGCCGCGCTCGGTGCGCGCGCGCGGCATCGATGCCCGGTCGGACGGCATTAAAGTGGACGAGTTGGTGTTCACCAGCCCGGAGGGCCGGAAGTTGACCAGCGGTGAGGGCGCGTTGAGGCCGGGCACGAACGGCCCCGTGGCTTTGGCGGCGGCCGTCGAGAAGGGAACAATTTCCGGGGTGGGACCCGATCGCGGGTCGACCCGCCTGATTGTGGTGGGCGAATCGGTTTTTCTGGCCAACACCCTGATCGGTTGGGAGGCGAACCGGGATTTCGCCAGTCTGTCGGTCAACTGGTTGCTGGATCGCGGTCAGTTGCTGGAATTGGGGCCGCGCCCGTTCAACGAGTACCGGGTTTCCTTGAGCCAGGCGCAGATGCGGACGATCCGATGGCTGCTGCTGGCGGTTTTCCCGGGGGCGGTCATGCTGGCCGGGGTGCTGGTTTGGGTCAGACGCCGCAGTTGATTTGATTCTCGAGGGACATGAATCCCAAACACACGTTGTATTGGATGCTCCTGGCCGGCGCGCTGTTCGGCTATATCTTCTTGTTCGAGCGGCATCGGCCGGACGAGGAAGCGCGCGCCCAGGTTGCGCTCCGGCTCTTTCCCGAGCTCAATCCGGCCGAGCTCCAGCGGGTCGAGATTGTGCGTTCGAACCAGACTATCCTGGCGGAGCGGGTCGAAGGCGAATGGCGGCTCGCCAACCCGGCTTACCCCGCCCAGAACGAGCTCATCGAGCAATGGCTCGCCCGGCTTGGGGAGCTGACCCGCCGGGCCACGCTCGCGGCCGGCGAAATCCAGGCTCAACCCTCGGGCGCGGCCACCTTCGGATTGGACCCGCCGGTTGCCGTGGTCAGCCTGCATCAGCCGCCAATCCGCATCCAGTTCCGGGTGGGCGCGCGAACCGCCGTTGGGGAAAAGGCCTATCTCCAACTGGCTGACACGAACGAAGTGGTGGTGACCGACGCGGTGGTGTTGAACGGTCTGCCGGAATCGGCCAACGACTGGCGAAATGCCACCTTTGTTGATTTGAGCCGACTGGCGTTCAACCGGTTTGCCGTGACGGCGGAGGCGCGGGATTTCGAAATGCAATTCGAGCCCGAGGGCAGGCGCTGGCGCATGATCCGGCCGCGCGTGGCGCGGGTGGACGAGGGACGTTTCGTTCAGGCACTCCAGCAGTTGCAGGCGCTCCGGGTTGAGCGGTTCGTTCAAGATCAGCCGGGTGTCGACCTGGAGCCCTACGGCCTGGATGAGCCCGCCCTGAGCATCGAGTTCGGCAGTGGCACCAACGTGGTGTTTGGCGCGCAATTCGGTCATAGCCCCACGAACGCGCCGGAGCTGGTTTATGCCCGGAGATCGGATTACCCGAACGTGGTCGTGGTCTCGCGCCAGGTGCTCGAGGCCTTTGGCGTGCCTTACCGCGATTTTCTCGACTACCGGCTGGTGGATGTGCCGCTGGATGAGGCGGTCCAGATCGAGATTCAAGGGGCCGAGACGTTCACCCTGCGGCGGCAGACCAACGCCGCCTGGCGCGTGATTGCCCCGCGGACTTTTCCGGTCGACCCGGTGCTCCTGCGGAATTTCCTGGAACGCGTGGCGGGCATGGCGGTGGTGGAGGTGGCCAAGGAAGTCGTCACCGACCTGGATCTGCCCAACTACGGGCTGGCTGAACCCGCCCGCTCCTACCGTTTTCTGGCGTCGGCTGAGGCCACCAACGCGCCGGGGGCGCTCCTTGTCGGGTTGGATTTCGGTTCCGGCCGGGACGAGCGCACGTTCGCGCGGCGCACGGACGAGAACCCGGTGTACACTGTGAAGACCGAGGAGGTGCAGTTGCTCCCGGAGGCGGCGTATCAGTTGCGGGATCGGCGGCTTTGGGAATTCACCACCAACCAGGTGGCCAACCTGACGATCCATCGAGATGGCCGGTCCGTCAAAATGCTCCGCAGCCAGAACCATGAGTGGACTGTCGACCCGGGTTCGCAGGGAATCGTCAACACCTTCGCGCTCGAAGAGGCGGTCTTCCGCCTGGGCAGCCTTTGGGCTCGAGCCTGGGTGGACCAGGGTGCCGACCGGCTGGATCAGTACGGCATCCCGCAGTTGGATCACTGGCTCGAGTTGGAGCTGACCGGGGCCGAGCCGCAGCGGCTCCGGGTTGCGTTTGGCGCGGTCTCGCTTTCCGGCGGGCCCTTTGCCACTCTCGAATTGGAGGGAGAGCCCGTGGTATTCGAGTTTCCTCTCGAGATCTATTACGTCTATCGGGACGTGATCGAGAGCCTTCGGCCCTGGTGAACCGTCCATGGCGACCGCATCCAGCCAAGATGCGCCCGGCAAGCGGCGGCGGTGGCTGCGGCGGTATCGTTCGCTGCTATGGTTGCCGGTGCTGGTGGTTCTGGGCTGCGTGGTGTACTTCAACCAGGTCGGGCTGCCCGCGTTCCTGAAAGCCCCGCTCCTCCGTCAACTCCACGCGGGCGCATGGGAAGTCGAGTTCGATCGCCTCCGGCTCGATTGGAGCAAGGGTATCGTCGCCGAGCAGGTTGTGCTGGCCGAAGCCCGGGAAACCGAGGGCCCGACGATCCGATTCGGCGAGGTGATTCTCGAACCGGACTGGACTGAGCTGACCCGGTTCCGGTTTCACCTCCGTTCGCTTCAGCTGCACGATGGGGTGCTGGCGTTGCCCCTGAGCCCCGCCGAACCCCAGCTGCCACCCGTCCGGATCGATACGGTCCAGGCTGAACTTCGATTCCTGCCCGGGGATCGTTGGGAACTGGCCCGGCTCACGGCCGAGGGATCGGGAATCCGCCTGCGGGTGACCGGTCTCCTGACCAACGCGTCCGCTGTCCGCGGTTGGGCCCGTGACGCGGTTCCGGCCGGGCCAACCCCTGCGCCGGCGATCTGGCAGTCCCATCTGCGTCGGGCGATGGCTTACACCCGGCAATGGACGTTTGGGCGCCCGCCGGTGCTGAACGTGTTCATCGGGGGTGACGCGCGGGATCCGGCGGGAATGCGTGCCGAGCTGAGTCTGGAGGCGGAGGCGATCGAATCGCGGTGGGGCACGCTGGAGTCGTTGAGCGTTCGGAGCGAGTTGAACCGGGCATCGAATATCCCCGGATTGGGTCTTTCGGACGCGCTGATCAGCTTTCGTGGCGCGCGTACTGCCTGGGGCATGATTCAGGCCGGCCAGTGGGATGTTCAGTGGATGCAGGCCTTCACCAATCTGCTGCCGGCCAAGGTGGAGTGGCGCCTGAACCTCGATCGACTCCAGTCCCCCTGGGGCGAGACACCCCGGGTGCAAGTTGAGCTCCATGCCTTCCCGGATCCGCAGTTCCCGGGACAGCTCGTCGGTGAAATGTCCGCCACCTCGGACGCCATCTTGGGCGGGTTGGCGCGCGCGGAGACCAACCAGCTCACGGCCAAAGTATGGCTCGATCCCGTAACGTATCTGCCCACCCGCGCCGATTACCAGTACTCGGCGGCGAATGCCCGCTTCGAGAACGGCTCAGCCCGCGCCCTCGAGCTCCTTGGCCGGATGCGAGTCCGCGAGACGGAGTCACGCGTGGCGGTGGACGACAGCTGGGCCTGGTGGGGTGCGCTGGCGCCGATCGAACTGAATTGGGATGGACAGATCGACGGGCTCGAGCTCCGCGGAGTGCATTTCGAAACGATCGAGTTCGCGGCGGATTGGAGCGCGCCCGAATTCCGACTGAAACATCTGCGGCTGGAACAGCAGGGAGGGAGCCTCGAAGCGGCCGGTTCGGTCGACGTGGGAACCCGTCAAACCGAAGCCAGCGCCACCATGAATCTCGATGTCCGCGCGCTCGAGCCCCTGTTGACTCCGAAAACGGTCCGATGGCTCAGCCAATACGGCTGGGCGCGGCCGCCTCAAGCCGAGGCCTCCGTCCGGTTGATCCTTCCCGAGTGGACGAATACCCGGCCTGACTGGCGGAGTGAAGTCCTGCCCACGCTTCGCCTCGAGGGCCATGTCGAGGCCGGGCCGGCCTCTTTTCGCGGTCTGCAAGCCGATGCGGTCGATCTCCGGTTCACTTACACGAATCGCGTCTGGCATCTGCCCGAACTGGTGGCCACCCGCCCGGAGGGCAAGCTCGAGTTCTCCTACACCGAGGACACCACCACCCGCGACTACCACTTCCATGGACGCAGCCGGATCGATCCCCAGGCCCTGCGTCCCTTGTTCAACTCCAAAGCTCACAAAGCCTTCGACCTTTTCCAGTTCGCCACGCCCCCCCAGGTGACCGGCGACGTCCGGGGTCGCTGGCGCGCGCGCGAGCAGACCGACATCCGGGCGCAGCTCGAGGCCACACGTTTCACCTTTCGCGGGGAACCGATCGACGAACTCAGCGCCGCGCTGCACTTCACCAATCTCTTCCTGTCCGCCACCGAGGTGCAGGTGCGGACCGGCGAGGAATCCGTGATCGCGCCCGGGGTTGGATTCCGGCTGGAGGATCAGGTGCTGTTCCTGACGAATGCGACGGCCCGCGCCGATCCCCTCCGAGTGGGGCGCGCCATCGGCCCGAAAACCGCCCGGATCCTGAGTCCCTACCAGTTCCTCAAACCCCCGCGGGCCCGGGTGAACGGCTCCGTCAATGTCCGCCAGACCCGGATCGCCAACCTGCAGTTCGAGGTGGCCGGCGGGCCGTTTCACTACTGGCGGTTCCGGCTGCCTGAGATCGCGGCGACGGTCGGGTGGACCAACGACGCCGTGACGATCGACCAGCTCCGGGCCTCGTTCTACCAGGGCAAACTCGACGGCCGGTTCCGCGTGGACATCAGCCCCGGTGAAACCACCCCGTTCCAGTTCGAAGTGCGGGCCGCCCGGGCCGATTTCCACGAGCTGCTCTCCGATGTGAACAGCCCCACCAACCAGGTTGAAGGCGATCTCAGCGTCGATCTTGCCATTACCTACGCGGATGCCCGTGACTGGCAAAGCTGGCGGGGCTTCGGTCAGGCTGAACTCATCGATGGATTCCTCTGGGACATTCCGATGGTGGGGATCTTTTCGCCCGTGCTGAATTCCGTCCTCCCGGGCGTGGGCAAAAGCCGGATCGGCGGCGCGACGGCCACGTTCACCATCACCAACAGCATTGTCCACACGGACGATCTGGAACTGCGCGCTCCGTGGTTTCGCCTGGCCTATCGCGGCACCTCGGACTTTGACGGCCGGATCAAGGCCCGGGTCGAGGCCCGGCTGCTGCGCGACGCCTGGGTGATCGGGCCCCTGGTCAGCCTGGTCTTCTCGCCCCTGACCAAGGTCCTCGAGTACGAAGTCACCGGCACGCTGGGCCAGCCGCGGCTCGAGTTGATGTACATCCCGAAACCGCTGCAGGCACCGTTCAATCCGCTCCGGACGCTCCGCGAAATGTTCCAGGACAAACCGTCGCAAATCCCTCCGCCGGGACCGTAAACTCAGTGCCGGTGCAGCGACAGCCGGTGGTCCAACTTTCGGGTCTGGTGATACTCGAGCGGTGGCAGGTCGACGAGGGTGGGTGACGCGGTTTCGTTGAGAATGCCGCGGGCCATCTGTTTCAAGGCCAGCCAGCGCGGCCAGTCCAGGTCGGGCGCATGGGCGATCCGCCGGAGCAGGCTGCGCCATTCGATGATCACCCGGTCGATATCGCCCGCACCCAGCAGGTCCGTGAGCCAGGCCGCCTTGTTCTGCGGGTTCTTGTGCACGCTGGCCACGATCGGTTCCGCACCGGCGCCGTACTTGGGGGGCAGCCCGTTCTCGAGATAACCGGGCACACTTTGGAGTCCGAATCGTTCCTGACAGGCGATGGCAAGGCGCCCGGCCCACCGGGAGTCTTCCCCGCAGAACCGGAACCCCGCATCGAGATTGGCCAGATCGTAGACCATCTCATCGAGCGGATACGCCTCATCCTCGAGTCCCGCGGCGATGGCGAGGCCGTCTCCTTGCGAGAAGAAACTGACGATCCGTCCGCGCAGAGTGGGCGCGCCTCCGGCATCCACCAGGCCGAGCCGTCGCCACAAAAGAGCGGTGCCCGTCGCGGTGGAGAGCCCCCGACACACCGGCACCAGCTCACAGCCGGCGCAATCCCGGGGCAGAACCTCGCGCTCGTCCGGTCTCCAAAGCGCCACTCCGTGCGTGTCGACCGGCACCTGCATTGGCCAATGGGCCAGGCTGAGCTGAACCAGGATCCGATCGGGCTGCCGGATCACGCGGATCAGCGGGAGTTTGTGGGTGACCAGCCGACGTTCCATGAGGGGAACGATCCTGGACTCCCAGACGGCGAGCTGAGCCTGGCGTCCGTTCCAACCGGTCAGCCGGCGCAACCACTTGGCGATGCGGACCCGGCCTTCATCCACCGATTCGGCCACGGTCACCTGCCGGCCGTAGATCGGGCCGTCGGGGGATTGGGCCACGACGCAGAGCGCGCCCGGGCCCAGTCGCTCCAAGGCCTTCGGTTCGGTCAGCACCGGCCGCAAACCGGGTCGAACCGCCGGGCTCCCGTCCGCCGGTTCGGCCGCGGTCGTTCGAGCAATGGCCGTCAGCACTTCGCCGGCCGGGCGTTCGACCGGTTTGGGGTACGGCTGCCATTCGCCCCGGCTGTTACGGAGTTCGCGCACGCGTCGGCGCACCTGCCGCGCGCGCTCGGCGTCGGTGCGGAATCCGCAAGGGGTTTCGGGGTGTTTAAGGGATTCCTCGACGCCCAAAAAAATGGGTTTGGTGGTGAAGAGCCGTTCCTGGATCCGCACCGCCTCGGCGAACGGGTTGGCTCCAGCGTCGGCCGCCACACTCATCAGGTTGAGCAGCGCCCCCCAGTCGACCATCCCGCTTCGCGACAACTGCGCCGCATGGCCGTCGCGCATGCGAATCTCGTTCGCCGAGATGAGCACATACCCAACTTCGTCGATCCCGCGTCGCCCGGCGCGGCCGAACATCTGGAGGATTTCGTCGGGCCGCAACGGTTGCTCGGTGAACTCGCGGCGGTAGGAATCTCCCGCCAGGGCGACGGTGCGCAGGGAGAAGTTGATGCCGGCCGCGAGGCCCATGGTCGCCACCACCACCCGCAGTTGTCCCGCCTTGGCCAGCGGTTCAATGACCCCCGCGCGGGCGCCGTAGCTCAGTCCACTGTGGTGGTACGCCACCCGGCTCTTAAGCATTTTGACCATGGAGTCGTTCAACAGCGCCTTCTGCCGGGCGCTGAGCGCCAGCGGATTGGGCGTTGGCAACTGCCGCGCCAGCTCCGCCGCCAGGGACTCGGCCGCTTGTCGACGCGGCGCGAAGATGAGGATCGGACCGAGATCTTCCGCGAGCGCTTTGGCGATCAGCCGGGGCCAATAGCCGCGCAGGGCCGAGGGCAAATGATAATTGAGCTGCTGGCCGTGGACTTCCTCCATCGGCACCGGCCTCACGTCGTACCGGACCAGGACCGCCCGGCGTCCCAGTCGCTCGAGCCACCGTACCACGTCCTGCGGATTGGCCACGCTGCCGCTCAGGAGCAGCAGTTGCGTGCGCGGCGGCGCCAGCGCGAGGGCCAGCTCGTAGTTCAAACCCCGGTCCGGGTCTCCCAGCATCTGGTATTCGTCCACCACCAGCAATCGCGGGCCGTCCCCCTGGATCAGGCGCTGCTTCTGGGTTTCAAGCGTGGCCACAATCACCGGGGCCTGGAGATTCTCCGCCACATCGCCCGTGGCGATCCCAACGTCCCATCCCCGGGCGCGCCACTCGGCGAGTTTGTCGTTGGCCAGGGCTCGGGTGGGGACGGTGTAGATGGCCTGGCCCTGGTTCCGACCCTGGTTTGACCAGAGCTCGAAGATCAGGGTCTTGCCGGCGCCGGTCGGGGCCTGGACCACCACGGCGAGGCCCTGGCGCAGCCCGGCCACGGCTTCCTGCTGCCAAAGGTCGGGCACGACCACCCGGTTCAGCACCGGCTGGCTCTCGAGTCGATCGCGCAGGCTTTGCACGGACCGAAGATAGTCGAATAAACCCATTGTGGAACCTCCGGATTCACGAATTTCACAAGAGCCTTGCGGTACGGCGCGGCGGCATTAGCATGCGCGCGGCCATGCATTGGATGCTGCGGTTACTCCTACTTTTCGTTCTGCTCGGCGCGGGTGGATGCAGCACCTACCAGGGCAGGCCGATTCATGCCGCCTTGGATCAGCCCTATGCCGCCGCCGATGCCCGGTTTCTCCATCGGGCCGGCCAGCTTCTCGACACCACCACCGTTCCGGGCAACCAGGTCCGGGAATACATCAACGGCGACGCCTTCTTCCCGATCATGCTCGAGGCGATCCGCTCCGCCCAGCACTCCATCACCCTCGCCACTTACATCTACTGGCGGGGCGAGGCCGGCCGCCAGTTCAGCGAAGCCCTCATGGAACGCGCCCGCGCCGGAGTTCAGGTTCGCGCCTCGCTCGATTGGATCGGCTCGCGTTGCATGGATCGCGCCGACCTGGCCCAACTGCGCGAAGCCGGCGCCGAGGTTCGCTTCTACAACCCGTTCTCCCTGCTGCACCCGTTCCGCGTCAACCACCGCGATCATCGCAAAATCCTCGTGGTCGACGGGCGCCTCGGGTTCATTGGCGGCGCCGGCATCGGTGATGTCTGGCTGGGCAACGCTCACACCGAGAAGCATTGGCGCGACGGCTTTTACCGCGTGGAAGGACCTGTCGTGGCCCAGCTCCAATCCGTGTTCCTGGAGAACTGGGCCAAGATCACCGGGGAAATCGAAAGCGGCGACGGGTTCTTCCCCGAGTTGGCCGCGGCCGGAACCGATTCCGCGCATGTCTTTTCCAACACGGCCGGCGCCGGGACGGACCGGGTGCGGCTCTTCTATCTGCTGGCGTTCGATTCGGCGCGCGAGAACATCCGCATCGCGATGGCCTACTTCATCCCCTGCAAAGCCATCCGCCGCTCCCTGATCGACGCCGCCTCGCGCGGGGTCGAGGTGGAAATCATCGTGCCCAACTCGCGCAACAACAACCAGGCCGCGCGCCACATGTCACGCCGGCACTATGGCGACTTGCTGAAGGCCGGTGTCCGAATCTTCGAGTACCAACCCTCCATGTATCACGTCAAATGCATCATCGTCGATGATGCGCTCGTCTCGGTCGGATCCGCCAACATGGACGGACGCACCTTTCGCTACAACGACGAAGCCAACCTCAACATCCTCTCCCCCAGCTTCGCCGCCAGCCAGATCCGCGTCTTCGAAGCCGACAAGCTACGGGCTCACGAAATCACCCGCGCCGATTGGAAAAAACGCTCGCCCCTCTCCCGCCTCGCCGAGTGTCTCCTGGTCCCGTGCGAACCGCTCTTTTGACGCGCCCGCGGCCCAGTGCCGCATGGCCGAACCGAATAAGCGCCGGTTGCGCCCGCCGTCTCATTCGCAATGAGAAGGTCAGGGGTTCGAATCCCCTCGGCTCCACCATTTTG
>JAHDYP010000057.1 GCA_023383055.1 Verrucomicrobiota bacterium | reverse complement strand
ACAAGGAAGAGGAGGCCAACGATCCGGTGTTCGCGGGGAAACTGGCGGATCTGGCGGAGATTTACGTCAATGATGCCTTTGGGGCGGCTCACCGCGCCCATGCGTCGACCGAGGGAGTGGCTCGCGTGATAGCGGCGCGCGGGGGGCAATGCGCCGCCGGTCTGCTGATGGAGAAAGAGCTCAAGTTTCTCGGGGAGGAACTCGAGCAACCGGCCCGTCCGTTTGTCGTGATCCTCGGGGGCGCCAAGGTGTCGGACAAGATCAAGGTGATCGATCGTCTGCTGGAGCGTGCGGACGCCCTGCTGGTGGGGGGGGCCATGACTTACACGTTCGCGCTGGCACAGGGCAAACAGGTGGGCAAATCGCTGGTTGAGCCGGATTCGACGGCGGTGGCCGAGGCGGCGCTGGCGAAGGCCGAGAGCCGGGGAGTGGAATTTCTGCTGCCGGTCGACAACGTGGTGGCGCGTCCGGAGAAGACGGACAAGCTCGACAAGAAAGGCAAGCCGGTGATCGCCTGGCAGGACGCGCGCGCGGTGGACGGCGCGGAGATTCCGGAGGACGTGGCGGGACTCGACATTGGTCCCAAGACGATTCAGCTTTACACCGAGGTGATTCGCGGCGCCAAAACGATTCTGTGGAACGGCCCCATGGGCATGTTCGAGGACAAGCGCTTCGCCGAGGGCACCTTTGCCGTGGCGCGGGCGGTGGTGGAGGCCACTCAGCAGCGGGGCGCCAAGAGCATCATCGGCGGCGGCGACAGCGTCAAAGCCCTCAACAAGAGCGGGCTGGCTGACAAGGTGACGTTCGCCAGCACGGGCGGCGGCGCGAGCCTCGAATTTCTCGAAGGACAGGAACTGCCCGGAGTGGCCGTGCTCACCGACAAGTAAACACCCTTTCGACGATCATGAACAAGGAACGCAAACTGATCATTGCCGGCAACTGGAAGATGAACAAGACCGTGGCCGAGTCGCTGGACCTGGTGAACGGGCTGAAACGCGAGCTTGCGAGCGTCAAGGAGGTCGACATCGTGGTCTGCCCGCCCTTCACGGCTCTGGGGGAGGTCTCCAAGGCGATCCTGGATTCGAACATCCGGCTGGGCGCGCAGAACATGAGCGAGCACAATTTCGGCGCCTACACCGGCGAGGTTGCGGCGGGGATGCTCAAGGAATTCTCGGTTCGCTACGTCATTCTCGGGCACTCGGAACGGCGCCAGTATCAGGGTGAACCCGACGCGTTGATTGCCAGGAAAGCCACCGCCGCCCATGCGGCGTCGCTTCGGCCGATCATTTGTGTGGGCGAGACCCTGGCGCAACGCGAGGCGGGCGAGATGGAGAAGATTGTCGGCACGCAACTGCGCGGGAGCCTGGTGGGATTGTCGGAGGAACAGATGATCGAGACGATTGTGGCCTACGAACCGGTCTGGGCGATCGGGACCGGCCGCAATGCGACGGCGGCGCAGGCTCAGGAGGTGCATGCGTTCATTCGCAAGGAGCTCGCCACCGCCTACGGCGAGTCGGTGGCCCGGCGGGTCCGCATCCAGTATGGGGGCAGCGTGAAGCCATCGAACGCGCGGGAATTGATGAATCAACCCGATGTGGATGGCGCCCTGGTGGGCGGCGCGGCGCTCGAGGTCCGCAGTTTTTCGGAGATCATCAAGAACAGCATTTAGCCGCGTCACCCTGGCAATCTCATGAGTATTTTCATCGGTTTCATGACAGTCATCCTGGTGTTGAACTGTCTTTTCCTCATCTTGTTGATCTTGATCCAGCTTCCCAAGAAGGAGGCCGGAGCCGGGGTCGCATTTGGCGGAGGCGCCACCGAGGCCCTTTTCGGTGCCGGCTCGGGCACGGTGCTGACCAAGGTCACCAAGTACGCCGCCGGCATCTTCATGGGCATGGCGCTGCTGCTGTCGGTTCTGAACGCGCACCACGCCCGGAACAGCGCGCGCGCGCTCGAGATCGAATTGGAGCGCACGGCGGCCGAATCCAGCCAGAGCGCGCCGGTGGTACCGCAACCCGCCGCGGCTCCAGAGGTCGGGGCGCCGATGCTCCAATCGACCGCCACGAACATCGCTCCCACCGCTCCTGCCCCGGCCAATCCCGATGCGCCGGCCGGACAGCCCTGAGCGAACGTTACCGACAAGACCGGCGGGCGCTTGCCAACGCCCCCGCGGGGGCGGCTTGTTCCGGACCGCGGCCCTCGGCATTGCGGCGGCGCTGGCTCTTCTGGGCTGCGGCTCTTCACCGCCGTCCGCCGACCTGGTGATCCTGAACGGAGCCGAGCCGGAATCGCTGGATCCGGCCATCATGACCGCGCAGGCGGACTTGCGGATTGGCGGCTCGCTCTTCGAAGGGCTCACCCGGTTCGACCCGGTGGATGGCAATCCCGTTCCCGGCCTGGCGGAACGCTGGGAGATTTCCGAGGACGGTCGGGTCTACCTCTTTCATTTGCGGCCGCAAGCGGTTTGGTCGACGGGCGGGAGCATCACGGCCGACGATTTTGTCTATTCCTGGCGACGGGTGCTGGATCCGGCCACGGGAAGCGAGTATGCGGGCATCCTGTTTTATCTGGAGCATGCGGAGGCATACCACCTGGGCCAGATCGCGGACCCCGGGCAGATCGGGGTGCGGACGGCAGCCACCCATCGACTTGAGGTTCGGCTGCGGGATCCGACGCCTTTCTTTCTGGATCTGTGCGCGTTGCCCACGCTGGCGGTGGTGCCGCGGGACGCGATCGAGCGGCATGGGGATCGTTGGCTGCTGAAGCCGCCCGTGCCGGTGAGCGGCGCCTATGAGCTCGTGACCTGGCGCATCAACGATCGGATTCGCCTGTCGCGCAACCCGCGATACTGGGAAGCCGCGCGGACGCGCAACCAGGTGGTCGATCTGCTCCCGTGCATCAGCGCAAGCACGGCTTTGAACCTGTATGAGACCAAGGCCGTGGACATCGTGTGGGACAAGAACCTGGTGCCGGTGGATCTTCTGGATCTGCTGCTGGCGCGGCCCGATTTTCACGCTTACCCGGTGTTGGGCACCTACTTCCTTCGGTTCAACGTGACGCGGCCGCCGTTCAACGATGCGCGCGTGCGGCGTGCCTTCGCCATGGCGATCGACAAGCAACGGATCGTGACGCGGATCACCCGGGGTGGCGAGCAGGTGGCCCACTCCTACACGCCTCCCGGCATCGGCGGCTATCGGAATCCCGAGGGGCTCTCCCGCCAGCCGGAGGTTGCCCGGCAACTGCTGGCGGAGGCGGGTTTCCCGGGCGGGACGGGTTTCCCGCGGTTTGAGTATTTGTTCGACACCAGTTCGCGGTTGCAGGAACAGATTGCGGTTGAGCTGCAGGTCATGTGGCAGCGCGAGTTGGGGGTTCGCTCCGAGTTGCGCAAGATGGAGTGGAAAACGTATCTCGTCGCCCAAGGCGAACTCGATTACGATGTGTGCCGGAGCAGCTGGATGGGCGACTACAACGATCCCAACACGTTTTTGGACATGTTCATGAGCCACAACGGCAACAACCGAACCGGGTGGCAAGAACCCCGTTACGATCAGCTCATGCGCCAGGCCAACGCGCAAGTCGATCCGTTGCGCCGCGAACAACTCCTGCAACAGGCCGAGACGATCCTCATCCGCGAAGCCGTCCCGATCGTCCCGCTCTATTTCTACACCGGGCTGGAATACTATGATCCCGATCGAATCGAAGGCATTTATCCCAACATCCGCGCCGAACATCCGCTGCGGGTGATTGCCCGTAAGCCGGCGTTGCCCTGACAGAAGTCGGAGCTCCGGCCGGTCCGGAGTTTGCCGAGGTTGACCGACGTATGATGATGTTCCCATGCATCCGGTAATCAAGCGGCTGGCCATGACGATCCCGCTGCTGCTGGTCATCAGCAGCTGCGCGTTCGTCCTCATCCGGCTGGCTCCAGGCGGGCCCTTTGACCGGGAACGAGCCCCGGCTTCGCCCGAGATCGAGCGGGCGCTGCGAGCCCGGTATCATTTGGACGAGCCGTTGTGGTCGCAGTATTTGCGCTATGTCGGTTTGCTGTGGGAGCGGGACGCGGAGGGTCGCTGGCGATGGGCGGCCGGGGGATTGCTGAAAGGCGATTTCGGTCCCTCGCTCAAGTACCGGAACCACACCGTCAACGACCTGATCGCCCAGGCCCTGCCGGTGTCGCTGACGCTCGGGGGCATCGCCTTTGGGCTGGCGATGGGGCTGGGGATTCCGTGGGGAGTATGGACGGCGACGCGCCGGCATCGATGGAGCGGGTTTTGGGGCGGGTTTGTGGCGTTGGGTTTGATCTGTGTTCCCGCGCTGGTGTTGGGTCCGTTGCTGATCCTGGTGTTTGCGTTGAAGCTGCGCTGGTTGCCGGTGGCGCTATGGGAATCGCCGGGGCACGCGGTGTTGCCGACGGTTGCGCTGGGCTTGTTTTTTGCCGGCCGGGTCGCGCGGTTGATGCATGAAGGGATGCGCGAAACCCTCCAGGCGGAGTTCATGGTCACCGCGCGGGCAAAGGGACTGAGCGAGGCCCGAATCCTGATCCGGCATGCGCTGCCGCTGGCGATCCGGCCGGTGCTTTCTTATGGCGGTCCGTTGTTGGCGGATCTGCTGACCGGCTCGTTTGTGGTGGAGAACCTCTTTCAGATCCCGGGCATCGGGGTGTTCATGGTCAACAGCACGCTGAGCCGCGATTACCCGATGGTGCTTGGTCTGGTCCTGTTATATGCGGTCATCCTGATCGTTTTGAACCTGTTGGTGGATTTGCTCTATCGGTGGCTCGATCCGCGCCTGCGCCATGGCTGACCCGACCCCATCCCGGCTCGCGAAGCGCCCCGCGCCCCGGCTCGCCCGTGCCGCCGTTCCGCTCAGCCCCGGCCGGAGAGCCTGGCGGAGGTTCCGGCGGAGTCGTGCCGGTTTCAGCGCCGCGCTGCTGTTGTGTCTCTCGGTGCTTTGGCTGGGCGCCTGGCCATTCTTCTCGCACGAATCGATTGCGCCCTACCTGCCGCGGGGGTTGACCTGGTCGCCTTTAACCTTGACGGATGCGCAGTTCGCCGGACCCGACCGGGAGCACTGGTTCGGGACGGACGTGCACGGGAGGGATCTGTTGAGCCGGGTGATGCATGGCGCCCGGATCTCGCTGGTGGTGGGGTTGGTGGGGGCGGCGGTGAGCGTGATCATCGGGGTCTGCTGGGGTGCGGTGGCCGGTTATGTGGGGGGACGCTGGGACAGTTGGATGATGCGGGTGGTGGACGCGCTGTATGCGGTGCCGGCCATTGTCCTGATCATCGTTCTGGTGGCCACGCTGCAAACACCGCTCAAAGCGTGGCTGGTGGCGCGCTGGGGAACGGACCTGGGGCCGACGGCGAATCTGCTCCTGCTGTTTGTGGGTTTGGGGGCGGTATCGTGGTTGACCATGGCGCGGATCGTTCGCGGCCAGGTCCTGTCATTGCGCGAACGGGGTTTTGTGGCGGCCAGCCGGGTGCTGGGCGCCAGTCATGCCCGGATTCTGCTCCGCCACATCCTGCCGAACGTGTGGGGTGTGGTGATTGTTTACGTCACGCTGACGATCCCATCGGTGATACTTTACGAGTCATTTCTCAGCTACCTTGGACTGGGGGTTGAACCTCCCTATGCGAGCCTGGGCTATTTGATTGCCGACGGTGTGGTCCATATCAACGCCATCCGCACGCATTGGTGGTTGATCGTGTTTCCCGGCGGCGCTCTGGTCGGCACGCTCCTGGCCCTGAACCTTTCGGGAGATGGCCTGCGCAATGCCTGGGAACCAAGAGAAGAGGAGGATTGACCCGTCAGTGCCGGAACGGATTACGGCGGCGCGCGCCTGCGCCCGATCGGTGCGGGAGCCAGAATGGGGCGATCAGCAGGTAAACCCAGGCTAGCGCCGCCTGTGCCGCAAAGGCGCAGACGAGACCCACGAGATTGAGGCGGTGCAATCCATAGAGGAAGACGGCCGATCCCAGCACGACGGCGGACGGGGTCAACGCCGCCATGGCCAGGCGCCAACATTCCTTCACGGTGGCGGAGCGGTCCGCGTAGAAGCTGAAGATCCGAACCCAGACGGCGTAGCAGGCACCCTGCAGTTGCCAGCCTGCCAGCAGCACCACGAAAGCCGCGCCGGAGATAACCGTCAACAACGGCCATCGTCGCGCACCCCACCAGGGTTGAAACTCCATCCGCCCCAACTGCACCACGTAACCACGCGGATACGGAACCGCGAGATGTCCGAACAGGGAATGAAGGCGGATCCCGTCGTGGACCAACTCCAACTGGAGGTCGCTCGTGCTGGTGCGAGCGGAGTTGCCCTCGAGATCAACGGTGACCGCGAGGAATTGGTTTTCGGCCAAACGAGCCGGCAGGGGACCTTCCCAAGCCAATCGCTGGCCTCGGATGGCAGCCTGATTCGGCAGTTGCCCGCCCGCGGCATCGATCACCGGCCACCACGCCGTGGCCAGAAACCAGGTCAGACTCCCGGCAACCCACAACCCGGCCAGGACCTGCACCTTGATCAAGCGCCGGGGTGGGCCGGTCGCCAGGCCCGCCACTCCACGGAAGGTGAAGGGTTGCCAATCGCGGGGGTCGGAAGCGAGTTTCATCAAGCGCGCACTTTCCGGTGAACCACCCGATCAACCGCGATTCCCTGACTCTGACTGGCGATCCCGCGATCCGGTCCGCTTCCCCCAAGGGGCGGGCCGGGCTGCCACGCGTTGCCGCCGGCAGATGCCTCAGGGCTTCGCGTCCGGCGCGGGCGGCGGGTCAGTTGGTGGCGACTCTGTCTGCGTCTTCGGGGTGCCCGTTTTGGGGGTCGGCGGCGCCAACACCACAGGGAACGGATACCGGATTTTCATCACATCATCCACGAGGACTTCGATGTGATAAACGCCGGCGGCGGGGAACTGGACCTGCCCCAAGAGGGTGAGGTTCGTGGCATGATGAGCCGGGTCCTGCAGCGCAAACCGTGTCTGGCCGGTGCGCAGCACCGTGGTCTGGTCGGGGGCAACCAGCCGGACCGCCTCGGTGAACTGGCCCAACCCCGAGGTCCAGCGATTAAAGACGCAGAGTTTGTAGGCGGTGATGGGGACCTGCGGCACGCGCACGAAACCGAGCACGCCCACGAGGATGAAATTGCCGTTGATCTCCTGCCGCACCTCCTCACAGATAAGGGAGCACTGCAGGTCAGGGAGGATTCGAGATGGATTCATAATTTGTTCCGGGTCCGTGGAGTCGGCGGCAACGTCCGATGGACTCGCGGCGTCAGGCCGCGGACGCCAATTCCGCCGCGCGCACCGTGTTTCGCATCAGCAAGGCGATCGTCATGGGTCCAACCCCGCCCGGGTTGGGTGTGATCCAGCCGGCCTTAGGCTGGACGTTTTCGAAATCAACGTCGCCCACCAGACGCGAGCCGCTTTTCGCTTGCGGATCGGGTATCCGGTTGACCCCGACGTCGATGACGGTTGCGCCGGGCTTGATCATGTCGGCTTTCAGGAAACGGGCGACCCCGATGGCGGCGATGATAATATCGGCCCGCCGGCAATGGCCGGGCAGATCCCTGGTTTGAGAGTGACAGACCGTCACCGTGGCATTGGCATTCCGGGCCTTCTGAATCAGCAGGGAGGCCATCGGTTTGCCGACGATGTTGCCCCGGCCCAGAATCACCACCTCGGCCCCCGCGATCGGCACGCTGGTCCGGATCAGCAACTCGTGAACTCCGGCGGGGGTGCAGGGTACGAATCCGGTTGGATCCCCCAACATGAGCTTGCCCACGTTGACTGGATTGAACCCATCCACGTCTTTCTCCGGCCGGACGCGCGCGTAAACCCGGGCGGCCCCGATGTGGGCGGGCAAGGGCGCCTGGACCAGGATGCCATGGACGGCGGGATCGGCGTTCAAACGGTCGATCAACGCCAGCAACTCGGCTTCGGAAGCCGATTCCGGGAGCAGGTGAGTCCGCGAGTTGATTCCCAATTTCGCGCTGTGGCGTTCCTTCATGCCCACGTAAACGACGGAGGCGGGATCCTCGCCCACGCGCACGAAGGCCAACCCTGGCTTCACCTCGCGGACGGCGAGCGCCTCGATGCGCCGAGCCGTTTCCGCGTGGATTCCCTCAGCTATGGCCCGACCGTCGATGAGATTCGCGACCGGCATCAAGGCACGAGTCGAATACGTTCCACCTCGATGATGGGGGTCCGGGTCCAGCGTTTGTCCATCAACTCTTCGCCTTCGACGATCACCTTGCGGCCGGCGTACACCTTGAGATTCACTCCGAGATCTTCCGAGTGCAGGTAGTTGATCGTGCGGCGGGTGTCGAGGCTCTCCAAGGCATAGTCGGTGGGTGCCTGGATGCTGCGGGAAATGATCACGCGGCCTTCACGGCTGACCACTCGGCGCGGTGGAACGTCGGTCGCGATGTCGGGGTCCGCCGGCGGGGTTGTCGTCGGTGGCGTGGCCGCAGTCGGAGTCGCGGCGGTCGTGTCGGCCTGGTCCACCGGCGCCACGGGAGCCGGCTCGATCTCGACGGGTTGGCTGGTGACGGGCGTCGTGTCGGTCGGCGCGGTGGATGCCGTGTCAGTCGCGGCGGTATCGGCCGGGGTGGCTGGCGGGGTCGCCGGTATCGGCGACTCCGCGCCGGGCGCGGTGGTGACGTCGGCCGCCGCGGCGGTCTGCGGCACTGTTTTCAGGAAATCGGCGGCGACAAAGGCATGCGCTCCCGATGGCGCCTCGATCTCCATCCAGTTCTTTTCGACACGAATCGATTTGACCGCCGTGCCGCGTTCGACTCGTCCCAGGACGCTATAGTTTTCGCCGGGACCGGCACGGAGGTTCAAGCGGCTGACATTGACCGCGCCAGTATTCGGTTCGACATAAGGCGCGAACACCCAGACGGGCGTGTTGGCGGGGAGTTGGATCCGCACCCAGGCGGACGGTTCGCCCCCTTGTCGGTTTTTGACCGGGATCTCCTCGATCACCAGCACTTCCTCGCCCTCGCGCAACTGGGTTACGATCTCACTGTTCAGGGTGGCCTGACCGCGGACGTTCACCCGGTCCGCGGTGACAATTGCCTTCCGCTCGGTGGCACCGGCCGCGCCAAGCGTGGCTGTCACCAACAGGACGGCCAAACTCCATCGCCCATGTGTGTTCATGACGTTCAAGTAGAGATTCAAGGGCTCGCGATGTCAATGTTTCTGCGGCATCCCTCGCCGCGGCATGCCCGGCTGGCCCACTCAGTCTCGGAGCAGCCGCTTGACTTCGTCCGTGGTGAGCACCCGCCATTTTCCCAGGGGGAGCTCCCCGAGTTTAATCGGGCCGATCTCGGTACGCCGCAGCGCCAGCACGGCGATCCCCAGGCTGGTGAAAAGCCGCCGCACTTCATGGTATTTGCCCTCGCGCAGGGTCAACCGCACCAGGCTGCGCGTTTTGCTGGAATCCAGGACGCCGGCGGTTTCCGCTTTGAGATTGTCCCCTTCGTCCGTGACGCCCTGGGTCAGCCGTTTCACCAGATCAGCGGGGGCGCGGCCCTCGATTTCCGCCAGGTAAGTCTTGCGCACGCCGTATCGGGGATGGGTCAGGCGAAGGCAGAATTCCCCGTCGTTGGTGAGGAACAACAGGCCTTCCGTGTCCCGGTCGAGTCTGCCTACGGGGTAAAGGTTCGACCATTCATGCGGCAGAAGTTGGCCTACCGTGCGGCGCCCTTGGGGGTCGGCCTTGGTGCAGAGGTAACCCCGGGGTTTGTTGAGGGCCACGTAAAGCCTCCGCTTGGCACGCACCACCTTGCCATCCAAGGTCACTCGGTCAGCTTCGGGATTCACCTGGGTGCCCAGACGGATCACGATTTCGCCGTTGACCGCCACCCGGCCGGCGCGGATCAACTCTTCGGCGGCGCGACGCGAGGCCAGACCGGCGTCCGCGAGGTATTTCTGGAGCCGCATGAAAGGAGGTGGAGGCTCGTGTCCGGCGAAGTCAGGTTCAGGGGGCCGAACCGACCGGGCAACAAGCGGAGGACCGGCTTAAGGACTAGCCCTTGGTCTTTCTCAAACCGGTGACGCGGTCGCCTTCTTTCCAATCACCCCGCTTCTTGAGGATGGCCACACGTTCGAACCGCTTGAGCACGTTGCGTTTAGCGCCAAGGGTCGATGCCGCTCTGAGACTCGGATGCTGAGACATAACACTCGAAAAAACTGTATTACTGGCCGCCGCCCATGGCGCACGGGACGGGTCTTTTACCACAGTCGCACCCATTTGCAACCGGTTATTTCGGGCCGGCGTTGTTTGGGCCCGGAAACGGCCGGTCGCCCCGGACGGGGGTGGCGCTGCCGGAAACTGACGGACCAGCTTCCGTTACTTGGTCTGGGGCGCCTTCTGCTGGTCTTTGAGCATCTTGTCGAGGTCTTCTTTCTTGATGACCTCGATCTTGGCTCCCTTATCCATCTCTTCTTTGGAGGGCACCTTGATGATGTCGCTGGTAACCGGTTCCGGCATGGGGGGCGGTTCCTGTTTTTTGACCGAGATCAGCTCCACATCGAAGATCAGGGTGGAATTGGGTCCAATCTGCGCCCCGCTGCCGCGTTCTCCGTAGGCGAGAGTGGACGGGATATAGAGTTCCCATTTGGATCCTGGCTTCATCAGTTGGAGTGCTTCGGTCCAGCCTTTAATGACTCCACTGACGCCGAACGTGGCCGGTTCGCCCCTTTTATAGGAGCTGTCGAACTCGGTGCCGTCAATCAGGGTACCCCGGTAGTTGACGGTGACCTGGTCGTGCGCGCTGGGGGATTCGCCCTGGCCATCCTTGATGATTTTGTATTGGAGCCCGCTGGGGAGTGTGACCACGCCCGGTTTGGTTTTGTTTTCAGCGAGGAAACTTTCGCCCTGGGCGCGGCTCTGCTCGCCCTGGAGCTTGCGTTTTTCCATTTGCTGGGCGCGATGCTGATTCTGGTAGCTCGTGAGGGTGTTGCGCATCTCCTCTTCGGTCATCAAGGTTGCTTTGCCCTCCATCGCGTCCTTCATGCCGCGCATCAGGAGGTCGGGATCGATGGGTACCTCCTGTTGGCGCCACTGCATGCCGAGGTTCATGCCGATGCCGTAGCTGACCTTGGCTTTTTGGTCGGCGAGTTCCGCCGGTTCAGCGGCCTGCGCCCAAGCGGCGCACAGCAGCATGGCCGTCAACAGGACCCCACGGGATCGGATTTGCATCAAATTGTTCATAGCGGCGGATTATTTGACGCATAACCGCCAACTTTCAATGGGAAAAATGAGCTCATTCGCGGAAGCTTCGGAGTTCTGATATGCTTTGACCGTGGTCGACGGATCCGATAACAACGACCTGCGCAACAACATCCATTTATAATGAGCATCATGGCCAATACCTCGAAGAACACCCTCAACGCCGATGTCGAGATCCGGGGCAACCTCAAGTGCAGCGGCGAACTTAGCTTCGACGGCAAAGTCGAAGGCGATCTCGTCACGGAGAGCGCCCTGGAGATCGGCGAGAATGCCGTGGTCAAAGGCAATGTCAGCGCCGCCAGCGCCGTCATCCGCGGCAAGATCACCGGCAACGCCACCGCCAAAGACCGACTCGAACTGAAGAGCCGCACCGAACTCGTCGGCGACATCCGCGCCGCCAAGCTCATCATCGAAGACGGCGTCACCTTTGTGGGTCGTGCCGAAATCAACCCCAGCAAAGCCGTCCCCAGCGCGGCGCCGGCTCATCCGCTGCGCCCGGGCGAGGCCTATAAGGCCTCCGAACCCAGCCGGATGGGGAGGTGACTCGATCGCGGCAGCCCGCTGACCGCGTGGCCGCGTGACCCGGATTTCCCGCTTGTGCCCCTTACCCAGCGGGCCTAGCATCATTCGATTACCTGATCCCTGTCCATGAGGCGACGCTGCGACGCGCCTGCACTTCAGCGCGGGTCGATCAGCCGCAGCCGAGCGTCCCGGGGGACCGTGGTAAAGAGCAACCGGGCATGCCCTGCTGTCAGGCAGCCCATCGAGGTGTTAACATGAGACTTCCAACTTCCCCTCTAACCCGTCATGGCGTGCTGGCGATTTGTTGCCTGGCCGCGCATTCCGCCGGGGCCGATGTCCTGCATGTCAGGACCGACGGCGACGATTCCCACTCTGGTGACTCCTGGGATCGATCCCGGCAAACCATCACGAACGCGATCGCTGCCGCCCGGACCGGCGATGAGATCTGGGTGGCCGCGGGCCGGTACGCGGAGCACGTCGAGATGAAACCGGGCGTGGCGCTTTACGGCGGCTTTGCCGGGGTGGAATCCCAGCGTGATGACCGCGATTGGATCCGGAACGTCACCATCCTCGATGGAACCACCAACGGGATCGTGGTCCTGATTGTGGAAGGGGGTGCCGATACCATCGTGGACGGGTTCACCATCCGGAACGGGCTGGGGGCCGGGGTCCGGTTGTTCAACACCGCCGCGGTGATCCGGCACAATGTGATCCGGGACAACATAAGTTCGGCCAGCCTGGCTTACGGTGCCGGCATTTCGATCAAGAACCTGGCGGGCGACGCCGTTGCCACCATCGACCAGAACCTGATCGTCGATAACTACGCCCATGACGGCGGCGGCATCGCCTGCATCGATGCCTCGCCCCAGATCACCCGCAACGTGATTGC
Organism: Verrucomicrobiota bacterium; assembly: GCA_023383055.1. Taxonomy (GTDB): domain Bacteria; phylum Verrucomicrobiota; class Verrucomicrobiia; order Limisphaerales; family JAHDYP01; genus JAHDYP01. The sequence goes on along the minus strand of JAHDYP010000057.1, from coordinate 23,043 downwards.
CTGGAACTTCGCCCAGCAAAACGGCGGCGGCATCAGTTGCTGGCGCGATTCCTCGCCGCTGATCGCCAATAACGTCATCTCCGCCAACACCGCTTTCACGCTGGATGGCGTGGCCGTCCCGGTCGGCGGCGGCGGCATCTTCACCACCGCGGACGATCTCGATGGGCGCCCGCATCCGACGGCCGTCAGTGCGCCGCGGATCCGCAACAACCTGATTGTGGCCAATGGCGGGAAGAGTCCGATCGGCATGGGTGGGGGCGGCCTCTCGATGATCGATTCAAACGGTGGCGTGCCGGAGGTCCTCAACAATACGATCGTCGCCAACAACGGGGCTGGCATTCATTGGGGCAGTTCGGCGCTGCCGGGTATTGCCCTGCAGCCGGTGCTGCGCAACAACCTGATTGCTTACAATCCGGCTGGACTGGAGATGTCGCCTGGGACGCCCGACTCCGCCACTATTGAGTTCAACTGCTTGTACGCCAATCAGATGCATGGACGCCCCGCCGATTATGTCGGCCTCGATTCGCGGACTGGAGTCGATGGCAACTTCGCCGCCGATCCGCGGCTCGCCAATTTCGCGTTTGCGGACTTTCATCTGCAGCCAGGATCACCCTGCATTGACGCGGGCATGCCCTTGCCCGAAGCGGGCGAATGGCTGGACATCGACGAGGAACCGCGAGTGGCCGGAGCCGGCATCGATATTGGCGCGGACGAATCGTCCGGCCAGGAGTGGCCCAGGACCGAGCCTCGGTTCCATGTCCGCGCCGACGGGGACGATGCGGCGGACGGTTTGACCTGGGCGACCGCAAAGAGAACGATTCAAGCCGCGGTCAGTGCCGCGAGAGTTCGAGCCAGCGAAGTCTGGGTGGCCGCGGGCAACTACGTCGAGCACATCCGCCTGCCCGCGTTTGTCTATCTCTATGGCGGGTTTGCCGGGACTGAACAGGTCCGGGCGGACCGCGATCCGCAGGCCAACGCGACCGTGGTCAATGGCGGGGGTGTTCCCAACGTGGTCATCGCGCATAATGCGGGGTATCAGGTCAGCGCGATCGATGGTTTCACCATCACCGGCGGCGGCGTTTACACCGGTGGTCAAGGCCTGAGCAAGTATGGGATCGGCGGGAACGGCGGCGGCATGGCGTTGTATCTGTCGAGCCCGATCATCGCGCACAACCTGATCACGTCGAACTCGCTGGCCTACGACAATGTCAGTCCGCCGCCCGGCGTGGCGTCGCTCGGCGCGGGTATCTACTGCCGATCCAGTTATCCCACAATCGTCAGCAACGTGATTCAGGATAACGAGATCCTAAACGATTTCGACGGCAGCGGCGGCGCCATCTATTGCACGCTTGGCTCCGTGCCCCTTATCAGAAACAACGTCATTCGGCGTAACCACGCCAAATTCGGTGCCGCCGTCTATGCACTTCATTCCTCGCCGCGGATTCTCAACAACCAGATCGAGAACAACTCGTTCTACAACACCTACCCGCTCCCGCTCTACCTGGGCTCGGCCGAGGGCGCCCTCAGCCTGCTGCAAAGCACCAACTTCCACATCGAGGGCAATCTGCTTCGCGGGCACCAGGCGTCGTCCGGCGCCGCCATTTACGCCGCAGCCGTCTCCGACGGTCTCATCTGCAACAACTTGATCCTCGAAAACGAGGCGAGCGAACCCACCGGCATCGGTGGTCTGGGCGGCGCGATCTACTGCAGCGTCCTTGCGACCGATCCCAGCCCGGTATTCATTGCGCACAACACCCTGGTCAGCAATGTCGCCTCGAATTTCTTCGGCGAAAATGGCGGCGGCATTGCCTTCGTCCTGCCCTTCGCCACCAACCGGCTCGTGATCGCCAACAACATCATGGTCTCGAATTCCTCGGGCATCTACCAGGTCGCCTCGACACCGATCGCGCCGCCCATCCTCACCCATAACAACCTCCTGAACGTCCGCAGCAACTACATCAATCTCGAGCCTGGCAGCACCGACCTGAGCGTCGCCCCCGACTTCGTCGGCAACGGCGACTGGCGGTTGGCCGCGACCTCCGCCTGTGTCGATGCCGGCACCAGCCAGTTTTCGGTTCGCACCGATTACGGCGGGATGCCGCGCCCGCTTGATGGCAACAATGATGGGCTGACCGCACCCGACCTCGGCGCGTACGAGACCATGGATCCCTTGGCCGACTCGGATGGAGACGGGATGCCCGACGGTTGGGAGCTCGCCACCGCCCTGGACCCGAGCCGCGACGATGCCGAAGCCGATGCCGATCAGGACGACGCGTCGAATGCCCACGAGCATCTCGCCGGCACCGATCCGCATGACCCCGCCTCGCGGCTGGCCGTTTCGGTTCAGCGGGATCCCGCCACCGGCGAGGTGCGGCTGGCGTGGTTCGGAGTCGCCCAACGGCTTTATACTCTGGAATATTCAGGGTCGATACCCGGCCCTCGCACCTGGCCGAGCCTGGCGCTGGATCTGCCCGGGAATGACGCCCCGCTCGAATGGACCGATTCGGCTCTGCCAGATAGCCCGCGGTTTTATCGGATCCACGCCGAGCTGGCGCCTTCAGATTAGCGTTCACGGCTCATTCGGGATAATTCCGGGCTGGGAGCGAACGGTGCGGTGGAGTATCCTGCCCTCCTGATGATGAGAGCAATTCTGAGCGAGTTGATGGAGCGGACCGGCGTCCGTTTCGGCACCAGTGGCGCCCGCGGGCTGGCATCGGCCTTGACAGACCAGGTGGCTTACGTTTACACGCGCGGCTTCCTCCAGTATCTGGGCGCGACTGGCGACCTGAGCCGGACGGATAGGCGGGTGGCGGTGGCCGGCGATCTGCGGCCGAGCACGGGCCGGTTGATCGGGGCCATCTGCCGGGCCGTCCAGGATGCGGGACTTGATCCGATGCATTGTGGGCGGATCCCATCGCCCGCGGTGGCCCTGTGCGGTTTGAGTCATCGGATCCCGGCGATCATGGTGACTGGCAGTCACATTCCAGCCGACCGCAACGGCATCAAGTTCAACCAGACTCGGGGCGAGATCCTGAAGCGTGACGAGGCGGGGATCAGCAGCCAGTCAGTGGAATGGCCCGAAGGATTGTTCGATGCGCAAGGCGGCTTTGTGGAGCGACTTCCCGGGCTTCCAGAGGTTGAAACGGCCGCGGCGCGAGGCTACGTCGCGCGGTATCTGGAGCTGTTTGAGCCCAACGCCCTTCAGGATCTGAAGTTGGGCCTATACCAGCACTCGGCCGTGGGCCGGGATCTGTTGGTCGAGATCCTGGCAGGCTTGGGCGCCGAGGTCGTGACGCTGGGGCGATCGGATGAGTTCGTCCCGGTCGATACCGAGGCGATCCGTCCCGAGGATGTCGAATGGGCGGCCCGCTGGTCCGCGGAACAGCAGTTCGATGCCATCGTGTCGACCGACGGGGACAGCGATCGCCCCTTGATCAGCGACGCGCAGGGGCGGTGGCTCCGGGGCGATGTGGCGGGGATTCTGTGCGCGCGATACCTCGAGGCCGATTCAGTGAGCACACCCGTCAGCTGCAACTCGGCTGTCGAGCTCTCCGGCTGGTTCCGCGAAGTGCGGCGGACCCGGATTGGCTCGCCTTACGTGATCGAATCGATGATCGAGGCGGCGGCTGTCGGTGCTCGCCGGGTGGTGGGCTACGAGGCGAACGGCGGGTTTCTGGTCCAGACCGATCTGGAGATGAATGGGCGCGTGTTGCGGGCGCTGCCGACGCGCGATGCCGTGGTGCTCATCGTCGCGATCCTGCTGCTGGCCAGGCGCGAGCGAAAGACCGTGGCCCAGCTCGTGGAATCCCTGCCATCGCGCCACACCGCCAGCGATCGGCTCAAGGACTTTCCCACCGATCGAAGCCAGGCGATTCTGACCCGGTTTGCGACCGGCGACGAAGCCGGGGACCGGCGGGCGATCGAGGCGACCTGGGGAACGGAATTGGGCCGGGTGAAACGTCTGGATCGGACCGACGGCCTGCGGATCACCTTCGAGAACGGCGAGATCGTGCATCTGCGGCCGTCTGGCAACGCCCCGGAGTTTCGCTGTTACACCGAGGCGTCGAGCGAAGCGCGGGCGATCGAGCTCAACCGCTGGTGCCTGAACCTGCTGCGTGGCTGGGCAACCTGATCGGCGCTCGGATCATTCGGTTTTCGGATTGGGCTCCCGCCACCCCGGGGTTCAGTCGATCGCGGGCTTGCTGCCGTCGATCATCTTCACCTTGTTGTGGGTGAAGTACTCCTTGACGAGCGCCTTCATCATTTTCTCGCGTTGATCGTAGAGCCGACGCAGCTTGCGGGGCTTGTGTTTGGCGAGCGCGTAATGGGTCAGAATCGGCATGGCGATCGTCGTATCCGTGTAGCAAACCACCGCGTCGGGGAGGCGGTCCGGATCGACTTTGCCCCAGCTGACCGCTTCCGAGGGGGTAGCGCCGCTCAGTCCGCCGGTGTCCGGCCGGGCGTCCGTGACCTGCAGGAAGTAATCCTGGCCGAACTCTTTGATGCGGGGCACCTCCTGGATCTGGGGTTCGGTCTGGAGCATGAAGTTCTTGGGACTGCCGCCGCCCCAGAGCACGACCGCGCTCTTGCCGCCGCCGCGTTTGGCGGCGAGGACATAGGCGGTGGTTTCGTTGACGTCGATGCTTGGGTTGACCCGGAGTTTATTGCCGCGGAGTTCGACGCCGGCGACATTCATGCCAATGGTGGAATCGCCGGGAGAACTGGTGTAACAGGGGACGCCGGCGCGGTAGGCGGCGGCCAGCACGGAGACATCCTTGAGTTTGTGTTGGCGTTCCCACTCGGAGCAGTAACGACCCAGCCGGTAATGGAGTTCCGCGGTCCCCATTTCTTTCTGGAACTCGGGCGTGACGAGGATTTCGCGCAGGATGTCGTCGGTGGCCATGAGGCCATCCGAGTAGGGAATGACGACGTCGTAGATGCGGACGAGATCGTTGTTGCGGAGGTCCGTATCGTCGAACTTGAAACTCCCGGCATGCACCGGGTAGTTCAGGGCGAAATGCATGTCGTGGTAAAGGTTGGCGCCGGTGGCGACGATCCAATCGACAAACCCCGCCTTGATCAGCGGGATGATGCTGGAACATCCCAGACCGGCCGGGGTCAGCGCGCCGGACAAACTCATGCCGATGGTCACGTTAGCGCCGAGCATCTTCTCCACAAACAACTGGCAACCCTCCTTCAGCCGCGCCGAGTTGTATGCCAGGAACACTTCGTCGACCAACTGCGTCAACTTCTCCTTGCCGGTCAGGTTCCGCGGCAAAATGCGCTGGCCAGACATGTACTTCCGCTTGTGCGGACATTCCTTTTCCTTCAGCCAGTCCGGCATTTCGGACAGGTCTTCGCGCGCGCGGGTATGGGCTCTTTCGGTCCTTGCCATAATTCGGTAATGATAAGTTTGTGGCCGCCAACAATAGTCCCGTCGCCGGACTTGCCAAGCCCCAAAAGAATCGCGCCATGCCGCGACGAGACAACCGCGGCCTTTCCGCCGGGGCTGGAGCCCAACGAAGCGATCGGCGCAACCGGGGCTTGACCCGGTTAAATGCTTTGACACCAAAACTCAAAAACCCAAACATCCAACGCCGGATTTCCCCATCCAGCCAACATGGAATCGTGCAGTCGAAAGAGCCGGATCCGCTCGGATTCAGCGCGCTTGGTGTTCACCCTGTTCCGGGGTGTGGCAGCGCTTCTGGGCACCGTTGCGACCTGCGGTTTGGGCGCGCGCCCAGCCGTCCCCCCTCAGTACGGTCAGTTGCCGCTCATGTTCGAGCCGGCGAACTCGACCGGGACCGGTGCGCCGGCGTTTGTGAGCCGGGGGCCGGGGTATCACGTCCGGGTTTCACCCGCGCGTTTGGATGTCATGTTTCGGGCGGGCGACCCACGGGGAGGTATCGCGGATTTGCCCGAAGAGACGCGTTCGAGGGGGGCTTTCCGCGGCCCGGACCGGGTGGCCTTTGGCATGGAATTGGTCGGGGCCGATCCGCGGGCGGTGGCGTTCGCCGAGGATAAACTGCCCACCCGGGTGAACTATTTCCTGGGCAACGATCCTCAAGGGTGGAGAACCGGGGTGACCACCCATGCCCGCATCCGCTACGTCGGTGTTTATCCGGGGATTGACCTGGTTTATTACGGGAACCAACGGCAGTTGGAACATGATTTCGTGGTGGCGCCGGGGGTCGACCCGGCTCAGATCCGCTGGCGGTTCGAAGGCATCGATGGCCTGGAGCTCGAGCCGGACGGTTCGGTGGCGGTGCGGGTGGGTTCCTCAGCGCTCAGCTTTCGCCCGCCTCAGGTTTACCAGGTGAACCATGGCGAACGGCAGATGGTTCCCGCGGCGTATCGACTGGAGTCGGGCGCGCCCGCCGAAGTGGGATTCGCGGTGGCGCTGTATGATCCCACCCGGCCGCTGGTCATCGATCCCATCCTGGCCTACTCGACTTTTCTGGGTGGGCTCGGCTACGAGCAGGCGAATGGCGTGGCGGTGGATCGGTCGGGACAGGTCTATGTGGTGGGGGAAACCTCATCGACGAATTTTCCCGTGACGAACGCCCTTTGGCCCACCAATGCCGGCGGCTATGTCGGCAACCAAAACCCCTATGGCAACGAGGCTTTTGTGGCCAAACTCGGCGCCGAGGGAACCAACCTGGTCTTTGCCACCTATCTGGGGGGCAACGGGCTCGACGCCGCGATGGCGATCACCTTGGATTTGGCAGGCAACCCCGTCATCACGGGGCTGACCGCTTCGACCAACTTTCCGATCACACTCACCGCGGTGCAGCGCCAGCTCGCGGGGGAAGAGTATCTCGGTTACTACTTCAACGATCTGTTCGTCACCAAGCTCTCCGCGGACGGTGAGGCGCTGCTGTACTCCACGTTTATTGGTGGAACTGATGAAGATCTGGGACTCGCCATTGCCCTGGACGATGCCGATGCCGTTTACGTGGCGGGGCATACGGAATCCGACGATTTCCCGGTGCGCAACAGCCCGTATCGGTTCAACGGCGAGACGGATGCTTTTGTGCTCAAGTTCACCCCCGGTGAGACGAACCTTGCCTACTCGATGGTGTTGGGCGGCGGCGGTTTCGATTTCGCCCAGGGCCTGGCGGTGGACCGATTGGGCCACGCTTATGTTGTGGGCGATGCCGGGTCGGTCAACTTTCCCGTCACCAACGCGTTTCAATCCGAATTCCGCGGTGGGAGCTACGATGCCTTCATCGCCAAGGTCAGCCCTCAAGGCCAGGAGCTCCTGTTCTCGACGTTCCTGGGCGGAGGCGGCCAGGACGAAGCCCTCGGGGTTGCGCTGGATGCCGACGCCAACGCGTACGTGACCGGTTACACCGGTTCCAGTGCGTTCCCGGTCACCAACGCCCTTTACGCCACCAAAGCCTCCGGCCGTGACGCGTTTCTGGCCAAATTCAACGCCGCCGGCCAGCTCCAGTATTCGAGTTTTCTCGGGGGCAGATCCGACGACGAAGGCTGGGCCGTCGCGGTCGACGCCGCCGGTAGCGCGCACGTGGCGGGCATGACCCAATCCTCCGATTTCCCCCTCACGAACGGATTGCAGGCGGTGTATCAAGGCAACCGGGATTTGTTCATCGCCAAGTTCCGTCCCGACGGGCAGGGTTTGAGCTACTCGAGTTTTCTGGGGGGGGCGCGCAGCGATGAAGCGCGGTCATTGGCGCTCGACCCCGCCGGCAACGCGTATGTGGCTGGATACACCGCGTCGACCGCTTTTCCGGTTGTGCCCGGCGCGAGCCCGCTGCAACGGACGTATGGAGGAGGCGTTGCCGACGCGTTCGTGCTTAAGATCGTTCCGGAAGTCATGCTCGCGGTCGGCCAACCCGCCTCCGGGGTGATTGTCTTCAGCTGGCCGGCGGGCCTCACTCAATATGTCCTGGAATCCACAGCGACACTCCAGAGCTCGAATCACTGGGCCCAAGTCAGTGCCGTTCCATCCGTGTCCAATGGTCTGCTGTCGGTGACCGTGACCAATCTGGCGGGTCACGAGTTTTACCGGCTCCGACGGACCGATTAGCCCAGGTATCGGCGGATGACCGCGACGATTTTTCCATGAGAATCATCACCGACAGCCGGTGTGCCGATTATGCTTATCCGGGCCACCCGGAACGGCCTGCCCGGGTCACCCGTTCGGTTCAGCTTTTGCGCCGGCAAAGCTCCCTGCCTATCATCTGGGATGAACCCCTGCCGGTCGACCGCGAGATCCTGCTGCGGGCGCACACCGCGGAACACCTGGATCGGCTTGAGAGCCAACTCGACTTCGACATGGACACACCTGCGTACCCTGACATCGCCGGCCATGCGCGGCGCAGTGTGGGCGGGGCTTTGCGCGCTTTGAAATCCGCGCAGAGCCGGGAGCAATCGTTCGCGCTGTTGCGTCCGCCCGGGCACCACGCCACGCGGGATCGCGCGATGGGCTTCTGTTACCTGGGCAATGTGGCCATCGCGGCGCTTGAAGCCCGCGCGGCCGGAGTGGACAAGGTCGCCGTGTTCGATTTCGACGTCCATCACGGCAATGGCACCGAGGCGATTCTCCTGGACCAACCCGGATGCGCGTTCTTCTCGATTCACCAGTTCCCGGCCTATCCGGGCACCGGCCGCCGGCATCAGCGCAATTGTCATAACTATCCGGTGGCGCCCGGGTTGTCCCGGGAAGACTACCGCAAGGTGGCGGAGCAGGCGCTGGAGGAACTGCGCCTGTTCAAACCGGAACTGATCGCCGTCTCCGCCGGCTTCGATGCCTACAGCGGCGATCCGCTCTGCCAACAACTGCTGGAGCACGAGGATTTCCACTGGTTCGGCCGGGTCCTGCGCGAGATGGCCGTCCCCATGTTCAGCGTGCTCGAAGGCGGTTACAGCGATCAGTTACCGGAACTGATTCTGGCGTACCTTCAGGGGATCGCGGGTTTGCCTCTTGACGTGGCCTCCTCGGGACCGGCCATCGAGGAGGAGCCGGCCACATCAGCCGGGGATCGCGAGCTTGAACTGCCCTGGTGGCAGGCGTTCTAGCCCGCACATGCCGCGGCGCGGCCCCGGCAGAGCACCGGGACGGTTCAGTGGCGCGGGCGGAGCAGAATGGCCTTTTTTACGGTGCCCTCGACCTCGACGCTGTGGGTTTCGACGCCGGGATCATCCTTCAACGCACCGTGAACGATGCGCCGGTCGAAGGCGTTCATCGGCTCGAGTTCGACGATGTCGCCCCAGCGCCGAACCTTTTCGGCCGCCTCGAGCGCCTTCTTCAGGAGAGCGTCACGGGCTTGGGCGCGGTAACCGCCGACGTCGACGGTCACCTTTGGGGTCTCTGAATCCTGGCGGAACAACATCCGGTTGAGGATGTATTGAAGCGCGGTGAGGGTTTGTCCCTGGCGGCCGATCAGACGCCCGGGATCCTCGGTTTTGACATCCAACAGCAGGCCTTCGTCGAGCTGATGTTCCTCGACCGTGACCCCGAAGCCGAGGAGTCGCAGCAGTTGTTCGAGCGTGGGTTTGGATTGGGCGGACATAAATCGAGCTGGCTCGCGCCGGGGGCGGCGCGCGCCGGGGGTTGGCGGTTAGTCCTTCTTTTTCGTGGGCGCAGCCGCCGGTGCCACCACTTTGGTTTGCGCCGACTTGGCCTCGCCAGCCCGGGTCAATTTCATCTGCGCTATGGTTAACAGATTCTGAACGGTCCAGTAAAGAGTCAACCCGGAGGAGAAATTGTAGAGGATGAAAATGAAGATCAACGGCATGTACTGAAACATCTTCTGTTGGACCGGGTCCATTCCGGGCGAAGGCGGCATCAGCCGCGCCTGCCACAACTGCGTCGCCCCCATGATCAGGGGGAGGGGATTCACCGGAAACTCCAGCCCCGGCAGCATGAAGATGGTATCCGGTTGAGACAGATCCCAGGCCCAGAGAAAGCGGGCGCCGCGCAGTTCGATGGCGGTCTGCAGCATTTTGTAGAAGCCGATGAAAACGGGGATCTGGATCAGGATCGGAAGGCAACCCGCCGCCGGGTTGATCTTGTTTTCCTTCATGAACTCCATCGTCTTCTGGTTCATCTTCTTGGGGTCATCCTTGTACTTCTCCTGGAGTTCCTTCATCTTGGGCTGCAGCGTCTGCATCCGTTTCATGGAACGGGTGCTGACCTGGGTCAGGGGCCAGAACAACAGTTTGATGATGATGGTAATCCCGATGATCGCCAGACCGTAGGAGAGCCCGGTCGCATGCAAACCGTTCATCGAAAGCAACAGGCCTTTGGCAAAAAACCCGAAAAACCCGCTGAACCCCATGATCAGATCGAGGTTGTTGCCAAATCGGCTCCCCAGCCGGTCCAGGGTCCGGTACTCCTTCGGTCCCGCAAACAGATCGTACCGGCGCTCGATGGCCGCACCCGGCGTCAGCTCGGCGGCCGGATACAAAAACGCGGTCTGAAAACCAAATGGCGCCGCGATCAGCTTCGAGTCGGCGGCCCGTTCCTCGCGCGTCGGCGGAGGAAGCAGCACCCGGCGCGAGACCAGCCGCGGGGCCGGTTCGGTCGCCGGAGGTATCGCCATCATGGTGAAGAAGCGATTGTGCACCGCACCCCAGACGACGTTGCTCTCGCCGGCGAAATAGGTGGCGCGCGGCGTGCCTGGCAGGCAACCGAGCTTGCGGTTCGCAAAATAGGTTTCGGCGATCGAGTTGGCGCTCGAACCGTCATACCACATCACCCCCATGTGCAGGCCGTCGTCGTGCGGGTTCACCGGGGTGGCCGTACCCACCACCAGCTCCGCCGCCGGCAACAGCAGGTTCTGGTCGCTCCGGTTCTCGATCCGGACGCTTACGGACAAGAGGAAATTCGTGCTGAGCTGGAAATCCTTGACGATGGTCAGCCCCTGCGGCAACCGCTGCTCCGCCCGCACACCGTTCGCGGTCTGGGTCAACCGGTAGAGTCCATCCCCCTGCAACCGTTCGTCTCCGATCAGGGAGAAGGCGGGCACGGGCGCCTGGTTGTTCAGGGTGGCCAGGCCGGTCTCCGGATCCCGACGGGCCTTGCGACCCACCACCTCGGGATAATTCTTGAGCTCGACCCGCTTGAGACCGCCGCCGTGCGAGGTGAAAACATAGCGCGCCTGTTCGGTCTCGAGGGTCAACAGCTCCTCGCTGGCCGCCGGCTCCACCAACTGGGGTTGCGGCGGGGCGGCGGTGATTTCCGGTTCCTGGCGTGCGGCCGGGGGATTGGTGGCCAGCGGCGGGACCTGGTTGGTGTCGACGATTTGCGCGAGGGATGGATCGATCTTCTCCGGCGGGAAATACCGGTGAATGAGCCGTTGCGACAAGAGCAACAACCCCAGCGAAACCAGGAGGATGATAATCGATTTGCGGTCCATTGAATCAGTGAGAATGAGCGGGGAACGACGCGCCGGTCGCCGCCGCCGGTCGGGCAGGCACCGTGCCGGACCCGTTGCCGGCATCCGGGTGGGCAGGGTTGTGCTGTTGCCTGGGCGAAACTCGTGGGGGCACGCAATCCTCGCCACAACCGCCCCAGGGATGACAACGCAGGATGCGCCGGAGGGCCAGCCAGGTTCCCCGTGCCGCCCCGTGTTGCCGCAAGGCCTCAAGGGCATAGGCGGAACAGGATGGCGTAAACCGACAGCGTGCTTGTGGCCCGAGGACAGCGGTTTTCAGCGGCGAAAGCGTCCAGCGATAAAGCCGCACCAGGAAGACAAGAATGGCTTGGGCCGGGTTCAAGAATCGCGTAGTAAACCGGCACGCCGGAGCGCGGCCAAATAATCCCGTTCCACAGCGTCAAAGGGTTTGCCGGCGATCGAGGGCCGGGCGACCAACACCATCGCGGCCGGGCCGGTCAAGTCGTGCTGATGCCGACGGAAAGACTCGCGCAAAAGCCTGCGGGCACGATTGCGGACGGTGGCCGGGCCCACTTTGCGGCTGGTGATCACCCCCAAACGCGACCGGCCCTCGGCCGGAAGCGCCAGCCAATTCGCAATCAAACAGCCGCTGCTCAATCGCCGGCCTTTCGCCCGGATCTGCTCAAACTCGCGCCGCTGCTTGACTCGGGCGGACTTGGGCAGGCCGAGAACGTTCTTCGGCGCCGTCATGGGGCCGGTTAGACCTGGGTCAGCCGTTTGCGCCCCACGCGACGGCGATTCCGCAAAGTCGCCTTGCCGCTCTTCGTCGAGTTCCGTTTCAAGAAGCCCACCTGCCGTTTGCGGCGGACCTTGGACGGCTGATACGTTCGTTTCATAGGTAAATTGCTGATTCTGGCCGGTTCATCCCGGATCGGCACACCCCATCCCGCTCCATTAGTCAGAGCATTCCCCTGCCGCCAGAACACAGAGCCGGTCAGCTTATCAGTGAAGGGGGGTGTGTCAAGGGAGGGTTGGAACTGGCAAACGCTGAAACGCTGACGCTGACTCGGCATTCAGCCTGGCCACGTAGTCCAGCGCGTGTTCGCAGGTCACCAATCCGTCGCCCGCCGCACCGTCCGTGTCGAATGCCGCGTCGCGGGTGGCCATGAGATTGCCATTCGTCACCCACATCAGGCCGGTGAGCCCGTCGGTGGCAGTGCCATCGCCGTGAGAAGGCTCACGATGAAGCGTGATGAATCCCGCGCTCCCATTAGGTCGTTCGAGTCCGAGGGAGATGGCGGATTCATAATCCGGTTTGCAGCCGATAGTAGCGGCTCGGGCCGGCTGCGGTGTTGGTCACCACCTGGTTGGTTCCGAGCAGTGACGGCGGATTGGTCACCGCGGTCCAAACGGCACCGGCAGCAAGCTGGGGCGTGGTGGTAAGGGTGAAGTTCGTTGCGACCGCCGGCCAGCTCAGGATGACGTTGGTGTCGGCGGCGGCGATGGAAAGTGTTGGCGCCGTCACCGCAGGATGCTCCACCGCGTAGCGCAGGATCGTGCCGTTCGCACCGACGGCGTAACCTTCATCCGGTGACACGAAGAAGACATCGAGCAGCCACTCCGTCGTCGTTGTGTCCTGCAACGACCAGGTGGAGCCGGCGTCAGCTGTGTGGAGCATCACGCCCCCAACACCCACCGTCCATCCATCAGTGTCGGTGGAGAAATGCACCGCCGTTAGAAAGCGCTCGTCCGGGTCCGGGTTGGTAAGGGAGTCCTCCCACGTCCCGTTCACGTAGCGCAGGATCTGGCCGCTATTCCCAACCGCCCACCCGAGGGTGCTACTCCTGAAACACAGGCCACCCAATGCTCCCGCCACAGCCGCGCCGGCGTCTTCCCAGGTCGCCCCGCCATCGGTCGTGATGGCGACCCGCGGTTCGGCGTCCACCGAGTAACCCGTCGTCTCATCCAGAAACACCATGGAGGAAGAGCCCGTCAGCGAGATGCGTTGGGTGTAGTCACTCGGAAACGGAATCACGGTCCAGGTCTGACCGCCATCGACGGTCTTCTGCATCAGCCCCTGCTGATCGGTGAGGTACCCGAGAGTATCTGTCGGAAACGACACTTCAGTCGCATAACCGCTGCCCTTGAAACTCATCGGCGTCCACTCTCCGGCCTCGGCGTCGGTGGTTCGGAAGCCTGTACGGTTGCCGCCTGCCGCCCACGCCGACCATTTCCCACCGATCCGGCGGAAGCAAAAGTCGCTCAATGACCCGTTGGGCGCCTCGCACTGCACAACCAACGGCGTCGCCGGGTAGTCGGAACTGAAGTAGATTCGTCGATCCGCAATGATCCACACCCTCTTCCCGTCCGCGAAGACGCGGCGGAGAGTCACGGCCCCCGCCGGTGCAACCATCTTGGTCCATTGACCGGGTATCGAGGAAGTCGTGAAGATCTTGTCGTCGCCGTAGGCCGTCCCGGCGGAATTCACGGCGTAGGCCCGGACGTGGTAATTCGTGCCTTTGGCAAGGGCCGTGAGCCGGACGGAGAACCGTCCGGTCCCGGCAGCAGCGACCACCTTCGTGTTCAAACCGATCGTGGGGTTAGCCGAGGTCGAGAAGACAATACCTCGCTCCGTGATCGCACTGCCACCGTCACCGGTGACGATGCCGGCGATCGTCGCGGTGGTGGGAGTGATCATGGTGGCGGGACCCGTGACGACTCGGGCTGGGGCGCCGCTGACCGGGTTGCCCGGGAAAATCCCGCGGATGACCGCGTTGCCAGTGTCGGCCACCCAGATTCTCCCGTGGCGATCGACCGCCACGCCCTGAGGTCCACTGAGACTGGCCTGCGCCGCCGCCCCACCCTCGCCGGCGTAGTCATCGGCGCCATTGCCGGCGACCGTTGTGATGACACCGGTCGCGTGATCCACCCGGCGAATCCGATTGTTGGCGGTGTCGGCGATCAGCACATTGCCGTCCGCGTCAAGTGCGAGGCTGCGCGGGTAGTAAAGCATCGCCGCAGTGGCCAGGCCGCCATCGCCCGCAAAGCCGTGGGATCCGGTGCCAGCGACGGTGGTTTCCGCCCAGGTGTCTTTGGCGTATCGCTTGATAAAGTTCCAGTAGGCCACGTAAAGATTGCCGGCACCGTCGAGCTTCAGATCGAACAACCATCCGTTCCCCCCAAAAGAAACGACGGTCGTCAGTTGCTGCGTCACCGGGTCCCATTTTCGAATGGAGCGGGCCGTTTCAACGGTAGACGTATCGGTCACGTAAAAGTTCCCGGCCACATCGATCGCCAGGCTCCCCGGCCAGAGACCGAAGCTGCTCAGGTCGGCGACAGTGGTGAGCGTGCCGGTTTGCTTGTCGATCCGCTTGACGAAGCCTCTCTCCGCATAGCCGGCAACCGTCACCACGTAGAGATTCCCGGAAGCGTCAAAAGCGAGGCCGCGCGGCCGGTCGATGTCACTCAGGGTCACCAGGGTGGTTACAACGCCGGTCACGGCATCGACCTTGCGGACACAGTAGTTTTCAAAGTCGGAGAAGTAGAGCGTGCCATCGGTGTCCGCCGCGAGGTAGCGCGGGGCGGACAGGCTCGCGCTGGTCGCTGGTCCGCCGTCGCCTGTATACCCGGTCACACCGGACCCCACCGCGGTGTCGATGACAAGGGACTGGGCGGCCAGGTTGGCGATTGACAGTGCGAGCAAAAGAGCGGGGCGAAGGAGGTGGAATGAGCGAGTTTTCATGGCGGGCCGGGATGCTGCGTTCGAGGCGCGGCGATCAGACCAGGACAGGTGGGCACGAATTGAGGGAGTAGGCAGTTCATGATCCTTCCCGCAAGCGATAGAACCAGGCTGCGCCAGTCACCGCATTGGTCACCACCTGGTTGGTTCCGAGCAGCGACGGCAGATTGGTGACCGCGGTCCAGGCGGCGTTTGTGCCTAGCTGGGGCGTAGCGGTGACGGTGAAATTCGTCGCGGTCGCCGGCCAGCTCAGGACGACGTTGGTGCCGACGGCGGCGATGGAAAGACGGGGTTGGGCAGGCCGATCCGAGAGGCGGGTGTATTTAAGGAACGTGCCGTTGTTGCCCGAAGCATAAACGGTTCGGGCATCGATCGGCCAGACGTTCTGGAGCGAGTTGCGGGTCAGACCGGCCGCTTGACATGTCCAGACGGCACCGCTGTTGGTCGTGTGGAGGATCAAGCCCCCGGCGCCCACTACCCAGCCCTCGTTTCGGTTGATGAACCGCACGTCGTTGGGTGCGTTCTTCTCAAGGTCCCATCTGAATTGAACGTCCCAGTAGCGCCCGTCTTCGGTGTGCACGACAAACCCCGCATGATGCATCGTGCCATCGCCACCGTGATAATAGGATCCTGAAGCCACGGCCCAACCGTACTGGCGATCGATCAGATGCATGCCCGCATAGCCAAGAGAGGGATGGACCTGATTATTATCCTCCACGCCGTCCATGTAGTGGGCGAAGATCCCACCACAGCAGACCCACCCCTCGCGGGCATCCACCGGGAATTGGATCGAGTTGAGGCTGCTGCAAGACCACGATGTCGGATACGGGGTGATCTTCGAGCCGTCAAGCCGGGCGACCGCGGTGCTGTCAACTGCTCCAGCAAAGGCCGCTTCGCCATTGGCCGCCCAGGCGATTGCGGTCACCCTTCCGCCAAGCCGTCCGATCAAGGTCCAATTCGCGCCGCCGTTCGTTGTGCGATAGAGGCGGCTGTTTTCGCCACCCGCATACCCCTCCAACGCGTCCCGCATTGCCACCGCATCGATGCTGTAGGGCAGGCTCTGCACCTCAAATGTCCTGCCGCCATCCGGTGTATGGTAAATCTCGCCTTTGCTGCCGGACGCAATCCAGCCCTCCTCATTCACAAAACACATCGAGGACAGGGTGGATAGGCCTGCGGCGTTGGGGAGGTTGGCGCTCCAATCCACCCAGCCGTATTCCTCGGCCAGTTCACCGACAAAATCGGGCACCGTGAGATCACTGCCCGCCAGCGGCACCGTCAGCTCCGGGGGCGTGAACGACCAGTAGAGTTTGCAGACGCGCAACCGGTAATCGCCATCGGGGAGAAAGGTGAACGCAAACTGCCCGCTCGGGTCGGTTTCCATCGCCCCCGCCAGAGGGCCGCTCAATTCGATCCGCGTTCCCGCCAGCGGTTGTCCGTTCTGGACCACGCGTCCGCGGATCGCGTGGCCATGGAGCGGAGTCGGATCCGATCGGACGGGCCAAACCAGGGCGGTGCCGGATTTCGCCAAGCCATCAACTGAGATCCCAAATATGGGGCTGACATACCAGGTCTTACTGGAATCCCTGGCACTCGTGGTCGAAATCCAAACCGTATTGAGGCTGGCGAACGGATGATCCGGCGAGAAGGCCGGCCAGGTCTGGCTCCAGTCGATCAGGCTCAGTACTTCCAAGCGGTTCGGCAACCGCCAGTCGCCATGGCCAAAGTTGGTCCTTGCACCAGAGTTCATGTCTGCAACGAAGGCCAGGGCACCACTCCAGGGAATGCCCGGCGATGCCATCGGTCCGCTTTGGATCCACACCAGCCCCGTGAGACGATCCCGCACCGTGCCGTCGCCCAGCGCCATGAAACGGGGGACGGGCGCCAATCTGCCGGAGCGGAGCGCGCCGTCATCCCGAGGCGCGTAACTCCGGGTCTGGCCGGTTTGCGGGAGCTGAACGGCACCGGCCGATCCGCTGCGTACCACCAGGAAACGGCATTTCACGACCGGGCTGGTTTCAAACTTCCAACTGTAGGAATCGATGACGCCCGTCTGGAGGTTGACACTCCAGCCAAGACTGTTCAGGTCTGTTCGCGTCGTGGCTGTGAAGTACCAGTCCGCCACATTGATAAACGGATGGCCCACGGGCAGGGCCGGGTTGGCGCGGCCGTGATCCACCAGACTGAGAATCTCGATCACGTTCGGCATGCGCCAGTCGCTGAATCCCAAGTAGGTTTCGGCATTGAGTTTCTCGATATACTGCAAGGCGTGAAACCAGGTCATGACGCCATCTCCGGCCGTGCCGTCTTGATCGAAGGCGGGATCACGCGAGGCGAGAAGATTGCCGTCGGTCACCCACATCAGCCCTGTGAGTTGGTCGGTGCCGTTGCCGTTGCCGTGATTCGTGAAACGTGGCTCGGGCCAAGGCACGCCCGAACGCACCGCGCCGTCATCACCGGCGTAATGGCTGTTGGTCTGGCCGGTGCGCGGGAGGGCGATCAGCCCGGCAGCGACCAGGCTGGAGCACGTGGCGATCAGCGCCACGGCCAAAGCAAAGAGTCTGTTCATACTCGTAAAGCTGAACTTGTGCATGTCATTGGGGTGTTTGCAGACGGTAGAAACGGCTCGTGCCGGTCACCGCGTTGGTCACCACCCGGTTGGTTCCAAGCAGCGATGGCGGATTGGTCACCGCGGTCCAGGCGGCTCCAGCCCCGAGCTGGGGCGTGGCAGTGAGGTTGAAGTTTGTCGCGGCCGCCGGCCAGCTCAGGACGACGTTGGTGCCAGCCAGCGCGATGGAAAGGCGGGGCGAATCCGGAGCCGCCATCTCGAACAATGGACCGTAGTGAAACAACGAATCGCCGGTGATCGCCCAGCCGTTGGTCGGGCTGCTGAAGAACAAATCCCGGATCCAATCATCCGCAAGGTGGAGATCCTCGGGCCAGGAGTGCCCGCCGTCGAAGCTGTGCAGCAGGTGCCCGTGAATGGAACCCACCCAACCTTCCGAGGCGTTGACGAAGGTCACCTGGGAAAGGCTGTAACCATGAGGGCTAATCACCCGCTGAAACGTCATGAAGCCCCCGGTTCGATTACCTGAAACGAGGATGCTATCCGGCCCGGCGGCCCAGACATGCTCCGAATCGAGAGCGAACACATCCCGGAAACCGCCGGGAGTGGACTTGGGCCAGGTCATCCCACCATCCAAGGTCTCCCTGAGCGACTCGGTTGCGGCGAACCCGTTGGTTTCGTTCAGGAACTGCAGGGCGTTGATGGCCCCGATGTTAATGCGAACTCCCGTGTCATTCCAGTTGCTGCCACCATCGGTGGTCCGGTGAAGGTGCCAGTCGAGCCCGGCGGCAAAACCAAGCTGCGGGTTGACAAATGAGACACAGGTGAACGTGTTGTCTCCGCTCAGCCACATGTCCGTCCAGTTCGTTCCAGTGGCGTTGGTTGTCCGTGCGCCCAACGAGACGTCGCCCACCGCCCAGAGGTGGCGCAGGCCATTCGTTACGAAACCAGTCATGCCATACAACCGGGTTTGTGGCTGCCCCTGAAAGACCAATCGCAACGGCTGGGTGGACACATCGGGACTGTGATAGACGCGGTTGTTGGACGCCAACCAGACCTCGTTGCCGATCGCATGCAAGGCACGGTAATACGGGGAAGGAGCGTTCACCGCGACTTGCCGCCAGCCGAAGTTGTTCGTGAGAATGCCGGTGAACTCGGTCGTGACACCGCTGTTTTCGTTCAGGTTAAGAGTGACTGCCGCTGGCTCGAAACGGTGCGACCGGCTTTCGGGAGTAATCGTGTAGGCACCGGCAGGCAGGCAGGTGAACGATGCCATCCCCCGTTCGTCGGTGCGGGCTGGTCCACTCAACGGCCCCGATAGCCGCAGCACCGTGTCTGGAAGCCCGCGGGCGTCCCAGCGGACGTTCACCTTGATCGAGGCGCCGGGCAGAGGGCGCGGGTCGTCCCGCACCGGATGCACCTCGTAACTGCCGATCTCCTGCAACTGCAGGAACCCCAGCCTGTTGAGGGCAAAGACCCTCCGGGTCGGATCGCCAGCCCAGGCAGTCGAAGTCAAACCGTAGAAGTAGTCCGCTGCGAACGGGTGACCTTCCGGCAAACTCATCTGGAAATACTTACGGCCGGTCTGTGACAAATCGAAGAGGGATGCTCCCTCCAGGGCGTTGGGCAGACGCCAATCGTGATAGCCCAAGGACGGCTGCGCTCCGCTGTTCATGCCGGCGATGTAGCCGAGCGCGTTGGTCCAGGTCAGCTCCGCCACCTTGTCCTTCGTCCACATCAGACCCGTCAAGCGGTCGGTGACCGTGCCATCGCCGTGATCGGCAAAGCGCGGGCACGGCCAGGCCACACCCTGCTGCAAGTCGCCATCGTCTCCAGGGTAGCAGGATAGGGTTTGGCCCGTGCGCGGAAGCGCGATCAAGCCCGCTACCCCGCTGCGAACGACCAGGCAACCGAAGGTGCCGTTGCTGCCGTCCTTGGATAACTCACTATCCACACAACCAAAGAGGAAGCTTGGGATGCCATCGGGATCGATGGAGTTGATCCGACCGCAAAAGCTCACGACCAGAGCATAACCCGTGGCTGCGCCACGCGTGGTCGAACTCCAGAACGCCTGCGTGTTGATGTTCGAAAACGGATGGCCCGCCGGAAGCGCCAGGTTCGTCCGGCCAAAGTCTATCAAGCTCACCAACTCAAGAATGTTAGGCAACCGCCAGTCGGCGTGGCCGAGGTAGTTCTCGGCATTCAGCTTGGCCACGTAGTCCAGCGCGTGTTCCCAGGTCACCATGCCATCGCCCGCCGCACCGTCCGTGTCGAATGCCGCGTCGCGGGTGGCCATGAGATTGCCATTCGTCACCCACATCAGGCCGGTGAGCAGGTCGGTGGCGGTGCCGTTGCCGTGATGGGTGAAACGCCGCTCGGGCCAAGGCACGCCCGCACGCAGCGCCCCGTCATCGCCGGCGTAATAGCTGTTGGTCTGGCCGGTGCGCGGGAGATCAATCAGCCCGGCAGAAACCAGGTCGGAGCCCGTGGCGATTAGCGTCACGGCCAAAGCAAAGAGCCTGTTCATACTCGCCGCCAACCAGATCAGGACGAAGAAGCGGAGGAAGACGACAACATCGAACACTGAACCCCGAACCGCCGCTGAGTTACGGCGGAACATGCGGTGTTTCGCGAGTGCGGTAATTCCCCGCCAGGACTTACGTAACAACCTTCGCGTCGACAGGTCAAGAAACGCCCAGCCGCCCATCCAAGTAGCACCAAGACTACTGCCGTTGTTTAGGGCGGCGACCACCACCAGGCCAAGGTGCCCGCGGACCAGCAAGTCAAAAGCGGCCTCGTCCCCGCCGGTCGCAAAACGCCGGAGCAGATGTGCCAGAGGTGAGTTATTTGCGGTGTTTTTGCGTCTTTTCGATCCAAGCGCTGCGCTCAGGAAGAGGTTGTCCGCGAGAAGGAACCTCGAGCCGCAATCGCGTGGGCGGAGCGAATCGGCGACCCGGATGCACGGCATCGATCGACCGAGAATGTGGCCGCCACCTGGCTCATCCGGGCTCCCGCCGAAGCGAGACTTTGGATCGAGAAATCCTGGCTGCCGGCAGAATCGAAGGCTCGCCTTTCGGATATTGGCGGATCACCTTAGCGAGGTCACCGACACTGAATCGCGAGCCGAACCATGACACCTGCAACACCACATCTGGGTCGCCGCCTGGGACGAAGTATTCTCGGACTCATGTTCGCGGCAATGGCATTTCTCGGCGCATCGGCGGTCGCGGGCGATCGTCTCATCGTCTGCGGGGCCGAGGAGGTGTTCATCATCCCCGCCGACATCGCAGTGGCCAGAGAGGCGGATCAATCGTGGCGTTGGACGGCGGCCGATTCTCCCGAAATCCCCGAAACGCTGCACCCCCGCTTTCGCACGACCGACGAATGCAAACCTGTCGGGCCGTATATCCTGATCACCTCCTCAGCCGACGGTGTCGCCCTCGTGCGCCGCGAGGATAAACGCTGCGTCTTCCACACGACCGCCCGCAATGCCCACAGCGCCTGCCTGCTCCCTGGTGAACGGGTCGCAGTCGCCGCCAGCACCGGCGGAGACGAACTGCTGGTATTCGATCAAAACCGGCCGGGCGGCGAGGTCACACCGTTGGCGCGCCTTTCCTTGCCGGGCGGACACGGAGTCTGGTGGGACGCGAAGTCCTCGAGACTCTGGGCCCTGGGAACCCAGGAATTGCTCAAGGTGGAGCTCATCGGAGCAGGACCGAAGACGCAGCTCCGCGTCGAGGCGCGATTCGCATTGCCCACGCCCGGTGGACATGATCTCTCACCGGCCCGCGACGGCAAGTCGCTCCTGGTCTCGAGCGACACGCACGTTTACGTCTTCGACCTTGCCACCGGCCGGTTCAGCCCATACGAACCGCTGCGCAAGTCCCCGGGGATCAAATCGGTCCACGAACACCTGACGTTGCCAGCGGTCGTCTACCATCAGGCCACCGAAACCACGTGGTGGAGCGATCGCATCCGGTTTCTTGCGCCCGAACGCACGATCCACCTGCCCAACCAGCGCATCTACAAGGTCCGCTGGGATAATTGACCAGGGTCAGTTGCCGACGCTGTCGTAACCAGAAATGTCTGGCATCGGTTTCTTCCCTCGCCCTACATTGGGGCCGACGTTCGGCAGTGGCCGGCCAGCCATGAAAGCAAAGATCATCATTACTCCGAAGAAAGCGGTGGTGGATCCCCAGGGTAAAACCGTGCAAAACGCCCTGATCCACATGGGCTATAGCGGCATCGGCGCCGTGCACGTCGGCAAGTACCTCGAGATCGACCTCGAGGGCACCGATCCCGAGTCGGCCCGCCAACAACTGGACGAAGCCTGCCACCGGTTCCTGAGCAACCCGGTGATTGAGGATTACCGGCTCCAAATCGACCCGGCATGAACTTCGCCGTCCTGCAGTTCCCCGCGAGCAATTGCGACCAGGACGCCATCCACGCGATCCGGGTCCTGGGCCACCACGCGCGTTATGTCTGGCACAAGGAAAGCGCTCTGGGCGACGCCCGGGCGGTGATCGTGCCCGGCGGTTTCAGCTACGGCGATTACCTCCGCTGCGGCGCCATCGCGCGCTTCAGCCCGGTCATGGCCGCCGTCCAGCAGTTTGCCGCCAACGGCGGGCTGGTGCTCGGTATCTGCAACGGTTTCCAGATTCTCTGCGAAGCCGGCCTGCTCCCGGGCGCGCTGGTGCGGAATCGGTCCCTGCAATTCCGCTGCGAGCATGTCTATCTCAAGGTGGCCGCGCACGACTCGCCCTTCACCAGCCGGATACCCGAGGGCAAAGTGCTCCGCATCCCGGTGGCGCACGGCGAGGGTTGCTACTTTGCCGACGACGATCTCCTGAACCAGCTTGAGACCCGGAAGCAAATCCTGTGGCAATACTGCAATGCCCGGGGCGAGCTCACCGAGCCGGCGAATCCGAACGGGTCGCTCCGCAACATTGCCGGGATCTGCAACGAACGACGCAACGTGGCCGGCCTCATGCCGCACCCGGAGCGGGCGTGCGAACCGCTGCTGGGCAGCGCGGACGGCCGGTTTATTTTCGAGAGCATGATTCACGCGTTGGAAAAACCCACGTCCGCGCGCGCCGCCTGAGCTGATCCACCGAGAAGCCGATGAGCGAACCAGCCATTACCCCGGAACTCGTTCGGAAACACAACCTCACACCCGACGAGTACGAACAGATCAAGGTCATTCTGCGTCGTGAACCGAGTTATACCGAGCTCGGCATCTTCTCGGTCATGTGGAGCGAGCACTGTTCCTACAAGAACACCCGGCCGCTCCTGAAGACCTTCCCCACCCGCTCACCCCCGGACCTGGTGGGCGCCGGCGAGGAAAACGCCGGCATTATCGACATCGGCGACGGCCT
>JAHDYP010000056.1 GCA_023383055.1 Verrucomicrobiota bacterium | reverse complement strand
GGTGGTCATTGGCCTCAAGGCCTTTCATCCCATCCTCCTCTCGCTACTCTCCTGACCCCTCTGGCAGCGGCACGTTGAAGCTCGGGTTTTCGCTGGTTTCGCGTCGCAGGAGTGCCTCGGTCTCACGTATGAACCCGGCACGGTCGGCTGCGAGGTCATTTAGTTCCGCCGGGTCCTGCGCCAGGTTGTAGACTTCCCAGGGACCTGGTTTCGGCGTTTTCAATCTCTGCCGAACCAGTTTGAGGTCGTCAACGCGGACGGCAACCTGACCACCGTATTCGGGAAAGACCCAAACCATCGGCTTGGTTCGCCGGAGGGTTGGTTTCCCGGTGAGCGTTGGCCAGAGGCTTTCGCCGTCGAGGCCGTCGGGCATGGGCAGTCCGGCGGCCTCGCAGAGCGTGGGGAACCAATCGGCGAAGTAGCAGGGGGTGTCATTGACCGTCCCGGCGCGGATGCGGCCCGGCAGGCGGACGATCAGAGGCACGCGGAGTCCGCCTTCGTAGACGCTGCCCTTGTAACCGCGCAGGCCGGCGGTGCTGTTGAAGAACGGCGGGTCGGCGCCGCCGATGTGAAAGGCGGTGCCGGCTTGGCCGGGATGGGTGGGTCCGTTGTCGCTGGTGAAAACCACCAGGGTGCGGTCAACGACCCCGGCTTGTTCGAGCGCGGCGAGGATGCGACCGACCTGCTGGTCGAGGTCATGGATCATGGCGGCGTAGCCGGCGCGGGGCCGCGGGTGGGGGAGATAAGCGTTTTCGCCCCGGTAAACCTGCGGATCCCACTCGGTGGGGAAACGTTCGACGGATTCCCGGGGCGGGTGAATGGCGACGTGGGGTTCGATGAAGGGAAGGTAGAGGAAGAATGGTTTGGCAGCGTGGGAGGCAATGAACTTCTCGGCTTCGGCCAGCATGAGCTTCGGGGCGTAGGTTTCGCCGAGCCAATCCTCGAGTCGCACTTCGCCTTCGGGCTGTTTCGCGTGGCCGGGCACCGGTATCCGGTTAATGACGATTTTATCGGCGTTGCGCCAGAGGTGGGGCGGATAATAACTATGCGCCACGGCCTGGCAGTTATAGCCGAAGAACAGGTCGAACCCCTTGCGGTTGGGATCCCCCGTGCTGCCGACGGGGCCGAGCCCCCATTTGCCCATGGCGCCGGTGACGTAGCCGGCCTGCTGAAAGACCTGGGCCACGGTGACGGCGGAAGCGGAGAGCGGGAATTGGCCTTCGGTGAACTCCGGGAATCGGGTCCGGGCCTGGAGGTTGCCTCGCACTTCGGCGTGGCCCAAATGCCTGCCGGTCATCAGCACGCAGCGCGAAGGGGCGCAGACGGGCGCGCCGCTGTAGTGTTGGGTGAAACGCATACCTTCCGACGCGAGGCGATCCAGGTTGGGTGTTGGGATTTTCTCTTGTCCATAACAACCGAGTTCGCCCCAGCCGAGGTCGTCGGCGAGGATGAAGACGACATTCAACTTTTCGGCGGCTAATGCGGACACGGTGAGCAGGACCGCGCCCAGTCCGGCGAGAGTTGTTTTCAAAGTCATTTGATGAGAATGGGCGTTGAACGTTGAGTGATGGCAGCGAACTCCGATCCCGGATCGGCGGCCTCGGCGGAGGGATCTCTTCCAGCGATTCAGCCTCTCAGGGTTTGGTGGCCATGATCCAGTCGAGCAATTCGGTTTTTAAAGATTGAACCTCGGCAGGGTGCCGGGCGGAGAGATCCTCGGTCTCGCCCGGGTCCGCCGCCAGATCGAAAAGTTCCGTGCGGTCAGTGGCGAAGTAATGGACCAGCTTCCGGTGGCCGCGGCGGAGCGCCGCCCCGGCCCGGTGTCCGGAGCCGTGGTCATGCGGGTAGTACCAGGCCAGCGTCCGGGCAGCGAGCGCGGGGTCGGACTCGCCGCGGAGCGCGCGGACGAGACTACGGCCGTCGAGATGTTGAGCGGGTTGAAGCGGGAACCCGCCGAGCTCAAGCAGGGTGGGGTAGAGGTCCATCGTAATCGCTGGGACGGTGCAGGTGCGCGGGTCGAGGTGGGAGGGCCAAGCGATGATGGCGGGAACGCGGATGCCGCCTTCGTAGGTCCAGCCCTTGCCGCCGCGCCAAGGCAGGTTCGCGGTGGGCCCGGGTCGGTTCTGGGCCAGCGTGCAGAGCCCGCCGTTATCCGAGGTGAAGACGACGATGGTGTTTTCGCGCAGCTTGAGTTCGTCGAGGGCGTCCAGCACGCGGCCGAGGTTGGTGTCGAGGTTATCGACCATCGCGGCGTAATTCGAGTCGTCCTGGCGGGCGCGGGAAAGGGCGCCGAATGGCGCCGGGCGGGTTGGAGTTGCGGATTCGCCGTAGAGAGTGGCCCGTTTGCGCTGGTACTTGGATGGCAGGCCGGCGGGAGGTTGGATCGGGGTATGGACGGCGTAATGTCCGAAGCAGAGAAGAAACGGGCGTTGGCGGTCGCGCTGTTTCAGGAACTCGATGGTTTGAGTTGTGAGGACGTCGGTGAGGTAATCGCCCGCTTGGCCGTCGGCAAGATCGGGCACGTCCCAGACGGTGGACGTGCCTTCGGCGCGCCGATAGGGGAAATGGTAGGAGGCGGGTTGACCGGCGCGATTGACGCCGAGGGTCCATGCGAAGCCGTGCCGGGTGGGATGATCGGCGTCGGCTTCGCCCAGGTGCCACTTCCCCACGTAGGCGGTCTGGTAACCGTGCGCCTGAAACGCCTCGCCCAGTGTGGTCTCCGTGGCCGGGATCGCGATTCCGGATTGGGGATGGATCCAGTCGGTGATGCCGACGCGCTGCGGTGCCTTGCCGGTCATGAGCGCGCAGCGCGTGGGTGAACAGACGGGATGCGCGGAATAGAAATCCGTGAAGTGCACCCCGGCGCGGGCGAGGGCATCCAGCCGGGGGGTCTCGTGAAAAGGCGAACCGTCCACCGCCAGGTCGGTGCGTCCGAGGTCATCGATGAAGAAGATCAACACGTTCGGCTGGTCGGCGGCGCACACCTGGAGGTGGAGCGCGAGCAGCGTTGCGGCGACCCGGGCCGAACGCAGGCGAAGGCTGGTCAGCGCGGGCGGGTTGCTGGAGTTCATCGCCGATGGGCGAGCGCGTCGGCTGGTTTCGTCACGCCACATGCCGCCAGCGTAAACGGCGGAGGAATTCAAGCAAGCCGGCGTTGGTATTCCGCCGACGCGAAACCCGGTGCCGCCGGCGGGCCAGCTCGAGCAACGGACGCCAGGCGGCATGCACCCACCGTCGCCGGATCAGCCAGGGCCACAGGCGATTCGCCCGCTTGTACAACAGCGCCCCCACCAAATACGGCACCACCAACGAGCGATCCTCGGGTCGCCGACGCCAAACCGACGCCGGCGCAAACAACCGGCGGTACAGCCAATCGTAGCCGAGTTCGAGCTGTTCCGGCGTCATCCGCCGAGGCCTGAACACCACGTGCGCCGTGTCGTATTTCGACCAGTCCCGATGCAACAACCGGCCCTGCGCCTCGAGCCCGCGAAAGAAGGGTGTGCCCGGATACGGCGTCAGGATGTGAAACGTGGCGCAGGCCAGCCGCTGCGCTTCGATCCACTCGGCCGTGCGCGCAAACACTTCCGGACCGTCATCGTCGAACCCCAGGACGAAGCTGCCGTTCACCGCGATGCCGTGGTCGTGAAACATCCTCACCCGCCGCGCGTAATCGAGCACCCGCGGCCCCCCCTTGCGTGCCTGCTCGAGGTTCGCATCCGACAACGTCTCGAAGCCGATGAAAACCCCCGTGCAACCGGCGTCGGCCATCGCCCGCACGAGCGTCGGATCGTCCGTGACGTCCAGACTGACGGCTGCGCTCCAGATCATTTCGAGCGCCTGCAAACCGCGACAGAGCGCGCGGAGATACTCCGGTTGCGCTCCCAGGTTGTTGTCGATGAACACCGCGTAGGGTTGCCGATCCGCCCGCAACTGCGCGCAGATGTCCGCCACCGGCCGCGTCCGGTAGGGCAACCGCAAACCGCGCGTGGAAAGGTAACAGAAGCCACAGCGGTTCCGGCAGCCGCGGGTGGCGATCAGACTGGCCGTGGTGAGGAAACTGCCCGCCGGCACCAGGTCCCGACGCGGATGCGGCTCCCGGGCATAATCGCCGTCGTAACCGCTGGCGTACCGGCTTTGCAGGCGACCGCGCTCGATATCCTCCAGGATCCGCGGCCATACCTCCACCCCGTTCCCCACCGCAATCGCATCGGCATGGACCGCGGCTTCCTCCGGACAGGACTGAACATGCAACCCGCCGAGGATCACCCGGGCGCCCAGCGCGCGATAGGCCGCCGCCAGGGCATAGGCCCTTTCGGCAAATGTCAGATGCACCGTGATGCCCACCACTTCGGGAACCGGTTCGCACGGAGCTCCGCCCTGCAACAGGTTCTCGTCCCAGTAACGGACTGTCCATCCCGGCGGCGTGCATGCCGCAATACTGGTCAAAGCCAGCGATGGCGTGAGGACGTGCTTGCCGAAACTCCCGTGCGGATCCTTGGGATAGAACGGATTGATCAATAAGACCGTTCGCCGCGCGGGGACCACCAGCCCCGTCGCACACTTCGCCTCCGGCAACGGCGGAGGCTTCAACATCGACTCGGGACACCACAGCGACGGCCGTGGCTGATAAAAGGGGTCCGACGGTACAGCCTCCCAAATCCGTCGGCAGAGCGCGCTCAGATTCATGCGGGTCATTCCTCGAACCGGATCGAACCGCCAGCCGCCTCACGAATGGCTTAACGCCAACGCCGCCGATACCGCCGAACCCGGCCTCGAACCCTCGCCCGGTCCGCCGGCCCGGCGTTCGCCCGACGCCAGCCCGGCACCGATCTCTCGCAACCGAGCCTCAACCGTCGCGATCGTCTCGTCCGGTGTCGACGTCCCCGCCGTAAGCCCCACGTCCGATACTCCGGTGAACCAGGCGGTGTCCAGGTCAGCGGCCGTCTCCACCCGGTAAACCCGGGCGCCATGACGGCGACAGGTTTCGGCCAATTGCCGCGTGTTGTTGCTGTGGGCGCCCCCGACGACAACAATCGCCTGGCACCGTTGCGCGAGTTCCTCGGCCGCGTGCTGACGTTGCTTGGTCGGCTGGCAGACCGTGTCCACGAAGCGGATTTCGGAGCGCGGGAACCGTCGGCGCAGCTGGGCCACGAGTTCGCGCACCCGCGCGATCGGCTGCGTGGTTTGCGCAATCACCCCGAACCGCGGTCGTTCCGCCAACGCATCCACCTCGGCCTCATTCAAAACCACCTCGAACCCCTCGAGATCCTCGGTCATTCCGCGCACCTCGACATGCCCGCGCAAACCGACCACCACCGGATGGAAACCCGCCGCCACCAGCGATTTCAGAGCGCGATGCGCCACCCGCACCAGGGGACAGGTGGCCTCGGTGACGCGGAAGCCCCGCGCTTGCAGCGCGCCAATCCGCCGCTCGGACGCGCCATGCGCCGTGATCATAACCGACGCCGTGTTCACCCGGCCCGGGTCGGCTTCGATCTGAATCCCGTTCCGGCGCAATCGGCCTAGCACGGTCGGATTATGCACGAGATCGCCCAGAATGGTGACCGGCTCCCGCGCGGCGCGATCGAGCGCGAGTTCGATGGCGTCGCGGACGCCGAAACACATGCCGAGATGAGTTGCACGATGGATGTTCATAGACAGCGGTGTTGATCGTTGATGATTGATCGTTGAAACGCGTTGGAAGTTGAACGTTCGAAGTTGAACGCCGAACGTCGAACGCCGAACGTCGAACGTAGAATGTCGAATGTCGAATGCCGGGAGTCGAAGGTGGTGAGGGGCGATCGGGACGATACGCTTTGCATTACAAAGCGTGATCCCATGCCGGTTCTAGATCGCACGTTGGTCATCGTTGCTCCTAGTTGCTCAAACCTGCCCCCGGGTCTGGTCCACAATCCGTTCGAGCAATCGCACGTAACCGGCAAACGCCGCGCGCCCGGATTCGGTCAGGCTGAACGTGGTCAACGGCCGCCCGGCTTGAAAGACCTTGGTCACCGCGATGTAGCCGGCTTCCTGCAGCGTCCGGGCGTGGGCGGTGATGTTGCCGTCGGTCATGGCCAGGGCGTCGCGCAGTTCGGTGAAGGACAATCGCGGGGAGGCTGCCAGCATCGACATCATGGCGAGGCGCCCTTTCTCGTGAATGACGCGGTCGAGCTGGAGAAACGGTTCCGGGTTCACGAGGCATCAGCGCGAGACTCGGTGAGGTGCAGATAGACGCCATAAGCAAGATGCACCCCGCCGAAAACCAGGGCCATCAGCCCGTGAGCGTGGCGCAGGGATGGCATGCCGGAAGCATAACTGCGTTCGTTCAGGACCCAAAGGCAGGCGCAGCCGGCCAGGAGGAAAACCCAGCCCAGCCAGGCAATCCCGCGGTTCATGAAAAAGCCGGCGGCATGCAGGGCGCAGCCGTAAATGACCATCCAGATGGCGGGCAACCACCACATCTGAAGCGGGTCGCGCCAGTCCGGCCAGACCGCCAGAAGACCGGCCATCCCGCCGGCCACCAAGGGCGGCAGCAGCGCCTGTCCCACCCGCCGCGTGGGCGGAGACCAGAACGGCTCGCGTTCCCGCAGGGCCTGTCGACGGATCAACACCAGCGCGGCAACCAGTCCGACTCCCGCCACCCCCATCCAGTACCAGCCGAAGGTCCGGGGTTCGCTCAGGTCCGCGATCCACCCGAGGGCTCCCGCCAGGCAGCCGAGGGTGCCGGTAAGCAGCGTGACCGGGGCGAGGGCACGGCGGTAAAGGGCGGCGCGCTCCATGAGGGTGCGGATGGCCTCGAGGTGGCGGGTGGCCTGTTGAGAGTCCATGGCGGATACTTTGCACTACAAAGTGGATCTGTCAAGTCATTGGCTTCAGGACCATTTTCCGGAATGACGCGGCCCGGTTGCGGCGCTTCGCCAGCGCATGGCCGAACCTGATTTGGTGGATGTGCGGGTCAGGGGCAGTTCCGATTATCGTTTAGTGCCATGACGCATGCGATGTGTCTATCAATCGCTGGGCCGAATCGGTTTTCGAGCACCGGACGGGCGCCCCTCCGGCCTGGCGATCCGCAAAGCCGGATTGACTGAGGCCGAATCGACCCTATAAACGTGCGTGGTCACATCGATGGACATGGCACTTATGGGGAAGATCGCGCTGGTCACGGGAGGTTCCCGGGGCATTGGCCGCGCCATTGTTTTGAAGCTGGTCGATGCCGGGTGCGACGTTGCCCTCCTTTATCACAACAGCCATGAGGAGGCCGAAGCGGTCTGCCAATCGGCACGGGCGCTCGGCCGGACCGCCCTGGCTATCCAGGCGGACGTTGGGGATCCACAGAGCGTGGCGGAGGCGGTGACGGCGTTTCGCGGCACCTTCGGACGGGTTGATTTCCTGATCAGCAATGCGGCTATCGGGGTGTTACGTCCCGCCCTCGAGCTCACCCTGAAACATTGGCGTCGTTGTCTCGAGACCAATGCCCTGGCGCTGAACACCCTGGCGCAGCAGGTGGTGCCGCTGATGCCCGCCGGGGGACGAATGATCGCGCTCTCCAGCCTGGGCGCGCTCCGCGCCATCCCTCATTACGCCTTCATCGGCGCCTCGAAGGCCGCCCTCGAGTCGGTCGCCCGCAGCCTGGCGCAGGAATTGGGGCCGCGCGGCATCAGCGTGAATGTCGTGAGCGCGGGGGTGGTGGACACCGATGCGCTGAAGCACTTTCCCAACCGCGAGGAATTGCTGGCCGAGTACGGGCGGCGCACGCCGCGGGGACCGGTGTTGACCCCGGCCGACGTGGCGGGCGCGGTGTACTTGCTCTGCCTGCCGGAAGCCGCCATGATCACCGGTCACACCCTGGTGGTGGACGGCGGTTATTGCATTTCAGGATGAACAACCCAGGCATGGATGACGGGGGCTTGAGTGGCGGCGTGGCGATTGTCACCGGTGGCAGCCGCGGCATTGGCCGCGCGATTGTCCTCATGCTCGCCCGCGCCGGGATGGAGGTGGTGTTCACCTATCGCGAGAACGCCGCGGCCGCCGACGAGGTTGTCGCCGCGGCCCAGTCGGACCGGGTCACGGCCCGTTGCGTGGACGTGCGTGACGCCGCGGCCTGTGCGGCGCTGGTCGAACAGGTGGTGGAACGGAGTGGCCGGATCGATCTGCTGGTGAACAACGCCGGAGTCATCCGGGACAATTTGCTGGCCCTGCTCCAGGAGCAGGACGTGCGGGATGTGCTCGAGACCAACGTGGGCGGCGCCTTCAACATGTGCCGCGCGGTCGCGCCCCAACTCCTTTCGCAGCGCCGCGGCAAGATCATCAACATCAGCTCCGTGGCCGGAGAGAAGGGGGGGCGCGGACAGACCAATTACGCGGCCAGCAAGGGTGCGATCAACGCCCTGACCCGATCGCTGGCGGTGGAGCTGGCCTCGCGGGGCATCCAGGTCAACGCCGTCGCCCCCGGGGTGATCGAGACGGAGATGTCCCGCCAGGTGCGCGAACTGGCGGGCGATCAGGTGCTGTCGCGCATTCTGCTGCGGCGGATCGGGCGTCCTGAAGAAGTGGCCAACGCCGTCTGGTTTCTGGCATCGAAGTACGCCGATTACATCACCGGGCAGATCCTGCACGTGGACGGCGGCTTCAAAATGGAATGAATCAAACTGAAATGAGCCCTAACCAACTGACCCGTGAGGAAATCCTGGCGGTGTTTCCCAAGGTGGCGGCCACGATGGCCGACGCCCTGGGGTGCGACGTCGAAAAGGTGAAACCCGATTCGTCGCTGATCGACGATCTCGGCGCCGAGTCGATCGATTTTCTCGACATCGTTTTCCGCCTCGAACGCGCCTTCAAAGTGAAGATCCCCCGCGGCAAAATCGTCGAGGAATCCCGCGGCGACCTCTCGGAGGCCGAGTTCGAACAGGGCGGTCACGTCACTCCCGCCGGGCTGGAACGGCTCAGGACGTACCTCAGCGAGGTGCCCGCGGAACGGTTCCCCTCGCCCTTGCCCGTGGCGCACATCCCGCGGTTGTTCACGACGGAGACCTTCTGCAAGCTCGTGCTTCGCCAGCAACGGGCGGCGGCTGCCGAAAGCGGCGGCGCCTCCGCTTGAACCGGGAACTTCTGGCGGCATGAATCCGCATTTCCGCGCGTTCTCGTTCGTGGATCGCATCGTGCAACTCGATCCCGGAGTGAGCGCCTCCGGCCGTTACACGGTTCCCGCGGGGTTGAGCGGGTTTCCCATCTCGCTGGCCGCCGAGGCGGTGGGTCAGTTGGCGGCCTGGGTCGCCATGGCCGCGCTGGATTTCGAGTTCCGGCCGATCGCCGGTATTGCCGGCAAAGTCAACCTGCTGTCAACGGTCCAACCCGGCATGGTCCTCGATCTCGCCGTTGCGCTGGAGACCACGGAAAACGATGCTGTCGCCTACGGAGGCGAGGTCCGGGTGAACGGTCAGCCGGTGGTGCAGCTCGAGCATTGTGTCGGGCCGATGATCAGTGTGCCGGAGTTTGACGATCCGGCCGCGGTACGGGCGCGATTTGAGTTGCTCCGCGATGCGGGCGCCACCCCGGGTGCGTTCGAGGGGGTGCCGGCGATTCCGTTGACGCGGACAACCGGTGAGCCTGGCCGGTCCATGTGCGCCACGCTGGCCGTGCCGGCCGCCGCCGCCTTTTTTGGAGATCATTTCCCCCGGCGCCCGGTTTTTCCGGGAACGCTTCAGATGCAGTCCAACCTGGAGCTGGCATCCTGGCTGGCGGCCGAGCTCGATCCGCCGGCGCAGGGGGGGATCTGGCAACCCCGAGCGATATCGGACGTGAAACTCCGCGCGTTTGTCGCCCCCGACGACACACTGGAGCTTGAGGCCCGCCTGGCCGCGCTGTCGGCCGACGCGGCCATCGTCTCGGTGGAAACCCGCCGACAACAGCGTCTGGCCGGGAGCGCGCGCATTCTGCTCAAGCCGGAGGGTATCCCATGACCCCGCACCGCCGGATCGCGATCACCGGCGTCGGGATGGTCACGCCAGTCGGCAACGACGCGGCCACCACCTGGCGTCACCTGACCGAGGGCCGCAATGGCGTCGCGCCGATCACCGGGTTCGATGCCCGGGGATTTCCCGCCCGCATCGGGGCCGAAGTCAAGGATTTCACCGATGCTCCCGCCATCGATCCCAAGCTGATCAAGTACGCGGCCCGGGCGCATCGTTTTGCCCTGACGGCAGCCGAGGAGGCCTTTACCGATGCCGGGATTCGCCCCGAGCCGGACACGGCGCACGATTGGGGATGCAGTGTGGGGGCCGGCATGATGGGCGTCAGTTTCAGCGAGTTGGAGGCCGTGCACGCATTCTGCGCCAGCGAAGGCGAGTTTCGTTCTCAGGGACTGCTGGACCCGCGATTCCCGGCGGATCCGATCGCGTTCTGTCGGAGCCAGACCAACACCGGGCTCGCTTTGTTGACCCGTCACTTCCAGATCCGCGGCTACGCCACAGCCGTGCATACCGCCTGCGCCTCGGGCGGTCAGGCCCTGGGCACCGCCCTTAAGGTCATGCGGCGTGGGCGCGCGCGGTTCATGCTCGCCGGCGGCTATGATTCCATGCTCAACCCGATCGGGCTCGCGGGCTTTTGTTTGCTGGGCGCGTTGTCCACCGACAACGACGCGCCGGAACGTGCGAGCCGGCCGTTCGATGCCACCCGCAACGGATTCGTGCTGGGTGAAGGCGCCGGGTTCCTGGTGCTCGAGGACTGGGACCACGCGCGCCGGCGCGGGGCGCGCATTTATGCGGAGTTTGCCGGAGACGGCAATTCCCTGAGCAGCTATCGGATCACCGATTCCCACCCGAGCGGCGATGGTCCGATTCAGGCCATGCGCCAGGCCCTCGACAGCGCGGGTCTGACTCCCGAGGCGGTTGATTACGTCAATGCGCACGGCACCTCGACGCTCATGAACGATCGCAGCGAATGCGCCGCGCTCCGGGTGGTCATGGGCGCGCACATCGATCGCGTCGCGGTCAGTTCGACGAAGAGCTGCATGGGCCATCTCATTGCCGCCGCCGGCGCCGTGGAAGCGGCGGTTTGCGCCCTGGCGATCCACCACGGCATCGCCCCGGTGAATGCCAACCACGCCAAGCCCGATCCCGACTGCGCGATTCAATTGGTGCTCGGGCAATCGAAACCGCTGCGCATCCGCGCCGCGATCTCGAACTCGCTCGGCTTCGGCGGTTCGAACAGTTGCCTGGCGTTCCGGCACCCGGCCGAGGTGGCTGCGGCATGAACTCCACGCCGCACATCGTGATCACGGGGGCGGGTGCCGTCTGCGCGGCCGGCCTCGGCGTGGAAATGATCTGGGAGGAAATTCTCGCCGGCCGTTCCCACATCACGCCCATCCGCAGCTTCGACACCGCCGGTTGGCCGGTGGCGATCGCGGCTGAAGTGCAAGGGGTCGACAACCGGACGCTGGTCGAAGATCGCAAGCTCCACAAGACCATCTCCCGCACGGATCTCTTCGGCCTGTTCGCCGCCGGCGCCGCCATCCGGCAATCCGGTTTGCCCGAGTTCCGCCAGCGATTGGAAGCGCCAGCGGCGGCGACATTCGACGATCGCAGCGGCGTGTTCGCCGGGTCGGGCGGCGGCGCTTACGAGAGCAACTACGAGTTTTTCCCCCTGCTGACGGCCGCGGCCGGCGATCTGCCAAAGTTCGGCCGGGAGCTGTGCGACACGGTGAATCCGATGTGGCTGCTCCGGCATTTGCCGAACAACGTGGTTTGTCACGTTGGCATTCGCCACAAGTTCAAGGGAACCAACGCCTGTATCACCAACCATTGCGCCGGCGGCGCCATGGCGGTCGCCGAAGCCGCCCATGCCGTCACCTTCGCCGAAGCGGACCGAGCTGTGGCGATTGGCCACGATGCGCCGATCGAGCCGGAGACCATCCTTCATTTCAACCGCCTGGGACTGCTGGCCGGCGACACGATCCGATCGTTCGACCAGGATCGCGCCGGGACCGTGCTGGGTGAAGGCGCCGCCGCCGTCCTGCTCGAACGCGAAGCCGACGCGCGAAGCCGGGGCGCCACGATTCTGGGCGAATTCCTCGGCTCGGGATGTGTCACGGAGGCGCTGGGGGTGCTTGACCTGCGTCCCGACGGCGATGGCTTGAGCCGGGCCATTGAGTTGGCCTTGGCCGATGCCGGCGTTCCCGCCCGTTCCGTCGGCATGATTGTCGCCCACGGCAACGGCACGCGCGCTTCCGACGCCTCCGAGGCCCTCGCCCTGCGACGGGTCTTCGGCGATGATCCTCCGCCGATCACCGCTTTCAAGTGGTCGTTTGGCCATCTCATCGCCGCTTCGGGGGTCGTCGATGTGACTTTGGCTTTGAACTGCCTGCGTCAGGGGATCGTTCCCGGCATTCCCACGCTTCGGAAAGTCGATCCGGAGCTTCCGTCGTTGCCGGTCTCCGCGACCGCTCAAGCGCCCCGAGGCGACAGCGCGTTGGTCCTCTGCCGCGGTTTTGGCGGCATGAACGTGGCGCTTCTGGTTCGGGCCGACCCTGCCGCCCCGTCTGTTTAATGAAGCTCGACCCAACCCCGGGAACGCGCTGCGGCATCGACACGGTCGAACTCCGCCGCTTCCAAAGATTCCTCGACTCAAAGACGCCCGAGGAACTGGGCCGGCTATTCGCCGAGACCGAACTGCGCGATGCCGGGACAGGGGAGGGCCGCGTGGCCAGCCTGGCGGCGCGGTTTGCAGCGAAGGAGGCCTGTAGCAAGCTCTTCCCGCGCGAGACCGCGCTCGGCGCCGTTCAACCCGCCGATTTCGTGTTTGAGCGCACTCCGTACGGCGACGTGCGGGTCCGTCCGAGCCCGGCGGCGCAGGCGGTGCTTGATCGAAACCGGGTTGCCGCCATCCGGGTTTCGTTGACGCACACGGACACCAGTGCCTCGGCGATTGCCTGGGCCGAGCCGCAGCAAATCGAGGTCCCATGGTTCGGCAGGTTCTGTTATTATTTCGTTCCCTTTCGGCGAAAGTTGATGCTGAGCAACCTGCGCCGGGTATTTGGCGACGCGGCGCCGGAAGCCGAACTCCGACGCCTGGTTCAGGCCTGCTACGCCCATTATGTCCGGTTCTTCCTCGAGATGGTGCGCCAGCCCTTCATGTCGAAATCGAAACGGGCGGGATGGATCCGGGTCGAGAACGTCGATGTCGCCATCCGCGCCCATCAACAGGGCAAAGGACTGCTCCTGTTGACCGGCCATTTCGGCAACTGGGAAGTGGCCACCGTCGCTGGCCTCGGCCAGTTTCCCCAGTACCGGGGTCAGTTTCATTTCGTGCGTCGTCCGCTGAAACCCGGCTGGGTCGACACATTGATCACGAGCCGGTTCCGGCGCGCCGGTTTTGGCACCCTGGCCAAGCGGGGATCGATGGAGAAGATTCTCGATTTGCTCGCGCAGGGCGCCATTATCGTCTTTACCATGGACCAACATGCCGGTCCGCCTGATGGCATTCCGGTGGAGTTTCTGGGACATACCGCCGGCACGTTCAAGAGCCTGGCCATCCTGGCCCTGACCACCGAGAGCCCGGTCATTCCCGCCTGCAGTTGGCGCGAACCGGACGGCACCCACGTCCTGCGCTTCGAGGACCCGCTCCCGTTGATTCAGTGCGAGGACGCCGGCGAGGCGATCCGCCAAAACACCCGGGCCTACAACGTGGCCCTCGAACGGATGCTCTTGCGCCACCCGGAACAGTGGATCTGGATGCACCGGCGCTGGAAACTCAAGGTTGAACAAAAACCCGAAAACCGAATCTCGAAATCCGAAGGAGGCTCGAAACGGTGAAAACCAGGTCGCTCATGAATCACGTGAACCAGGCAAAACCCGTCCGCAAAGCGCCTCGCATGGCCCGAAACGGGCCGCGTGCGATAAGCGCGGCGCTCGTTCTTGGCCTTGGGCTTCTCGCCCGGGCGGCCGAGCCACCGGTCCGCGCCCCCGAACCACCCCGGGCGCGGGTGGCGCCGACCGAGTTGGAGGCGCACGGTCAGGTGCGGGTCGATCCCTATTTCTGGCTGAACCGGCGTGATGATCCCGAGGTGCTCGCCTACCTCCAGGCGGAGAACGAGTATCTCGAGGGAGCCATGGCCGGCAGCCGGGCACTGCGGGAAACCCTCTTTGAAGAAATCGTCAACCGGATTCCGAAGGACGACACCTCGGTGCCGTATCGGTTCAACGGCTACGATTATTATCGGCGGTTCGAAGGCGAGGGCGAATACCCGCTCTACTGTCGGCGCGCGGCGAATCCGGACGCGCCCGAGGAAATCCTGGTGAACGGCAACGAACTGGGCCGGGGCCGGTCATTTTTCGAGATCGGCGCCGTGGCGGTGAGCCCGGGCAACGACCGGGTTGCTTTCGCCGTGGATACGGTTGGGCGACGGTTCTACGACCTTCGGTTTCGCGATCTGAAAACCGGCCGGCTGTTGCCGGAGGAGATCCGGCAGGTGACCGACAACCTGGTCTGGGCGGAGGACAACCAGACCTTGTTTTACACCCGGCAGGACCCCGAAACCCTGCGGGCCTACCAAATCTACCGGCATCGGCTGGGAACCCATCCTTCCGAGGACATCCTGGTGTATGAGGAACCGGACCCGATCTACGCCTGCGCCGTCGGCAAAAGCAAATCACGGCAGTACCTGTTCGTCGTCTCCGACCATCTTCAAAGCACCGAATACCGATTCGTGGCGGCAGATCAGCCGGAGACGGCGCTGCGGCTGGTGCAGCCACGCCAGGCCGGGCATCTCTATAGCGTCGAGCACCTCGGCGACGCCTTTTACCTCCGCACGAATTGGGAAGCCGAGAACTACCGGCTGATGAAAACGCCGGTCGACCGCCCCGGCCTCGAGCATTGGACCGAAGTCATCCCGCATCGAGAGCGGGTGTTGCTCGAGGAAATCGAATTGTTCCGCGATTTTCTCGTGGCGGTCGAACGGGTGGATGGACTGGTGCGGATGCGGGTTCAACCATGGTCGGGCGGGGCCGCCCGCGAAGTGCTATTCGACGAGCCGGCGTATGCGGCCGGTTTGGGCGACAATGCGGAACTCGACCTGCCCACCCTCCGCTACGAATACACATCCTTGACCACGCCGAAGTCGGTTTACGATTACGACCTGGCGACGGGAACCCGGACGTTGCGCAAACGCGACCTGATTCCGGGCGGTTTCAATCCGGCCCTCTATCGCACCGAACGTTTGTGGGCGCCGGCCCGGGATGGTGCCCGGGTCCCCATCTCGCTCGTCTACCGGGTCGATCGCCTGCGCGACGGCAGTCCCCCGCTGCTGCTCTACGGCTATGGCTCTTATGGATACAGCAGCGAGCCGGAGTTCCGGCCGGATCGGCTGAGCCTGCTCGATCGTGGGTTCACGTTCGCCATCGCCCACATCCGCGGCGGCCAGGAACTGGGCCGTCGCTGGTACGACCAGGGTCGGTTGCACCAGAAGCTGAACACGTTCACCGATTTCATCGATTGCGCGGAATTCCTGGTGCGCGAGGGCCAGGCCGGGCGCGCCCGGATCTATGGCTACGGCGGCAGCGCCGGCGGCCTGCTCATCGGCGCGGTGGCCAACCTCCGACCGGATCTGTTTCACGGGTTGGTGGCGGCCGTGCCGTTCGTCGATGTGGTGACCACGATGCTGGACGATACCATCCCCTTGACGACGTTCGAATACGAGGAATGGG
Organism: Verrucomicrobiota bacterium; assembly: GCA_023383055.1. Taxonomy (GTDB): domain Bacteria; phylum Verrucomicrobiota; class Verrucomicrobiia; order Limisphaerales; family JAHDYP01; genus JAHDYP01. The sequence continues at coordinate 20,493 of JAHDYP010000056.1, read as the reverse complement.
GCAACCCGCACGTCAAAGCCGACTACGATTACATGCTGGCTTACTCCCCATACGACAACGTGCGGGCGGTCGCGTACCCCCATCTCCTGGTCCTCGCCGGCTTGCACGATTCCCAGGTCCAATACTGGGAGCCCGCCAAATGGGTGGCCAAACTGCGCGCCACGGCCGCCGGCCGCAACCAACTGTTGCTGAAAACCGATCTCGAGGCCGGGCATGGCGGCGCCTCCGGCCGGTTCAAACGACATCAAGATACGGCGTTGATCTACGCGTTCCTGCTCGGGCTGGCGGAGCAGGGAAAGTGACCGGGCCAGCCAAAGCGGCAACGGCCCTTTGGCTCAATTTGCAGTCGCGATAATCGACGGTTTTCCCCGTTGACGTGAGTGGGGTCTGGCGTTGAAATTGCCGCCATGAACCAATTCGAGTCTTCCCTCTCCCGACGGCATTTCTTCAAACAGTCCACCGTGGCGGCCGCGGCGGCTACGTTGCCCGGGTGGTTTCTCCAGGACAGCCGGAGTTACGCGGCGGCGGCGCCACCGCGTTCGGCCAACGACAAGCCGGGCATCGCGCTCGTGGGCTGCGGCGGCCAGGGCCGCGGCGACACGAATTGGGCGAAGAATTACGGGAACGTGGTGGCGGTATGCGATATCGACGAGAACCAGATGGAACAGGCGGCCAAACAATTCACGGCGGACGGCAAGGCCCCCGTGAAACTCAAGGACTTTCGACGGGTGCTGGAGCGAGACGACGTGCATGTGGTGATCAACGGCACCCCCGATCACTGGCATACGCTGGTCAATCTCGCCGCCGTCCGTGCCGGCAAGGACATCTACAGCGAGAAACCGCTCACCCTGACGATCGACGAAGGCAAGCGCCTGGTCGGCGAGGTCAAGAAATGGGGGACGATCTTCCAGACCGGCAGCCAGCAACGCAGCGACCCGCGCTTTCGATTGGCCTGCGAACTCGTCCGCAACGGGCGCATCGGCAAGCTCCAATACATGTGGGTCGGTTTGCCGACCGGCCCCCGCGAGGGTCCCTTCAGTCCGCAACCGGTGCCGGCGGGGATGGACTATGACTTCTATCTCGGCCAGGCGCCGAAGGTGCCCTACAACGGGCACAACGCGCACTGGAATTTCCGCTGGTGGTATGCCTTCTCCGGCGGGCAGATGACCGACTGGGGCGCGCATCACAATGACATCGCGCAGTGGGGCAACGGGACCGAACGCACCGGACCGGTGTACATCGATGGCCGGCAGCTGAAGACCATGATCCCCGGCGGATACGATGCCGCAAGCGATTACATGGTCTATTTCAAATACGCGAACGGCGTGCAGATGATCGCCACCAACCAGGCCCCCAACGGCGTGCGCTTCGAGGGCACCGACGGGTGGGTCTTCGTCGATCGCGGCCAGCTCACCGCCAGCAAGAAGGAACTGCTCGAGGAACCACTCCCGGCCAACGCCGAGCGGCTTTACAAGAGCGACAATCACATGGGCAATTTCTTCGAGTGCATCCGCACCCGCAAACCCCCCATCTGCGAGGCCGAAATCGGGCATCGCTCCATCTCGGTGGCTCACCTGGGCGTCATCTCGGTTCGCCTCGGCCGGCCCCTCCAGTGGAATCCGGACAAGGAACAGTTCGTGGGGGATCGCGAGGCGAACAAGTGGGTCAGCCGCGAGATGCGCAAGCCCTACGATTACAGTTTCATCGCGTAGCGTCATGACCTCGACCCTGACGCTGGGCTTTATCGGGTGCGGCAAGATGGCGACCGCCCTCGCCCAGGGGTTCATCCGTGCCAACCTGGTCGCACCCGCGCAGTTGATCGGGAGCGATGTGGCGGAGGAATCGCGCGCGGCGTTCTCCCGTGTGACAGGTGCCGTCACGACCGCGAACAACCGTGAGGTGCTGCAGGCCGCCGAAGTGATGGTGCTGGCGGTCAAGCCGGACCAGGTGCAGGGGGTGATCGCCGAGATCCGCGACGCGCTCACACCCGCCCATCTGCTCCTGTCGATCGCCGCGGGCGTAACCCTGGCTCGACTCGAGCAGGCACTGCCGGAGGGTACCCGCATCGTGCGGGTCATGCCGAACACGCCGGCACTGGTGGGGGCGTCGGCCACGGCTTACGCCCCCGGGCGCGCGGCCCGGAAAGAGGATGCGCAACTGGTTCACCGTTTATTTGCGGCGGTGGGCAGCGCGGTGCAGGTGAAGGAACCGTTGCTGGATGCGGTCACCGGACTGAGCGGGAGCGGTCCGGCGTATGTGTTCCTGATGTTGGAGGCCTTGAGTGACGGAGGGGTCGCGGCGGGATTGCCGCGGGAGGTGGCGACCCGCCTGGCGGCGCAGACGCTGCTGGGCAGCGCGCAAATGGTGCTCGAGACGGGCCAGCACCCGGCCGCCCTGCGCGAGATGGTCACCAGCCCGGGCGGAACCACCATCGAAGGCTTGCACGAATTGGAGAAGGCCGGCGTGCGCGCCGCCTTGATCTCCGCGGTGCGATCGGCGGCTGACAAGGCCCGGCGCCTGGGCCAGGGTTGAAGGGGAACCGGGCATCATGTCATTTCCCACACCCACGGAGCGGCAGGCGCGGATTCTGTGGTTTTGCCTGACGGCCTTTGCGATCGCGGTGTTTCTGGCCATGCTGGGGTTTCTGGCGATGGGGGCCGGGGCCGTGCTGAAGCGGCTGTCCAGCGTGCTGCTCCCGCTGGCGATCGCCAGCATCATCGCCTATATCCTCGATCCGGTGGTCGATTTCCTCGAGCGCAAACGCATTCCGCGGGGGCGCGCCATCTTTCTCGTCTTCACCCTGGCGCTGGTGACGCTGCTTTTCCTCCTGGCCACCGTGGTGCCGCAGTTGGTGCAGCAGGTGGGGGATTTGATCACGCGCGTGCCGGATTACGCGAAGCAGTTCGGCACCACGTTGCAGGAGTGGACCGACAAGCCGTGGATTCAGAAGCTGCCGGAGAGCGTTCGACCGCTCAATCTCTGGGAAGCGCATGGCGCCACCATCCAGGGTTGGGTAACGACGGCTTTGCCCGGGGTGACCGCCTGGGTCGTGGCCCAGTTCGGACGCGTGGCGGGTTGGCTGGGGTTGCTGGTCGGGCTCTTCCTGGTGCCGGTCTATGTCTTCTATTTCCTGCTGGAGAAACGGAAGATCGTCGACAACTGGGCCGCCTATCTGCCGGTGCAGGAATCGCGCGTGAAAGAGGAACTCGTGTTCATCCTGCGCTCGATCAACGACAGTCTGATCGTATTCTTCCGCGGCCAGGTGCTGGTCGCGTTGTGCGTGGGAGCGTTGACGGCGATCGGGTTTTCGTTGATCGGGCTCAAATACGCCCTCCTGCTCGGGGTCATGACCGGTGTGCTGGGCATCATCCCTTATCTCGGGGTCATGGTCAGCATCGTCCCGGCGATCCTGCTGGGCGTCGTTCAGTTCGGCAACTGGCGCGTCCTCCTGGTCGTCGGCGTGTTCGTGGTGGTCCAAACCGCGGAAGGGATGTTCATCTCGCCGAAGATCATTGGCGACCGGGTTGGCATGCATCCGCTGACGATTATTGTCGCCATCATGGTCGGTACCACGCTGATGGGCGGCATCCTCGGCGGTGTGCTCGCCATTCCGCTCACCGCGGCGCTGCGCACCCTCATGTTCCGGTATGTCTGGAAGAAACGAGGGACCGACGCTGTCGCAGCGGAAGCGTGAGACAGGTGCCTCGTGAATCTGAAACACGGGTTGCCGAGACTTGGCGTTGACTGGCTGGTTTGCAGCGCCTATGGTGAACCCAGTTCACAAACCAGGCCATCTAATGTGTCGTGATATGCACACGGATTCTCATTCAACCCCGGCTCCAATGCACACTAAACCCCGCATGCCGCAAACGGCTTTCACCTTGATCGAACTGCTGGTGGTAATCGCCATCATCGCGATTCTGGCGGGCATGCTCTTGCCCGCGCTGAGCAAGGCCAAATCCAAAGCGCTGAGCATCAAATGCATCAGCAACCACAAACAGTTGTCGTTGTGCTGGGTCATGTACGCCAACGATTTCCAGGACCGGCTGGTGCCCAACTGGCTGGCCACAACCCAGGCCTGGATTGGCGGTGCCGTCCATTCCCTGCCCGGCGCCACGAACATCTTCGACATCCAAAATGCCAAGCTGTTCCCTTACAATTCATCGGTTGAAATCTATCAGTGCCCCGCCGCCAAGGATCTCCCCAATGCGCTTAAGAACAACCCGGCCATGCGGGGAGGGCGTCTGGTTCGCAATCTCTCCATGAACGGGCGGATGGGCGGCGGCGACGCCATGGATGCCTCGCGCTTCGGCATCCCGGACACGACCTGGGTGCTCGGCGCGAACTACCCGCTGTTCAAGAAGGCCTCCGAAATTCTGGATCCCTCCCCTTCGCAAGCGTTCGTGTTCGTCGACGAGAGCAAAGAGACCATCGACGACGGGTACTTTGCCATGAAAGCGACTCGCGTACAGTGGCAAAACTCCCCCACCGTCCGGCACAACCAGGGTTCAACCTTCAGCTTTGCCGATGGTCACGCGGAGTATTGGAAATTCTCGCGCTTGAACACCGAGCAGCTTCTCGACGCCCCCATTGTGGGTGCGAGTGGGGATACGACCCAGGACTACCTGCGGGTGCAAGCCGCGGTAGTGACCATCTATTAGTCGATTCCTTTGCTGCGACTTCAAAACCGGTTGCGCAGGCGCCTGTGGGCTGGAAAACAGCGTGCGGCTCGTGACATCAGAGTGGCACGTTAAGCCTCTTGAGCCTGGCCTTGGGGCTGGCGCAGTCGGTCCAGAATGCGGCTGAAATCCTCGAGGTCTTCGATCAGGAGGGCTCCGACGCGCTCGAGAGCTTCGCGATAGGCCGAAGCCGCTCTCCCTCCGGCAATGATGGCCGTCTGAGGGGGCAACAGGCGCCGGAGTTGGGCGAGTTCCCCGGGCAGTGAAGCATCATCCAAGGGATACACCATGCTCAAGGCCACCGCGCGGGCCTCCTTCTGAATCGCCGCACCGGCGATCTCGGCGGCGGGAAGGTTCGCCCCCAGAAACGCTACGTTCCAACCGGCACTCCTGGCGGCGGAGTTGATGATAATCGCCCCAAGCTCATGGAGTTGCCCCGCGGGAGTCGATACCACCAGGCATGGCGCGTTCGAGTTCTGCGCGTACGGACGGGAAGCGTTGCTGAGGAAAACACGCAGAGCCGCACTCGCGAAATGCTCGTGCGCAGCGGTGAGGGACCCTTCCTCCCAGAGATCGCCAACGGCTCGCGTGAGTGGCCCAACAACCTTGCGCAGCAGTCCTTGCTGCCCCAGCAAAACCAACCCGCGGGTCAGTGCGTTTTCGAAGTTGTCTAGATCCATGCGACGCACGGCATCGAGGCAATCGTCTATCAGCCGATGAGGCTCCTGTGTATGGCCTTTGGCGGGTCTGGCAGCCGGAGCGGCCGCTTCGAGCAGCGATTCGCCGGCGATTCGCTTAAGTTGATCCTCGGCCAGGTGCGCGATGTTGCCAATCCGGTGTCCTGCCGCAATCGCATGTCGCAGCAGACTTAACCGCTCAACTTCCGCGTCCGTATAAAGCCGTCGATTGGTCCCGGTTCGAACGGGTTCGACTGCGCCGTAGCGGCGTTCCCAGACCCGAATGACGTGTGGAGTCAGGCCGGATTTTCGGGCGGCAACTTTGATTGAGTATTGGACGGCACTCATTGATATGGGTTTCGAATATGAACAGAACATCAACATTGTCAAATCAGGATTTACCCTGAAATCAGAGTAAAATACTGGTCCTAAACGACTTAATCATAGCCGGATAAACTGGCGGGATCGAAAACGCAAAAATAGTTGTACAAAGAGTTGACATTAAATCTTTATTAGACAATAAGTAGTCAAGTTCGGCCCGGCGTGGTCGCTCAGGCGAACGGTCTGGCAACTGTGAAATCGGTCGATTCATCTCACTCATGAAACACATCAACGGTAGCGCAAGGAAAACCACCGCGGGACGAAACAGTACCTCTACCCAGCGAATTCCGCTCGGTATGTCCACCCGAACCCGCCGTCGTTCGATCCAGCCCATGACATCCAGCCCCCGCGTGATTCACTCGGGCGTGATCAACCACGACTTGCCGATGGTTCCTCGGGACGCGCGGACGGATGATTATCGGCCGATACCGGAATCGCAGACCGCCATTCACCTGTATCTGCGCGAGGTGGGGGAGGTGGCGTTGCTGACGCCGGCAGAGGAGGTGGAACTGGCCGCGCGGATCAAGGCCGGCGACGATCGGGCTCGCGAGCACATGATTCGGGCGAACCTGCGTTTGGTGGTGAAGATTGCCCGGGAATATGATGGGCTGGGCCTGCCGCTCCTGGATTTGATCAATGAAGGCAACATTGGCCTGATGAAGGCCGTCGAGAAGTTCGACCCTGAAAAAGGCGCCAAGTTCTCGACTTACAGCTCCTGGTGGATCAAACAGTCCATGCGCCGCGCGCTGGCCAACCAGTCGAAGACCATCCGGCTCCCTTCGCATGTGGTGGAGAAACTCTGCCGGATGCGCCGGGCGGCCACGAAGCTCCAGGAAGAGTTGGGGCGCGAGCCATCGGACGAGGAATTGGGGGTTGAATTGGGAATGAGTGCGGAGCGGGTGACCCGGCTGCGGATCGCGGCGATCAGGCCCGCGTCGCTGGAAATGTCGTTGGGTGACGATGACACCAGCCGGCTGGCCGACCTGGTCCCCGACGAACGGATCGAGCATCCCGCCAAGGAAATCGAGGAACGCGCGAACGTGGATCTCATGCGGGAGCTCATCACGAAGTTGGACTCGCGGGAATCGAGGATCCTGAGCTATCGCTTTGGCCTCGATGGCGGCTCGGAGCGGACGCTCGAGGAGGTGGGTCAGAAATTCGGCGTGACCCGTGAGCGCATTCGGCAGCTGCAGAACGCGGCCTTGTTGAAACTGCGGCGGATGATCGAGCAAAGGGACCAGGTGGGCATGGCGGCTTGATGACGGCGGAGCAGCCAAGCCAGCCGTGAAGGCCCCTGGACGCTCGAGGCGCCATCCATCATGTCGCTGGGTATCCCCCGGCCGCCGCGCTTGTAATCGGCCCTTTTCTTTTGGCTCGGGTCCGGTAACGTGCGGCCCGGCTATGGTGCTCGTGATCGACAATTACGATTCGTTTACCTACAATCTCGTTCAATACTTGGGGGAGTTGAACGTCGCATTGCGGGTATGCCGCAACGACCAAATCACCCTCGAGGAGATCCGGGTCCTGCAACCTGAGCGGATTCTGGTTTCGCCGGGGCCATGTTCCCCGCGCGAATCGGGTCTCTCGAACGAGATTATACGGGCTTTTGGCCCGTCGATTCCCGTCTTTGGGGTCTGCCTCGGGCACCAATGCATCGGACACACCTTCGGGGCCGAGGTGATCGTCAATTACCGGATGATGCACGGCAAGGTTTCCCCCATCCGGCACAACGGCGAGGATCTGTTTGCCGGCATGCCCAATCCTTTCCAGGCGACCCGCTACCATTCGCTGGTGATCAAGCGTGAGACCCTGCCGGATTGTCTGGAGATCACCGCCGAAACGGATGAGGGCGAAATCATGGGCGTGCGCCACAAGGAACACCCCATCTGGGGGGTCCAATTCCACCCCGAAAGCATCCTGACTCAGGAAGGCCGCACCATCGTCCGGAATTTCCTCAAGCTCCAGCGTCGGTGAAACGGATCACCGGGTGGGCGCATTCCCGCGCGGTGGCCGGGCAGGGAGGAGGGGCTGCCCCGGGGCGCGCCCGGCTTCTTCGGTGGCAAGCAGAAGGCTGGCGCCGCTGTCGGTGCCGACGACCAGGGGTGACTTGCCGTTCCAGTTCTGGATGACCTGGAGTTTGATGAAGTCGGGGTTGCTGCGCAGGGCCAGGCCGCGCACCTGGATGGCTTCGGCTTCGCCTTTGGCGCGGATGATGGCGGTTTCGGCTTCGATCTCGGCCTTGAGTTGGGTGAACCGGGCCTTGGCGGCCTCCTGTTCCTGAACCATCTTGAGTTCGATGGCCTGTTCTAGTTCGGGCGAGAGGTTGATGTCGTAAAGGACCAGATCGATGATCTCGAGGAAGTCGGTGCCCACCTTGCGTTGCGCGAGTTCGAGCGACCGGGTTTTCACCTCTTCGCGGTTGCGGACGATCATTTCGGCACTGAGCGTGGCGGTGACCTCTTTGAGGGCCTCCTGAATCCGCGGGGCGATCAGGTTCTCGAACGGTTCACCGGCGAATTCACGGAAGACCCGCACCACCGAATGCTCCGGCACGCGATAGAGCACGTTCAACTGCATCCGGACCTGCTGGAGCTCGGACGAGTAGCACTCGGCGGGCATGGCGCGAGTCTGCTGGCGGATCGACATCGGCTGGATGCGGGTGATGAACGGTTTCTTGAAGCCGAAACCCTCAGGCCGAAAATCCGGGGCGACGTTGCCCAGGGTGATCTCGACGCCGCGGAAGCCCGGTTGGACAATGTACATGGCGGAAGAGACCATGACCAAAACGGCGAATACCAGGACCGCCGCGGTGACGGCGCGGAAGATGGGCTGCGGATTGACCGTGATGGTTCGGGGTTCGTTATAATAGCGTTGGCTCATTCGGCTCCTTGTCGGTTGAGATCGAGATCGCCCAACGGCAGCACCATGTTCGCGCCGGTGGCGCCGGGACCGACGACCAGCGGCGTGATGCCATCCCACTGTTCCACCACCTGTAATTCGAGGATGCTCGGGTTTTCCCGGAGCGCTTTCCCCCGGAGGTTGATCGATTCCGCCTCGCCCCGGGCTTTGATAACCGCGGTGTCGGCCTCCACCTGGGCTTGTTGTTGGGCAAACCGGGCGCGGTTCGCCTCCTGTTCCTGAACCATCTTGGCTTCAATCGCGGTTTCCAGCACCGACGTCAACTGGATGTCCTCGAGCACCACGTCCTCGATGACGAGCAGTTCGCCGATCTTAAGCCGGGCGCGCTCCAGGGTCCGGTTCTTGATCTCTTCGCGTCGCTGGACAATCAGTTCCGCCGTGCGGAGGGCGGTGGCTTCCTTGAGCGCTTCGGCAACCCGCGGCCGGATCAGCGTCTCGAAGGGATCCCCGGTGTAATCACGGAAGATGGTGACCACCGAAGGGGGTGGCACGCGATAGAGCACGCGGGTATGCACGATGACCTGCTGCAGATCCGAGGAGTAACATTCGGTCTGGAACTTGACGGTTTGCTGTCGAATCGATTGCGGCTCGATGCGCGAGATGAACGGCGGCTTGAACCCGAATCCCTCGGGCTTGGACTCGGCCGAAACGTGGCCGAGCGTGACCATGACCCCACGGTAACCGGGGTCGACGATGTACGTGGCGGAGGCGGCGGCGATGACGAGCATCAGGGCGACCACTGCGCCGGCGATCAAGCGAATTGAGCCAAATGGAGTCATGCGTTGTGCAATGAGCCGCTACCTTAACCCCGGAGAACGGTCTGGCAAGCGTGGATGAACGGAAAGGTCCGATGGCGATTCGCCCGCTAGGGCCGGGACGGTTTCTGGTGCCTTTCGATCAGCTCGTTGTATTGACGGGTGCGGTCGTTCAACTGCCCGATGGTCTCGTTGAGTCTTTCCGCGAGTTCGTTGTGTCTCCTGACGGCTTCGTTCCGGTCGGACGCCAGTCGTTCCAACTGGCCGGCCGCCTCCTCGAGTCGCGCGTCCCGCGCCGCCACGGCCTCAGCCCAATTCGTGACCGCGCTCCTGAGTTGGTCCCGTTCCCGGGTCAGTTGCGCGAGCTCGTCTCGCGCGGTGGTCAGGCCGGCTTCGCTTTCCTTGAGACGATCCCCGGCGCGGGTCAATTGCTCGCGGAAACGATCGAGATCGGCGGCGCCTTGCTGGATGCGCCGGTCCCGTTCCTCGAGTTGGTGGCTCTGCTCCTGCCGGAGGCGCTCGAGGCGATATGCTTCGAGGTTCAGCTCGCGGTTGGTCCGCCACTGGACGACACAGCACACTCCCAGGGCCAACACGCCGAACAGATTCAAGTATTGCAGCGGCAGTCTCACGGCTGCAAGGGAACGTCCGCCCCGCCTATCTCGAACGCGACCTGCTGGATGCCCGCCGAACGGACCAGGTCGAGCGCCCGGATGACGTCACCGTGCCGCGCATCCCGGTCGCCACTAACGAGAACGCGCAGTTCCGGTTGGGCTTGTCGCTTCGAGCCCAGGATGAAGGCGAGCTCATGGTTTCCGACCAGTTGGTCATCAAGGTAAATCAGCCCGGCCGGGTCCACCACCACCCGCACCAGGTTCCGGCTCGAATCCGCGGTGTCGGTGGTCGCGGTGGGCAGGTTTACCCGTATTCCTTTCAGGTTCACCATGCTGAGGCTGACCAGCATGAACGCGGCGAGCAGAAAGAACATGATGTCGATGAGCGGGATGATCTCGATCCGCGCCTCGTTTTCCGGCGGCAGTTTGGAGCCAAGGGTGACGGGCATGGCGGGTCAATGGTCGAGAGCCCATTCGCGGCGCACGACGGGATTCCCGGCTTGAAGCTGGATCCGCGCCCGTTCGCGGGCGAACTGCTCGAGATCGTGTCCGTGTTGTTTGGCGGATTCGACCAGTAGTTCGACGTGGTTGATCGTGCGTTCGAGGCGGGAGCGGAACCGGGCCAGCCGCCGGTTGAGATAGTTGTAGGGCAGCAGGCAGAGCATGGCGATGCCCAGACCACAGGCCGTCGCAATAAGCGCCTCGGCGATGCCCCCGCTCACCATGGACGGCGCCAGTTGTTCGTCACCGACGAAGCTGAACGAATGCATGATGCCCACCACCGTGCCGAGCAGGCCGAGCAACGGCGCCAGGGTGATGAAGGTCCCCAGCACCCAAAGCCGGCTCTCCGCATGCTCAATTTCGCCCGCGGCACGCAGTTGCATGGCGCCCAACAGCGAACTGTGCGCGTGCTCGAGGCCGTCTCGCACGGTGCGCAGGTAGGGATCCACACCCGGGCCGGCCAGGTCCGTGGCCTCGTCGAAGGCGCCGGTGCTGACCGCCTCGAAGCATTCCTTCAAAGTCTCGGCGCGCACCTGGCGCTCGAGTTGCCACCACCAGAGCGTCCGCTCGACGATCACGACGAGCGCCGCGATCAGGCAGAGGAGGATCGGCCACATGATCGGCCCGCCGCGCAAAAAAAAGTCGAAAACCACATTCGCAATTACAGGACTCATAAACTCAACACCTTCATCCACCCCTCAATCCCCAATCCCCAATCCTAAATCCCCAATTCCCCCCAACCCCGCAGTCTTCACAGGCTCCGATCCTTCAGCTCAAATCGAATCGCCACTTCATACAACCGCGGCGGTCCCGGCCTAAACCGCCAGCGTTCCCGGATTGCCCGCAATGCCGAATCGTTCAACAACGGCCAGGGTGCGGCCGACACCGTCTCGGCGGCGACGACCCGGCCGTTTTCGCCCACACTGAAACGCACGGTGACCGCCCCTTCCTGCCGTTCACGCACGGCCTGGCGCGGGTAGTTGGGCGCGGGCTGCCGGCCTTCGCCTTCCCCATAGGCGAGCACCCGCACCGGCACCGAAACCGAGGTCTCCCGCGCGACCCGCGACGGCTCGGGCGCGTGGCTGGCCAGCGCGGGTTCCACCAATCGCACCGGACCTTCGACAGGCAACGGGAAAGCCAACGCCGGTGTTGGCTCGGTCACCGCGATCATTGCCGCGGCCGGCGGCGGCGCCACGGGTGCCGGTTCCGGTGGCGCCGGTGTCGACAGCAGGTCCGTCGGTCGGGGTTCGAGACTGTGGACGGGCACGGTGGCGGCAGCCAGCTCGACTTCCAGGATTTCGGCCTGAACTGGCGCCGCCGCCGGGAGGTCGGGCCTCGGTCGGGCATAGGGCAGGGTCAAACCCAACCCGCCGACCACCACGCAACCCACCCACAGCACCAGAGTCACCACGGACAACATGGGAATCTCGCCGGGAAATCGGCGGGCGCGCATGGGTGGCGCCGGCAGGGCGGCCAAGGCGGGCATCGCCTCGGTCATAAGGTCGGTGACGGGTGAAGGGGCGGTGGGCATGGCGTTCGGTTGCGGGCTGCTAAAAGGCCAGCGAGAATCCGGCGTAGAAGTTCCGCCCGTAGGCCGGATCGATGCCATCGCCCCGGATGCGCGCGTAGTAATCCTCGTCAAAGAGATTGTTGATCCCGGCCAGGATGCTGACGCGATCGCGGTAGACCTTCCAGTCGAGCGTCAGGTCCCACACCATGTAAGCCGGCACGAAAAAGTTGTCGCTGTTGGCGTCGTCCGCATAGTGGTCGTCCACAAAGGTGCCGGTCAGCGCCAGCTTGCCGCGGTCGCGCCAGCGGTAGATCGCACCGGCTCGGAACAGGTAATCCGGCGCGTACTGGGGCGTGAGGCCCTCGCGCGGGCCGCCGGTGAATTCGGCGTCCAACAGGAGTGCATTGCCGTAGAGGCTCAGTCGATGGTCCGCGGTCGACTCGGGTTCTCCGCGGAGGGCGCGGGCGAGGGCAAGCAGTTCAAGCTCGAGCGTGCCTTCCCAGCCGCGGTGGACGGCGTGGCCGACGTTTTCGATCGAGGTGCCGCCCGGCACGGCGACGCTGCCGATCTGGTTGTCCAGATCGAGCCAGAACAGGCTGGTGTCCCAATAGAACCATGGCACCGGCTGTCCGCGCAGCCCGATTTCGTATTGCACGCTCGTGCCCTCCTCGAGGTCGCTGTTGACCACCGCGGTTCCCCCGGTCGGCACGGCTTCGGTGAAGATCTTCGGCCGATACGCTTGCGAGAGGTTGCCGTAGCCGACGATTTTCGGGGAGAACTCGTATTCCAGGCCCACGCCAAACAGAGGCAGGAGATCGTACTGGCTCTCGTCGCCCAAGGGTGTCCCGGCGGTCTCCTTGTCCACGTTCACCTCTTCCTCGACGCTTTGGTAGATGTTCTCGAGCCGCACGCCCGGCGTGATCGAGAATCCCTCGAACGCAAAACGGTTTTCCAGGAAGACCGGGGCGTAGAGGGTCTCACGCTGGCTCCGGTTGCGGAGTTGGCCGGCCTCCGCGTCGGGCGTGGCGCCTCGTTCGTCCGTCCGGGGGGAGGCGGTGTGGTAGAGCTGAACTCCGCCGGCGAGGGTGTGGGTGTTGCCTCCGCTGGTCCAGTCGTGCCGCAACCGGGCTTCGATTCCTTCGGTATAGAACTCCTGGTGCTCGATGGTGTTGCTGTTGGCGTTGGCGCCGGTCGGTATCGTGCCGAAGCCGCCGCCGCGCTGGCGCTTGCTCCAGCGCGAGTAATACCCACCCCATCCGGTCACCGTAAGCGCCGTGTCCGCGGAGAAATCCCGTTCCCAGGCCAGCGAGGCGAAATAGCGCTCGAGCTCAAAACGATCGAAGAAACGCGTGGTCGCTTCGCGGTCGACGTTGTAATCCGGGCCGCTGCCGATGGCCAGGCCGCCCGGTTCGCCGTGTCCCTCCGCGTAGCCGTCGAAGCTGAAGACCCAGCGGCTGTCGGTGGTGGCGTCCAGCACAAGCTTGGCACTGCCGGCGTAGACATCGAAATCCGAGTTGGCTTCGCGGAAACCGTCGGTGGTGCGGTAATTGAAATCGGCGTAGTAACCGACCCGATCGATCGTGCCGTCGACCGAGTTGAAGGTCGAATAGAGGTTGTCGCTGCCGAAGAGATGCTGGGTCCGGGCCGAAAACGGTCGGTCCGTGCGCGGCCGATGGGTCACGTAATTCAACGAGCCGCCCGGTTGGGGGCCATACATCAGTGACGCCCCGCCATGCAGGAATTCGATCCGGTCCACCGTGTCCAGCGGCGGCGTGTAATAGGCCTCCGGATAGCCGAACGGATCCGCGTGGATGGGCAGGCCGTCCTTGAGCACTTGCGTGAACTGGGCCCGGTGCGGCGCCAGGCCGCGGTAACCCACGCTCACCAGCGGACTGCTTTCCTCGCTGAGCAACAACCCCGGCGTCTTCGTCAGCGCCTGGCGATAATTGTTGTTGCTGACCTTCGGCAGTTCGTCCAGATCAAGCACGGCCGTCTTCTTGCCCGCGTTGATCCGCGTATCCTGTATGTCCGGCAGGAACGGTCCCTGCACGGTTTCGGCGTATTCCGATTCGCCCACCACCACCACATCCGGCAGCCGGGCCGCCGGGGCCCCCGCCGCGGCCGACGCCGGCGGAGGGTTGTTGGTTTGCGCGGCTAACGCCAGCCCGAGGCCGTGCGCCATCACCGCCGCGACGAGCTGAAGCGTGATCCGCGGATTGATCCGGAACTGATTTCGGGTTGTCACGGCGGTGGACTATAAGGATCCCCACCCCGGTTGGCTGTCGCTGGATTGCTAAAGAATGTCGTTTCTTTGCGGTCGCCGCCGCGATCGAACAAAGCCAGGCACGGCTGGTCAATGAACCGAGTCGAGAACTTGATGGCTTCGCATGCGACACTTTCCTGACCGCCGACCGCATTCAAGGCGCACTGGCCCGCGCGGAAGGCCTGGACGTTACCCTCAGCGTGGAGGAATAGCCCGCGGCGCTGGAGGGTCACGCGCCAATGACTTGAGCCCACTCAACTCTCAACCCCCAACGATCAACCAAATTGGATCCCCTTGGCCGGCGGGGGCGTCTCAGGCTTCCTGGCCGGATGTGGCCGCCTCACTGGAAGCGTCCGCTTCATCCGCCGTCAATTCCGCTTTCATCCTCTGGATTTCTGCGAGCAACGGTGCCTTGTCGCGCTTCCAGTTCCGGTAGGTGAACGTGAAACCCGCCGCGCACACCAGCATGCCTGCGGCCCCATGAATCGGTGGCGCGCTTCAGCCTTGTCCAGGAACGAGCGGAGCGAATCCGTGTAGTCTATCCGCGCGGGTATTTGTTACAGCCGAGTCCCCCTGGCGCCGGTCGGCGGCGTCATCATTGCCACCGTTTCCAGAATTCACCAACGGCTTCCCCAAGCCCGGATGAATGCCGGACCCGAACGAATTTCCACCACGCGGGAAACAGACGGCGATAACGCACTTCGTTGAAGCGGGCGTCGATCAGCAGCACCACGCCGCGATCGGTTTCCGAACGGATGACCCGCCCGACGGCTTGGAGCACGCGGTTCATGCCGGGAAAAGTGTAGGCGTATTCAAACCCCGCCACGTTCTGCCGCTGGAAGTAGTCGCGGATCAAAT
Source organism: Verrucomicrobiota bacterium (assembly GCA_023383055.1). GTDB lineage: Bacteria > Verrucomicrobiota > Verrucomicrobiia > Limisphaerales > JAHDYP01 > JAHDYP01. The sequence continues at coordinate 5,336 of JAHDYP010000056.1, read as the reverse complement.
CGCGTTCGACACAAAGCTGCGGCAACCCCACGCCGACAATCACCGCCCCAATCAACCGCTCACCCACCAGATCAATGCCTTCCCCGAAAATCCCGCCCAGCACGGCGAAGCCAACGAGCGTTTCGCCATGCTCGACCGAGAAGGCGGCCAGGAAGGCATCGCGTTCCGGTTCGGTCATGCCGGGTCGCTGAACGAGTATGGGCACCGACGGGTGGCAAACCTGGAATTCCTGGAGCACGGTGTTGAGATATTGGTAGGAGGGAAAATAGACCAGGTAGTTGCCAGGTCGTCCCTGCACCAAGGTCCCGATGGCCGCCACCACGTCGCCGAGCGATTCCGCCCGGCCCTTGAAGTGGGTCTGAATGCGATCGTGAATCAGCACTTTGAGGTGGTCAGGCGCGAAAGGTGAAGCCAGTTGCATCGCGGGGTCTCCCGGTTCGCCGCCGAGCAAGGTGCGAAAATAGTCCAGCGGCGTGAGGGTGGCGGAGAAGAAGACGGCGGCTTTGCCGCGGCTTAACGCCTCACGCAGGAGGTGGGACGGATCCAAACAAAACAATCGCACCTTCACCGCCGGGGCATTCTCAATGAGGGTGACAAAACGTCCGTCGTAAAGTTCCGCCGTGCGCTGAAACGAACGCAGGCGGAAATAAAGCGCGAGCAACGCTTCCCGGAACTCAGCCGGTTGGTTTTGCGCCAGCCAGGTTTCTGCCTCGGTGAGGGCGGCTTCCAGCAATGGGCTTAACGACCCGGGGAATTCGTGACACGTGCGGACATGGCGACTCCCCAGTCGGGCCACCGGGGCGAGCGCCGGAAACAGGTTGAGTTCGACGGACGGGTCGGAAGCCTCCGGCAATTCATCGGAGGACCTGGCGGGATCGCCGAGTTGACGCAGCGCCGTGTTCAATTTGGTCAGGGCGCGGGCACAACGCGGCACGGGTTGCTTGATGGCTCGCTTGACGTCCCGAATCTCCGGGCCATCCAAGTCCGCGGAGAACATTTCCCGAGCCCGGTCCACCAGGTTGTGGGCTTCGTCCACCAGGAAACCATATTCGCCACCCTCCTCGGCGAAGAACCGGCGCAGATAAACCTGAGGATCAAAAACGTAGTTGTAGTCGCCGATGATGACGTCAGCCCAGACCGACGCATCCAGGGAAAGCTCGAAAGGACAGACCTGATGTCGCTGCGCCACGGCTTCCAGGTTGGACCGGCTGATATCCTGCAATCCCAGGACTTCGCGCAGGGCGGGTTGGATGCGGTCGTAATAGCCCAACGCCAGGGGACAGGTCAACGGATCGCAGGGCCGGCCATCGCGCACGCAGACCTTTTCCTTGGCCGTAAGGGTCACGGAACGGAGTTTCAACCCGCTGTGACGTAAGTCTGCCAACGCCTTCTCGGCGATGGTGCGGCCGACGGTGCGGGCCGTGAGATAAAAGATGTGTTCGAGCTTTCCTTCACCCAGGGCTTTGACCGCGGGAAACAACACCGAGATGGTTTTCCCAATCCCGGTCGGGGCGGCGAGGAACAACCGTCCGCCGTTGGCCAACGTTCGATACGCAGCCACGGCCAGCTCCCGCTGCCCGGGCCGATAGGCGGGAAAAGGGAAGGCCAGCGTGCGAATGGACAAATTGCGTTCCTGCTCCCAGCGATGCTGTTCCCGCAGCCACTCCACATAAATGGCGGTAGTGGCGGTAAAGAAATCCGACAGGCCGGCAAACGTGATGGTCTCGCGGAACTCGGTTACCTGGTCGGTTTCCAATTCCAGGTAGGCCAGGCGAATCGTGATCTCCGGCAGGCTGTGCTCCTGGGCGTAAATGAAGGCGTAAAACCGGGCCTGCGCCCAGTGCAACGGATCGGCGGTGTGATCCCAGTTCCCATGCACGGTTTTGATTTCCTCCAGCAACACTTCCGAGGGGGTGGCGAGCAAACCGTCAAGGCGACCACGAATTTGCAGGATGAATTCGCCGGCATCCACGTTGTGCTCCAACGGAATCTCCGTCTGATAACCCGCCGGACGGGAGCGTTGGAGTTTTTGATGGCCACGGATTCCCGCCATCGCACGATCCGAGCCGACGAACTGCCGTTCACCGCCGAGATCGCCCCGCCGCAAAACGAATTCAACCAACTCGCGCACCGGCACCGGGTGGACTGGTTTTGCCGCGGCCTCGTTCATGGCAAGGTCTCGGCCTCGTCCTCGAATGGCAGCAAGATCTCGCGTTCCATTCGTGGCGCGGCACCGCCTTGATCTGGAGTATGAAACGGCAAGGTGCGCCGCGCCTTGGCCTGCATGAAACGGGTCACCGTTTCCAGATCGCCATCCCGGATTTCCAACTCGTAGCCTTTAACCAATGAGCCTGTGCGCTCGCCGATCCAGGTGACAAACCCGTCGGTGTCGCCCTCAAACAGCTTCGCCAAAACCAGATCCACTCCGCCGTGGTCTGCCTCGATGCTCACGATCGCTCCCAGTCGCCCGTGCAACCAGCCTTGTGGCATGGTGGTTGATCCGGAACCTGGATTCAGCGCATACCAGAGCAGGCGCACGAGCGCAGAACGCAGAAAGATCATGCCGCTGCCGAACGGTCCGAACACCCGCCAGCCCATGGCCGGCGTTTCGGTGATTGCCAGGTCCAATGTCTGCCCGGCCCGGCGCCAGACCAGGAAGCGGGGCGTGGCCGGCCAGACACCGGCGCGATTGAACTTGGGTTTCAGCGTCCGGAGCAATTCGGCTTCCCGGGCGAGTGCCGCCATCTCATCCGGGCATTCCTGCAATTCAATCCGCACCACCTGTCGCAACAAACGCAGATGTCGGCGACCCATCCGGTCCGGATTGGCCACGCGGTAGTGGCCCAAACGCTGACGCAGGCACTTGGCCTTCCCCACGTAGAGCACCAACCCCGTGGCATCCCGCATCAGGTAAACGCCGGGGCGCTCGGGCAGGTGCCGAAAAAAATCCTCGCCCAACCGCTCGACGAGCGGCCGGGGATCGGGAAACAGCAATGTCTGGGACGCCGGCACAGGGCAGTTTACTCCGAGCGACCCGCCCGACGGAAGTCTGGTGCTGCGTTCGGCTCGCCCATTGAATTCGTTGACAGGGGCGGAATCAGGAATTCTGTAACTTCATACAGCATGCAACCACTCACTGCCAAACAACGGGCGCTGGCCGACTTCATCGAAAGCCACCGGCGGCGGCAGGGCAGCGCCCCAACGTATCAGGAAATCGCCGACCATTTCGGCTTTCGCAGCCTCAATGCGGTGACCAGCCACCTTCGGCTGCTGCGGCAAAAGGGTTATCTCGAATCCGATGCCGGCAAAACGCGCTCGCTCCGGGTCACCTCCCCGCTGGCAAAGCTGCGCAGCCGCATCGTGGACATTCCGCTGCTGGGGGCCATTCCGGCGGGTTTCCCTGAAGATGGGGCTCCGGAAGCCGAGGGTTGCGTCTCGGTGGACGTTGGCAGCGTTGGGTTTACACCGACGCGGTACACCTTTGCGGCGCGGGTGCGCGGCGTTTCCATGATCGGCCGGCACATTCTCGACGGGGATCTGGTGGTTTTGGAGCGCGGACCAGACCCGCGTCATGGTCAGGTCGTGGCCGCCCTCGTGGACGGCGAGCGCACGCTCAAGACCTACGTGGTGAAGAACGGCAAACCGTATCTCAAAGCGGAGAATCCGAATTATCCCGACCTCATTCCCGCACCTTTCGTTACCCGGTGCTGGAAGTGGAGGCGCGGGTGGAATCGTATGAGAACGGCAAAGGCTTCTCGCTTCGGCTCAGCCAAGCTCACGGCCACCGCGCTGTGCATCCTGCTGAGTTCATTCGAGGCCCGCGCCGTCACCACCGTATTCTTCAACCGTTCGCAAACGACCAATCTGGTGATTTTCTGGCCCGATGGTTTGGAGGCGCAATATGTCACGGCTGGTCCAACCCCGGGCAAGGCCAGGATCACCGTCCGCCGGATGGATGGCGCCGTCTTTGACCTGACCGCGTTTTCCGCCAAGTTGCTGGCCAGCCCGGGAGCCGGTCGCGCGATTGAGATCGCGTCGTTCCTGAACGGCGAAGAACCGCTGAATGATCCGCTTACCTTCGATGTCTCCTCCGGGTATTACGGGAGCGTTCATTCGTTTGACACCAGCACGCCAAGCTACATCAGGTCAACCGCCGCCCTCACCAACTATGACGCCTACGTGCTCAACCTGACACTGGACTTCGCCTTGGTCAGCCTCACGGTCGTGGATGCAGGTATCCCGCCTCCCGTCCTGGCAATTTCGCAATTGGATTTTGGAGCCCGGTGACCAACAACGTAATCATCACTGGCGACTTGTGCACCGTCCAGTTGGAGGCCGCCGAATCCCAGCGGATGTATCGCCTGCAGAAGTGATGCGATTCGATCCTCCGACGCTGCGCGGATCGCTCGTGTTGCTCGCTTCTACCGCGGTCACCCAACCCGCCAGCCGTCTCAGATCTCGCTCACGGGCTTCTGAGCCGGTAGAACCGCGGCATCAGGTCCGGAGCGATCGCCTCCGACAGGTTGGTCTCGCTCCCGCTGGCGGTGAACGATTCCACCGTGGTCCAATCGTTGGTCGAAAGATTGGAACTGCGCTCTAATGTGTAGTCCGCGTTCACCGCAAGCCCTTTGGCGGTCAAGATCAGCTCGTTGCCGGCCATGGTGACGGTGGCGATACGGGATGGTGGAGGGTTCGCGAACGCTACCGTGAAATCATCGAACCAAAGAAACTTCTGGTCACCCACCGTTCCCTCCATTTCACGGAACTCAAAACTCGAAAAGCCGGTGGGTTCGATCAGGCCGAAGAATTTGGATCCGCTCGTCAGCAGACCGTAATCGACACAATTCTCCCCGCTGGGGTCGCACACTTCCGGAAATTCAACCGGCGTTCCAGGATACCCGTTGAGATAGAGCGCCACCTTGGAGGCGTAAGACCCCCGAACCCATGCCGCCACGCCGTGCAACACTTGGGGTGCCGTTCCGACCAACCCATCCCCGCAGGCTCCGGGAGTAGTGCAGCCGGTGCCGGTGGCATAGTTGCCGTGCGGCAGTGAATAGACACCCCAATCTCCAGTCTGAGCCGCTCCGCTGCTGGTTGTCACCTGGCTCGTATCATGGTTGGCCGTCCAGCGGATTCCAGAATTGGTGACCGCCGGCGCTGTGGCATTACCGCCCACAATCGTTGATCGCACTTGGCCCCACGCCTCAGCGTCCTCGAAGCCCTCTTGCACCCACACGTAACCGCCAGACGCAAGCGCATTCACGTAATCCGTCTCGTTGGTGAAGACAATGGGCGCAGTATTGGCTTGCGATGTAAACCACAAAAGCAGGGCGAAG
>JAHDYP010000055.1:17979-37007 GCA_023383055.1 Verrucomicrobiota bacterium | reverse complement strand
TCCCAAACCCAACATCATGTAACCCAGTTGCGATACGGTCGAATAGGCCAGGATCCGTTTGATATCCGTCTGCGCCACCGCCACCAGCGCCCCGAATAGCGCCGTCACCGCCCCCACCCAGGTCACCGCCACCAGCGCCCCGCTCGAGGCCTCCATCAACGGATAGACCCGGGCCACCAAAAACACACCCGCCGCCACCATCGTCGCCGCATGAATCAGCGCGCTCACCGGCGTGGGACCTTCCATCGCGTCCGGCAACCAGACATGCAACGGCACCTGGCCGGATTTACCCATGGCGCCGAAGAAGATCAATAAGCCGATCCCCAGGGCAACACCCCCACCAGCCACCGTCAGTCGTGCCAGGGCGGAGCTTTCCAGGCACCCTTGCCCGCCATCGTAAAACAGCAGTGTCCCGGTCTCGGCATACAGCCAGATCATGCCGATGAACAGCCCCAGATCCCCCACCCGCGTGGTCAGGAATGCCTTCTTCGCCGCCGCCGACGCGCTCGGTTTCTGGTACCAAAACCCGATCAGAAGATACGACGCCAGCCCCACCAACTCCCAGCAGATGAACAGCAGCAGCAGGCTGTTCGCGATGACCAACCCCAGCATCGCCCCCCCAAACAACGAGAGAAAACAGAAGAACCGCGTGTAGTTGTCGTCCTCCGTCATGTAGCCCGTGCTGTAGACGAAGATCAACAGGCTCACCAGGCTGACCATCACCAGCATGCAGGCCGATAACGGATCCAACACCCAGCCCAACGCCAGGCTGGTCTCCCCCACTCCCAGCCAGTTCACAGTCCGCGTGGACCGCGCCATCCCCTCCGCCGACGCGCCTCCCAGGGTCGCCACGAATGCGGCCAACGACATCGCCAGCGCCACAACCATCGCCCCAATAGCCAACCCCGCGCTCGTGCGCCGGCGCTCCCGCCCGCACAGCGCCGAAATCCCCGCCGCCGCCAGTGGGAACACCGGGATCGACCACAGCAGGCTCGCCATCCATTCCATCGTCAACCCTTCAACTCCCGGATCTCATCCACCTGCGGCGTCCGGTAATGCCGGTAAACGGCGATGATCAAAGCCAGGCCCACCGCCGCCTCGGCCGCCGCCACGCCGATCGCGAAAACCACAAACAACATCCCCGTCAACGCTTCCGGTTGCGGGCCATACCTCCAGAAGGCGATCAAATTCAAATTGGCCGCGTTCAACATCAACTCGATCCCCATCAGCACCACAATCGCGTGACGCCGAGTCAAAGCCCCCGCAAACCCGATCGCGAACAACAGCGCCGCCAGCAACAGGTAGTAGTGCAACGCCGTCATGCCCCCCCTCCCCGCGCTTCGCCGTGGCCACCCGCGTGAGCTCCGCCCCCTCGATCCCCTTCCGAGCGGGGCAAAGCGCCGGGGTGGGACGGTTCAGGCATGCCGCGCGTCACTGTCCCGTCCGGCGAGTTTTCTCCCAGCTCAGGAGCGCCTCCAAACCTCCGGCCTTCATCCAGCGCGATCAGCGCTCCCCCGATCAAGGCCGCCGTCAGGAGCAACCCGATCGCTTCCAACGCCACCACGTGATCGGTCATCAGACTGCGACCCACCTGCGCCACGGTGGCGTCCATCGTCACACTGTGGGCCGGCCACGGCGGCGATTGGGTCACCGCGCTGTTCAGGATCGCCACGGCCAACGCCCCAAACACCAGCCCCCCGATCCCCAACCCCACCCACGGAGCTCGTCCCCACCGCTGAGCCTGCGGACTTTCGCTGCTGCGGGTCAGCAGAATCGCGAACACGATCAGAATCGCCACCGCCCCCACGTAGACCAGGATCTGCACCAGGCCGACGAACTGCGCCCCCAACCCGAGGTAGAGCAACGCCAGCCCCGCAAACGCGCCGGCCAGATACAACGCGCCATGCACCAACTGCCGCGCCGTGAGCGCCGCCACCGCACCCGCCACGGTGAGGATCGCCAGAAAAAGAAAGATCGGGCGCATGTCGGTTCAGTCCGCGTAACGATAGACCCGCTTTGGCCGCCGCAGCGCGAACGACCGGCTCAATCCGTGGTAAGCCAGCAACACCACCCCGGCCGTCAGCACCCAACGCCCGGCCCCCGGCGCCAGGTAATGCCACGCGCCGGCCACCCCAATGTTGATCAGCGCCATCGGCAATAGGAATTTCCAGGCGAAATTCATCAGTTGATCCATCCGCAGCCGCGGCACCGTCCCCCGCACCCAGATGAACAGGGCCACCAGCATCATCAGCTTCGCGAAAAACCAGATCCAGGAAGGCACCCAGGTCAGAAACGCGAACGGCGCGCTCCAACCCCCGAGGAACAGCGTCACCGCCATGGCGCTCATGGCGAGCATGCCGAGATACTCGGCGATGAAAAACATCGCGAACTTGAATCCCGAATACTCCGTGAAATAGCCCGCCACCAGTTCCGACTCGCCCTCGGGCAAATCAAAGGGCGACCGGTTCATCTCCGCCGTCGCGGCAATCAGGAACAATACCAGCCCCGCCAGACCCCATGGCGTGAAGGCGTGCCACTGTGCCCAGCCGCCCGCATACACGGCCTGGGCCTCGACCACCCGGACCGTCGAAAGCGATCCCACGATCATGACCACCGGTACCGCCGACAGGATCAACGGCACCTCGTAGCTGATCATCTGCGCGATCGCCCGCATCGCCCCAAACAACGAATACTTGTTTCGACTCGCCCAGCCCGCCATGAAAACCGTGAGCTCGCTCGCGGCTCCCGCCGCAAAAAAGAAGAGGATCCCCGCATCCAGATCCACCGGCACCATGTTCCGCCCCACCGGCAACACCGCAAAGGTCGCAATCACGCAAACCAAAAGAACGATCGGCGCCAGGAAATGCACCCAGCGATCCGCCGCCCGCGGCACCACATCCTCCTTGATCAACGCCTTGATCCCGTCCGCGACGAATTGCAGAAAACCCCACGGCCCCACGCGGTTGGGCCCGTACCGGTTCTGGATGCGCCCCAACCCCTTTCGCTCGAGCACGGTCGTAATCCCAAACAGCAGGAGAAACACCCCGAGCATCGCGCTCACGCTGATCGCCGCCGACAACACCGCCCTGGCGGTCTCCTGCCATTCCGGCGGGCACCAACCCGCCAGCATGGACACAAGCCAGCCCTTCAAAAGCACGAAAATCTGGTCGACTGTTTCAGCCATCCCGAAGCCCGGATTGGCCGAAATAGAAACAAATGACACCCCGGTTGACCAATAGAAAATGTCGTGGAACCGCTCAGAATCGATAGATCAGCCCGAGGTTCACCCCCAAACCGTCGATATCGTCATCGTCGAATTCCAGCACTTCATCCCCTGCCGACTCGATGTCCGTGGAGAGAAACAACCAGCGCGCCTCGCCAAACACCGCCCACTGTTTCTCCTTGCCAAAGCGAAACTCCAATCCGAGAACCGGGAAAAAGCCAACGCCGTCATCCACCTCCACGAAATCGTTGTCCTCATCATAGAGGTAATAACCCACACCCACGCCGCCATACGGCACCAGCGTTTGCTTCAGCAACGGCAGCCGAAAGGTCGCGGCCGCTTCCAGCGGCACCACGCTGAAATCCGAGTCGCTCAGCTCCAGATAGCTGGCGCGCCCATCCACCGCGAGCCAGTTGAAGATCCCCATCCGCACCAGCGCCCCGCCGCCATATGCGTCACCGCCTTCATCCGCATCGAAGTAGGAGCCGAATCCGCCCACACTGAAGTCCAAGGCCGATGCGCGAAAAGTTCCCGAAAACAGGATGCCCAGGATGACCAATGCCAGCCATGTTCGTTTGATCATATACAGGATGCTTAGAGTTGAGGTTCTTGCTACCGCCACCACGACTAATGGACGCGGCGCCCATCCATTAGAGCCACCCGGCTTGGTAGGCAAGCCATTTCTGTTCGCCACTTTCCGCCGCGTCCACGACGACGCGGGAGTCATCGCTCCGCGGCTCAACCCTGGAAATAGAGATAGGCGATCAGGATCAGGATGAGCACCGCCACGGAGGCCAGCACATCCCGCTTATCCCAGCTCGCCCGGGTCTCGGCTCGATGTTCGTCGCTGACCGTCGCGAAGGTCAGACCGTGGAGCCTGGCTTCATCCGGCGGTTCGGTCAGATAGCTCACCGCCACCATGACCACCACGCAGAGGAGGGTGATCAGCAGGCTGAAGTATTGGAAATAGATGTTGTTGATGATCCAGAGGAACGAGCCCTCCGTATATCCGTCCTGGTAACCCTCGAGGCCGAGCATCACCGGGGTGTCGACCATCATTCTGAAGACGCCGACCAGGAAGCCAACCACCAACGCCGCCAGGCAACCCTTGGCATTCAGTCGTTTCATGAAAACCCCGAGGAAAAATACCACGAAGATCGGCGGCGCCAGGTACCCCTGCACCGACTGCAAGTAATGATACAACCCTTTCGCCCCCTGGATCACCGGGATCCACATCAAACCGATCAGCACCATGGCGATGGTCGCAATTCGCCCCATCCAGACCAACTGATGCTGGGAAGCCTTCGGTCGCAGCTTCTGGTACAGGTCCATCGTGAACAACGTCGAACTCGCGTTGAACACGCCCGAGAGCGAACTCATCAAGGCCGCCAGCAACCCCGCCACCACGATCCCCCGCACCCCCACCGGCAACACGTGCGCCACCATCAACGGAAACGCCCCCTGCGATTCGTCCCGCAGCGCCTGCCCGTCCGGTCCCACGAGGAAAGCCAGTTCCGGCACCTTCCCGCTCTTCGCCAACGCAAAACAGATCATTCCCGGGATGATGAAAATGAACACCGGCAGCAACTTCAGGAAGGCGGCGAAGATCGCGCCGCGACGGGCCTCCTGCTCATTCGGGGCGCCCAGCGCCCGCTGCACGATATACTGGTCCGTGCACCAGTACCACAGGCCGATGATCGGCGCGCAAAACAGCATCCCCAGCCACGGATAGTTCCCGTTGAAATACCAGGCGATCCGGCCCGGCTCCTTCACCGGCGCCCAGGTCCCTTCCATGCCGGCCGGAATCAGCGGTTTCCACAAGTTGAACATATCGGAGGACAATACCTCGCGGAACTCGCCCCACCCGCCGAGCTTGGCCAGCCCGAACCACGTCACCAGCGCCGAGCCCAACACCAGCACCAGCGTCTGGACCGCCTCCGTGTAGGCCACCGCCCGCAACCCGCCCAGCACGGTGTACGCTCCGGTCAACAGGATCACCAGGATCGAGCCCACCCAGAAACTGTTCAGCACCGTAAATCCAAGATCGAGCCGCATCTCGGGCAAAAGTGTTCCAAACACGATGCCACCCGCGAAGATCCCCACCGCAATTTTCGTCACCACATACGCCACCAGCGAAATGATGGATAACACATAGCGCGCCGACACGGAAAAGCGGCGCTCCAGAAACTCCGGCATCGTGAACACTTTCGACCGCGTGTAGAACGGCACCAGCACCCAGCCGAGCACCAACAGGCACCAGGCATGCAGTTCGTAGTGCGCCATCGCCACCCCGTCGGTCGCCCCCGAGCCCGCCAACCCGACCAGGTGTTCCGACCCGATGTTCGAGGCGAAAATCGAGGCCCCGATGATCAACCAACCGAGATGTCGGCCCGCCAGAAAGTAATCGTCCGCGGTATCCTTGTTTTTCGAGATCGACCACCAGGTGATTCCAAGCAGGACGGCAAAGTACCCGATGATCACCAGCCAATCGATCGCGCCAAAGGCCGGGGTCGATCCGGCCGCCGCCAACATCGGAGTCATTGTGTTCATAAAGTATGGTGCCTCGGTCCTTCTCGAGCTTCGTCGCTAACTTCGTCGCAACCCTGATCGTTGATCCAACCGAACCGCGAAGCTCACGCCTCGCGGATACTCCCGCCCACCCCAACGCCGACCATCCCAGATCTCAGCCCGCTCGCCATCTCCGCGGGTCCCTATCTGACCGAGAACCGGTACATGATCGTGTTCCGGTACGTCGCACCCGGGCGCAACACCACCGACGGGAACTCGGGTTGGTTGGGTGAATCCGGGTAATGCTGCGGTTCCATGCAGAAGCCATGGCGGAACTGGTATTTCCAGCCCCCCTTCCCGGTGATGGTGCCATCCAGGAAATTGCCGCTGTAAAACTGCAGGCCCGGCTCCGTCGAAAGCACCTCGAGCACGCGGCCCGAGGTCGGTTCATAAACCCGCGCCTGGAGTTCGAGTTGGCCCGTTGGATTGTTGATTGCCCAGTTGTGGTCGTAGCCGTTGCCGAACTTGAGTTGCTGATCGGCGCGGTTGATCCGCGCTCCGATCGCCGTCGGCCGCCGGAAATCGAACGGCGTGCCATCCACCGGCCGCAGTTCCCCGGTCGGGATCAGCGTCTCGTCCACGGGCGTAAACCGGTTGGCGTTGATCATCACCTCGTGCCCGTGAATGTCCCCCTGCCCGGCCAGGTTGAAATAGGAGTGTTGCGTCAGGTTCAGTATCGTGGGCTGATCGGTCGTGGCCGTGTAATCGAGGCGGAGGGTGTTATCCTCGCGCCAGGTGTAGAGTGCTTTTACGCTCAGGTTTCCCGGATACCCCTCCTCGCCGTCGGGGCTCAGGTAGGTCAGTTCGAGCGCGGGACCCTGATCGCTCAGGTAGGCGCGGGCCTGCCACACCACCTTGTCGAATCCTTTCAAACCGCCATGGAGATGATTGGGGCCGTTGTTCACCGCCAGGCTGTACTCCTTCCCATCCAGCACGAACTTGCCTTTCGCGATCCGGTTGCCGTATCGCCCGATCAGACTCCCAAAATACGGGTTCTCCTTGATGTACTCCGCCAGCGTGGCATACCCCAGCACCACATCGCCCAACCGCCCCTGCCGATCCGGCACCATCAGCGACACGACGATCCCGCCATACGTGCAGATCCGCGCCTCGGCCCCCTGGCGGTTCCGCAAGGTGTAGATGTCCACCGGCGTGCCGTCCGGCGCCACCCCGAAGGGTCCGCGACTGATCTGTCCCTTGCCGTCCGGAGTCGAAGCGCAGCCCGCCAGCAACACCGCCACACCCACGGCGGCCCACGACCGCGCTCCCCGCCTGCCATTTCGAATCTTCATATGCGTTCTGTTCAGGTTGTTTTGGTTCGGAATCGAGTCACCCCGGCGACTGCCCGTAATAGGCGCCGGGACCGTGTTTCCGAAAGAAATGTTTTTTCAAAAGTGCGGCCGGCATCGGACCTATCCCCGGCGCCAGCCGAAGCGTGGCCGAAGCCAGCAACGCCAGATGCTCCAACACCGCCGCATTCTCCACCGCCACCGCCACCGTCCGGCCCCACGTGAACGGACCATGCCGATCGACCAGCACGCCCGGGCAATCGAGCGGTTCCCGACCCGCGAAGGCCTCGACGATTACCGCGCCCGTGTTCGCCTCGTAATCGCGCTCGATCTCCCGCGGTTTCAGCGCCCGCGTGCAGGGGATCGGTCCGTGAAAATAGTCGGCGTGGGTGGTGCCCAGGGCCGGGATCGGCCGGCGCGCCTGCGCCCAGGCCGTCGCCAGCAGGCTGTGCGTATGCACAATGCCGCCCATCCCCGCAAACGACCGATACATCACCAGGTGCGTCGGCGTGTCCGAGCTCGGCTTGTACTTGCCCTCGAGCACCCGCCCGGATTGGAGGTCGACCACCACCATGTCAGCCGGCGTCAACCGATCGTATGGCACCCCGGAAGGCTTGATCACCACCCGGCCGCCCGCGCGATCGATGGCGCTCGCGTTGCCCCAGGTCTCCACCACCAACCCCCTGGCCACCAACTCGAGGTTGGCCGCGCAGACCGCCTGCTTGAGTTTGGTCAGCATGTTGGTTCGCCCCGTTCAACGCCGGACCCGGCCTCGGATCTCGAGCAAGGCCTTCATCACGCCCTGCAGGTTCCCCTGCCACTCCGAGGTCCCAAACGCGTCGTGAACCTGCCGATACAACGGATACAATTCACGATAAACCCGGTGCGCCGCCGCGTTCGGCCGGAACTCCCGCGGCTTGAGCCCGGTCATCGCCCGCTGGGCCGCGCTGAAACCGGGATGCGCCCCTGCCACCACCGCGCCGGCCACCGCCGCCCCCAGCGCGCAGGTCTGCGCCGAACGCGACACCCGCATCGGCCGCCCCGTCACGTCCGCGTAAAGCTGCATCACCAGCGGGTTCTTCTCCGCGATCCCGCCGCAGTTGACGATCTGCCTGACCGGCACGCCGTATTCCTCGAACCGGTTGATGATCGTCAGCGCTCCAAATGCCGTGGCCTCAATCAAAGCCCGGTATATCTCCGCCGGCGTGGTGTAGAGCGTCTGTCCCAACATCAATCCCGTCAAACGCTGGTCAACCAGGATCGTCCGATTGCCGTTGTTCCAGTCCAACGCCAACAGTCCGGACTCGCCCGGCGCCAGCTTTGCCGCCCCCTGGCTCAGCGCCGCATGGGACCCGGCCTTCGGCCCGCCCGGCTGAATGAAATTCACGAACCAGTTGAAAATGTCACCCACCGCCGATTGCCCGGCCTCCAGCCCGTAATACCCCGGCAGAATGCTGCCCGGCACAATCCCGCACAGTCCCGGAATATCGGCCAGCTCCTGGTCCGATGGCACCACCATCATGTCGCACGTGCTCGTCCCGATGATCTTGACGAGTGTCCCCGGCCCGATCCCGCAACCCACGCCCCCGAGATGCGCGTCGAAGGCGCCGACCGCCACCGGAATTCCTGCCGGCAGACCCGTCCGCCGCGCCCAATCCGCCGTCAATCCGCCCACCGCCTGGTCCACCGCATAAGCCTTGGGGGCCAGTCGGGCACGCAGCGCGCCCAGCTTCGGATCGAGCTTGCCCAGGAATTCCGCATCCGGATATCCCCCCCACGCGTCGTGGTACATCGCCTTGTGGCCCGCGGCGCACACCCCCACCTTCAGTCGCTCGGGTGCCGCCGTCCCGGTCAGCATCGCCGGAATCCAATCCGCGCACTCCACCCAGCTGTAGGCGGCCTCGAACACCTTGGGCGCGGTCCTACGGCAATGCAGCAGCTTGCTGAAAAACCACTCGCTCGAATAGACCCCGCCGCACTTGGCCAGATACTGGGGCCGGCATTCCCGCGCCAACGCGGTGATCTCGGCCGCTTCGGCCACGCCCGTGTGATCCTTCCACAGCCACGCCATGGCCGCCAAATCCCGCGCGAACTTCGGCCGCAGCGCGAGCGCCTGACCCTCGCGATCGACCGGGATCGGCGTGCTCCCCGTCGTGTCCACCCCCATCCCAATCACCTGCTCCGGCTTGAACTTCGGATCCTGCCGCCGGGCATCCCGCAGCGCCCCGCGGATCGCGCGCTCGGCGCCCTTCAGATAATCGCCTGGATGCTGACGCGCCAGATTCGGATCGCGCGACAGCAGGATACCGGCATCGCCCTGCTCATAGTTCCACACCGCGGTGCCCAACTCGCGCCCGTTGGCCGTGTTCACCAGCAAGGCCCGCACGGAGTTTGTCCCGTAATCCAGCCCGATCACGTAGCTCGCGCTCATGGTCTTCATGGTCTTATTCCCGTCGGACGTCATAGCAGAAGAGCCGGTCCTGATCCCACCGAATTCAACCACCCAACCCTGGTCCGAAATCGCGAATGCCCGGGATGCAAGGGGCCAAAAGCGGTGTGCATGTCGGCGAGTATCTACAAAACCGGACAACACCTGCAAGCCCAACATCTCCGGGTTCAATTCCGCGGCTTATCCCAGGCCCTTGCGGCTGCGCGATCGGTTGATGCGGCGGGCAGTCCGTTGATGGCCTGCGCCACCCGGCGCGGATTGACGTACCCCGCCCCGGGAACTACAAGTCTTGCCACCAATACCCCCACCGCCCCCATGAACACCAAAGACCTCATCCGACTGGGCGTCCCCCCCGGCGACGCCACCCGGCGCGGCATCGAACTCATCTCCCGCTACATTTTGAAGGGCCTCGACCGGGCCAACCTCGCCGCCGACCTCGAGGCGGTGGTCCACCATCCCCAGGGATTCGTCGACGATGAACTCCGCGGAGAATTCGCCCGCGCGCTCCTCCGCTCCGAACGGCCCCTGCGCGCCGCTCCCGCCACGTGGCGACAGTGGGGCGAGAACCTCGAGCCCGAATCCGTCAACCAAATGGGACGAGCCTGCCAACTCCCCGTCGCGGTGGCGGGGGCGCTGATGCCGGACGCGCATGTGGGTTACGGGCTGCCGATCGGAGGGGTCCTGGCCACCGAGAATGCCGTGATCCCCTATGCCGTCGGGGTCGACATCGCCTGCCGCATGAAACTTACCGTCCTGGACCTGCCGGTGCGTGAACTGGATCGTCAACGCGAACGGCTGATCAAAGCCATCGAAACCGAAACCCGCTTCGGCGTCGGCGCGAACTTTCAACACCGCCGCGACCATGAAGTCCTCGAGGCCGACTGGACCGTCAGCCCGATCACCCGGCAGAACCAGGATCGCGCCTGGGCGCAACTTGGCACCAGCGGCAGCGGAAATCACTTCGTCGAGTTCGGGCTCTTCACCGCCGGGGAGCCGATCGGCGACCTGCCGGCCGGCGAATACGTCGCGCTGCTCAGCCATAGCGGCAGCCGCGGCACGGGTGCCCTGGTCTGCGCCCACTACAGCAAGCTGGCCATGAACCAACATCCCGAACTGCCGAAAGAACACCGGCACCTGGCCTGGCTGGCGCTCGACTCGGATGAGGGACAGGAATACTGGGCGGCCATGGAGTTGATGGGTCGCTACGCCGCGGCCAACCACTCGCTCATCCACCAACACATCGCGCGCCACCTCCGCCTCGGCGTGCTGCTGGACGTCGAAAACCACCATAACTTCGCCTGGAAAGAACGACACCCGATCGCAGGCGTCGAGCGCGATGTCGTCGTTCACCGCAAAGGCGCCACCCCCGCCGGCGAGGGCGTCCTGGGCATCATCCCCGGTTCGATGGCGTCCCCCGGTTTTCTCGTGCGGGGCAAAGGCAATCCCGATTCCCTGAGATCGGCTTCGCATGGCGCCGGCCGCGTCATGAGCCGCACCAAAGCCCTCCAAACCTTCGAGTGGGGCAAGGTCAATCGCATCCTGAAGGAACGCGGAGTCAAATTGCTCTCCGCCGGTTTGGATGAAGTCCCCGGAGTCTACAAGGACATCCACCAGGTCATGGCTGCCCAGGCCGATCTGGTGGAGGTGCTCGGTCGTTTCGATCCCCGGCTCGTCAAAATGGCCCCGCACGGCGAACGCCCCGAGGATTGAAACCCCGGCTGTGCCGGCCCGTAAAATAACTGCGGGGCAATGCGCTTGCCAAAACCTCGGCGTCCCTATATGAGCAGGCATTGTGATTCGCATAAGACCATTCCGGAATATGAAACGCATACATTATCTCTTACTCCTCGCCACCACCTCGGCGGCCCTGATCTCCCCACAGGCCGCTACGGTCACCCTGCCGGCCTCCGCCGCCGGCCCGCTCGGCTCCTCAACCACCCGCGGCATTATCGTCCGCAGCGCCCAGGCGCCATCGGATGCCCCGGTGGCCAACAGTTTTCTGCGCGCGACACGACAGCTCAACGGCACCCTGACCGATAGTGAAGGGGTGCTGATTCCGAATGAGGCCATTGCCGGGCCCAACCCCGGCGGGAGCTATTTCGTCAATGAGGTCAATTTCGAAAAGGATGGCGTTGAGCTTTTCGAGGTGACCGACCAGGATGGCATCGTGCTCGCGGAGTTCCTCGGCGACCCCTTTCCCGGCATCCCCGGTACGGGTGGTCACACGGATCATTTCGCGGTCGAGGTGGTGGCCTATCTTGAGTTGTCGGCGGGCGAGCACACTTTGGGTGTGAGCGCGAGCGCCGACCGTACGGATGTGAACGACGACGACGGTTACCAGGTCTTTGTGGGAGCGAATCCGCGCGATTTGTTCGCCACCAGGGTGGCGGAGTACCAGCGCATCGCCCAGCCGTTCGTCTCCAACCAGCACATCGAAAACCGCTGGACCGTCCAGGCTCCGGTGGCGGGTATCTATCCCTTCCGGATCGTCTATTGGCAGACGAAGCGCGCCGCCAACCTGCAGTGGTACAACTTTGCCGGGCCCACGGAAGTCCGCCTGCCGGTCAACGACATGTTTAACGATCCCCGGGCGATCAAAGCCTATCGCAACACCACGGTCGCCACGGCCAACGCGCCCTACGTCGCCCAGGTCAGTCCGCTGGCCGGGTCGTCCGGGATCGACCCCGCGGAACCGATCTCGATTCTCCTCCTCGATGGCTCGACCGCTCTGAACCCGAACTCCGTGCGACTGTCGCTCAACGGCGAGCAGGTGACGGCGACGGTGACACGGGAAGGAAGTCGCACCACGATCGAGTATGCGCCCGATCCGGCACGCTCCGAGGTGTTCAATCAGATCCGGCTCGATTACTCGGATTCAACCGGGCTGGCGCAAACCCGCGAATGGCAATTCGGGATTACCCCCAGCGGCGGCGCCGTGAATCCGGTGACCGGTCAATGGGACTTTGAGTCCGGCAACTTGTCCGCCACCGTGGGACAAGCGCTCGCTTATCTGGACGGAGCCGCCGGTGTGACCGCGCAGAAAACCACTTTCGGCACCACGACCGCTCTCGGCATCCCTGATATCGGCGGCCAACCGGCGCGCGTGATGTCCGTTCCCGGCGATCTGGACAAGAACATCGGTTATCTCATGGATCACGGAATCGCCCCCAACGGCGGCGGCACCCGCGTCAACCAGTTCACGCTGATCATGGATTTGTTCGTCGCCGAGACCGGCTCCTTCGCGGCCTCGCTGCTTCAGATCAGCTCACCCGAAAACAACGACGACGGCGACCTCTTCTGGCAGCAGGGAAATTTCGGCCAGGGCACCGACGGTTACCGTGGCAAGGGCACCTTCACCGCCGGCGCCTGGCATCGTGTCGCCGCCGCCTACGACATGGCCGCCAACCCGCCTCTCGTGGTGAAATACGTCGACGGCATCAAACAGGATGAATGGACCGCCAACCAGGGCTTGGACAACCCTCGCCGCGCCCTGCTCCCCACCGCGGTGCTATTCGGTGACGGCGACCAGGACGAACGCCGCGCCATGTTTGTGAATAGTATCCAAATCCGCGAAGGCCGGCTCTCCGATGCGCAACTGGCCTTGCTGGGTGGCCCGACGGCCGAAGGCGTGCCGCTCGTGCTGCCGGCCAGCAACGTGACCGGCCAATGGGACTTCGAATTCGGCGACCTGTCGGCGACGATTGGCTCACCGCTGCAATACTTGCACGAGCGCACCCAGACAAACACCCTGTTCGGCACCACGACCGACCTGGGCGTGGCCGAGATCGACGGCGAGCCCACCAAAGTGATGCGCGTGCCCGGCGATCTAAGCCGGGAGATCGGTTACGTCATGGAGCACCGCATCGCGCCCAACGGCGGCGGCACCCGCGTCAATCAGTATACCCTGATCATGGACGTGTTCATCGCGGAGACCGGCCCTGGCGCCGCTTCTCTCTTCCAAATCAGCTCCCCTGAAAACACCGACGACGGCGACCTCTTCTGGCAAGGAAGCAATTTCGGCCAGGGCACCGACGGTTACCTCGGTCGCGGCACCTTCACCCCCGGTGCCTGGCATCGCGTGGTGGCCGCTTATGACATGGCCGCCGCCACCCCCGTGGTCACCAAATACGTGGATGGCATCAAACAGCACGATTGGACCGCCAACCAGGGCCTCGACAATCCCCGCCGCGCCTTGCTGCCTACCGCGGTTCTATTCGGCGACGGCGACCAGGACGAACGCCGCGAGATGTGGGTCAGCAGCATCCAGATCCGCGAAGGCAAACTGACGGATGCCCAGATCTTCGCCCTCGGCGGCCCCAGTGCCGACGGCATCCCCATCGCCACCCCGCGCAGTACGGTCACCGGCCAATGGGACTTCACGTTCCGCGATCTCGGTGCCAGCATCGGTTCGCCTCTCCAGTACTTGCACGAACGCACCGCCACGAACACCCTGTTCGGCACCACGGCGGATCTGGGTGTGCCCGACATCGACGGCCAGATCGCTAACGTCATGTACGTCCCCGGCGATCTCAGCCGCGAGATCGGTTACGTCATGGAACATCTCATCCCGCCCAATGGCGGCGGCACCCGGGTGAACCAATACACCCTCGTCATGGATGTCCTGATCGGCACCACGGGGCCAGGCGCCGCCTCGATGTGGCAGGTTAGCTCCCCGGAAAACGCCGACGACGGCGACCTCTTCTGGCAGGGCGGCAACTTCGGCCAGGGCAGTGAAGGTTACAACGGCACCGGCATCTTCACCGCCGGCGAATGGCATCGCGTCGTCGCCGCTTACGACATGGCCGCCACTCCCCCGGTCGTGGTCAAATACGTGGACGGCATCTTCCAGGACAACTGGACCGCCAACCAGGGCCTCGACAATCCCCGCCGCGCCCTGCTGCCCACCGCGGTTCTGTTCGGCGACGGCGACGAGGACGAACGCCGTGAGTGGTGGGTCAATGCCGTGCAGATCCGCGCCGGCCGACTGTCGAACGCGGAGATCGAATCGCTCGGCGGACCCTCGGCGGACGGGATCCCGGTGGTCCTGACCGTCCAACCGCCACCCACGCCGCCCACGATCTCGTTCGCCCTGGTCGGCTCGAGCCTCACCCTGTCATGGCCGGCGGATGCAACCGGCTATACGCTGACGTCGGCTCCGGCCTTGCCCGCCTCCTCCTGGACTCCGGTCCCGGGCGTGACCGGCAATTCCGTCACCCTCAATACCACGGAACCGGGTCAGTACTTCCGTCTGCAGCAATAAGGAAATTCCATTCCGTTTCGATCGGCCGCAGCCACTCCAGTGGCTGCGGCCTTTGGACTTTGGACATTCTTGATGTTTGTCGATCTGGTTTCTGGGCCTTAATCCGGCACTTTGTCTTACCCTTCGTCGCAGGGGAGACAAAGTGTGGGATGAAGGATGCGATGAGGTGCGCGATGTAGTCCAATTCGAATAACGTCCAAACTCCAGGTCGCGGCCACTCCGGCGGCCGCCCACCCGAAACCGGGCTGGGCATTCCCCGTGCTCAATGGACTCTCCGTGAAGATCGAATTGATCAGTCTTGGGACCGGACGCCGGATGCGGATCGACTCAAAGACCCTGTGCAAGATCCTCCATCTCGTCGGGTTTCACGGTTGGAAGCCCGAACGCATCGAAGGTCCGGCGCCGTCCGCCTCGTGGGAAACCCAGCTCATCGTGCCTCACATCAATCCATATCTGTCCGGAGCTGTGTCAGAAGCGGATGCCGCCGGTTTGGCCGCCGGCCTCCAAAACATGATCTCGGCCGAAGGCCTGGGGCTGTCGCCCGAAGTCCACTACGTCGCCCTGGCTGTCCTCGCCATCGCCAAGGGAGGCACCTTTGAGGTTTGCCCCGAAGCGACCGCCGAGGTCGCCACGCCTGCATCCTGAGCTCACGACGCCGGACGCTAACGGGAATATCCCAGCCTCCAGTCCTTTACCCCCGCCCAAGTCAGCTCCGTTGCTTCATCCCGTCCACGGACGCGTCCCGCGGCAAAACCCAGGCCTGGGCATGCCGCTCGAAACCGATGCGAGGGTAGTATTCGACGGCAGCCGGAGCCGACAGCAGTATGATCTGCGCCCGCGGGCCGAGCCTGCCTTGTGTCAGTTGAATGAGCCTCCTGCCCACCCCCTGCCGCTGATGCGCGGCATCCACCGCCAGATCAGACAGGTAACAGCAGTAATGGAAATCCGTGACCGAACGGGCAATCCCAATCAGGAGGGTTTCCCGCCAGCAGGTCACGGTCAGGTTCGCGTGCCGGAGCATCCCTTCAAGGCAGGATGCGTCCTCGACCGGCCGACGCGGGGCCAGTCCGGAACGCCGCAGAACATCTTTGAATTCCAGGACGGTAACCGGATCCGTGGTCGAATAGCGCAAGTCGGCTGACGGTTCGCTCATGGGCACGGATTAGACCCCTTTCAACTCCCAGGGGCAAGCCGGACGCCGCCGCCCGGACCGTGATTTCCAAACCCGTAGAGATTGACGGAAACGGGAACATCTGCCTTACTACCATGCGTCAACCACTCAACCAGCAAATGCTATGTACCCGCAAAAACCATCCTGGCATACTCCACTCGGATGCATCTTAGCCCTGGCGCTAATCGTCGCCACCACCGTCTCGGGGCAGGCACGCGTCCTCGACGACTTCGATGACAACACCAAAACCGACTGGACGGACTTTACCTTCGTCCCGGGCTTTGGTCTGCCGGTCGAGACCGGCGGGCAGTTCCGTTTCGACCTGCCGCCCGCCGGCCAGGACATCTTCACGGCCAGCCAGAAGACCAGCGAAGTGTTCGAACTCAAAGAAGGCCGCACCCTCGAGTTCAGGGTCGATCTCGCGGCCTCGTCCGGCGAGGATTCTTACGCCGTGCTGGCGTTCATCCCCAACACCGGCGGCAACAACCCCGGCACGCTCGGCGGCTACGGCCTGGCCAAAGACCCCACCGACGTGCTGATCACCAAAGGCGTCCAGAAGTACTTTGTCGCCGATGACAGCGTGAGCGCTGAACTCAAGAACGAGGACATCACCCTGGTGCTCACCCTGGTTGTCCAGGGAGGTAACGTGACCATTACCGGCAAGGTCATCGACCGGAGCGATGGCTCCGTCATCTGGGAGCGGCCCGTGGTCGATACCCCGGCGGCCGATGTCATGGAGGACGGCACCGACGATCCCGCGGCGCCGTACATCACCACCGGCTATTTCACCCTTTACTGCTACCAACAGTTCAACGCCGCCATCACCTCCTACACCGTGACCTACGATAACGCGGAAGTCTTCGTGACCGATGCCCCCGTCACCACCGTCCTCGACGATTTCAACGACAACACGAAAACCGACTGGACCGATTTCACCTTCGTGCCCGGCTTCGGTCTGCCCACCGAATCCAGCGGGCAGTTCCGTTTCGACCTGCCTCCGGCCGGCCAGGACATCTTCACCGCCAGTCAGAAAACCAGCCGCGTCTTCGACCTCGCCACCGAAAAACACCTCGAATTCCGCGTCGATGTCGTTGAATCCTCCGGCGAAGACGCCTACGCCGTCCTCGCGTTCATCCCCAACACCGGCAACAACAACCCCGGCACGCTCGGCGGTTATGGTCTGGCCAAAGACTCTACCGACGTGCTGATCACCAAAGGCGTGCAGAAGTATTTCGTCGCCGACGACAGTCCCACCGCCGAACTGCCCAACGAGGATATCACCCTGGTATTAACCCTGGACGCCGAAGAAGACCAGGTGACGGTTACCGGCAAAATCCTCGACCGCTCCGACGGTGCCGTCCTCTGGGAACGCACGGTGGTGGATACGCTGGCGGCCGATGTCATGCAGGACGGAACGGATGACCCGGCGGCCCCTTACATCACCACGGGCTATTTCACACTCTATTGCTACCAGCAGTTCAATGCCGCCATCGGCACTTACACCGTGTTCTACGACAACGCCGTCGTTGTCGCCCCGCCACTCTCGGACAACGTCGCGCCGCTCATCACCGATGTGCAACCGGCCGATTACGCGAACTTCCAACCCACCTCGACCGCAATCTCGTTCCGCGTCCGCGACGACAAGGATCTGGTCAACGAAGGCATCTCGGTGATCCTCAACGGAACCGAGTTCAACACCAGCAACGGCCTCAACCTGACCGGAACGGGAACGAACCGGATCGCCACCCTCACCCCCTTGGAGGACAACGTCGATTACCACGTCACCCTCCGAGCGGTCGACGCCGAAGGCCTCGTCACCGAGCGCCTGCTTCGCATCGACACCTTCCGCACCGACAACATCGTCGTCGAGGTCGAAGACTACAACTTCGAGAGCGGCCGGTTCATCAACGATCCGATCCCGTCGGTCGAACAGAGCTTCTCCGCGGACGGCTACAGTTGGCAAATCGGCACCCCCGAGGTCGATTACTCCGATACCCGACCCATCCCCAATCCTCCCAACCCGGACGATCCCAACCTGCCCTACCGCATGGATGACCCGGTGCGCATGCAACACACCTTCGATCATGCCCGCCCGCGTTATATCGAAGCCGGCGGCAGCGCCGCCTTCGTCTTTGACTACGACGTCGGCGACATCGTCGCTGATGAGTGGCTCAATTACACCCGGACCTTTCCCACCGGCCACTACGAAGTCTATCTCCGCCAGTCGCTCGCCAACATGTCCCGAGGGGAAAGCACCCTCGAATTGGTCACCAGCGACCGCACCCAACCGAATCAGACCACCACGCTGCTCGGTTCTTTCCTGGGCACCACCACCGGTTTCCAGTACGGCAACTTCGCCCTCACGGATGGCACGGGACTGAACAAACAGGTCCTCCGCCTCTCCGGCGTCACCACCTTCAAACTCCGTCAAGTCACCCCGGATCCCGGCGACGGTCGGCGCCTGCTCAATTACCTCGTCTTCCGACCCGTGCCCGACCCCGGCGCCGTGAGCCCGGTGATTGTGGCGCTTTCGCCCCCGGCTGGCGGCATCGAAACCTCCGTCCGTCCGTCCATCCGCGTCGAAATCGAAAACCGGGATTCGACGCTCAAGACCGACTCCGTCGTGCTCGCCATCGGCGGCACCACGGTTCCCGCCACGGTGACGCCCACCGCCAGCGGCGCGGTGGTCACCTACGACCTCAGCCCGTTGCCCCCCACCGGCACCGTGGTCACGGCGCGGATCAACTACACCGACAGCAACGATGTCCCGCTCGAGACCGAGTGGAGCTTCACCCTGGCCTACAAAGCTTTGAATGCCGCCCATCGCCGCTCCGGCCCCGGCATCACCCGCGGATTCAACGTCCGCGTCGTCCAGGCACCCGCCGGATCCAACCTCGAAAACAGCCTCTTGCGCGCTGAAGCTCAACTCGACCCGAACTCCACGATCCCGAATGTGGTCGATACCTCCGTCCAGGCCGACGTGATCAACTTCTCGGAGAGCGGTCCCGGCAGCGCCGACGGGTCTTTCCCCAATGACGCGGCCATCCCCGGAATCACCGGCGCCCACG
>JAHDYP010000055.1:0-17969 GCA_023383055.1 Verrucomicrobiota bacterium | reverse complement strand
TGCCATGGAAATCACCGCCTACGTCGAACTCGCCGCCGGCGTTTATCGCTTCGGCGCGCATTGCGACGACGGCTACAAGGTGCAGGATGTCGCGAACTTCGAGGATCGCGCCGCCGCGCCTTTGGCTTTCCGCAACGGCGGACCGGCCAATGAGACTTACGACTTCGTCGTGCCCGTCTCGGGCTTCTACCCCCTCCGCATGGTCTGGTACGAGCGCGGGGGCGGTGCCCACGTCGAGTGGTTCTCGGTCGATCTGGACTCCGGCACCCGGATCCTCCTGAACGACCCGCTCAATGCCGCTGCCCTCGCCGCCTACACCGAGGTGGAAGCGGAACCCGAAATCCAACTCGTTTCCGCCACCACGGTCACGGGCCCTTACAGCGTCGAATCCGGAGCCAACATCAATACGGATGCCCGCACGATCACGATCGCTCCCTCCGGAGCCGTCCGGTTCTACCGGGTCAACGCCGGGACTGCCCTGAACATCACCATTGAATCCAGTGGCAATCAAATCGTGATCCGCTACTGAAGCCCACCGGCCGGTAGCACCCGATAACGGGCGATCCACACTCGCGCCCCGGGCCATCACCCGGGGCGCTTTGGCGATTACGTTCCAGGTTTGCCGTCAATCCCTATCGCGGACCACGCCCCGTGGCCGAGGGGTCAGAATCCGCTTAATGTTTAGTGCCGCCCACCGGCCATTCAAGCGTGCCACCACCGACTCCTCCTGATAGGGTGGCTCCCATGACAGGCGACAGTAGTGAGACTGGCAAGAACCTCGGCTGGCGGTCGCATCGCCACTGGATTTTCGCCTTCGCCGCCCTCTTGACAACTTCCACTACCGTTCTGGCAAACGCGGGCACACCCTTGATGTGGGCAGGAATGCTCCACCTGGTATTCGGCAACTTTCTTATTGGCGTCGGCGAGGGACTGGTCCTGGCCTGGGTCTTCAGACTGCGGAAGATCGCCGCGATGGCGTTGATGATCGCCGCCAACTACGCCTCGGCATGGTTCGGCCTGTCCTGGCTCCAAAGCCAATTCACCCAATCCCTGGACCTGGAATTGTATAACGCCTGGCGCTGGGTGTGGATCATAGTCGGGGTGAGTTACCTCATCACCCTCGTCCTGGAGTGGCCTTTCGTGGCGCTGTGCTTCCTTAAAGAGCGGGCCTGGCTTCGCCGCAGCCTCGTTGGGTGCCTTTTGGTACAGACCATCAGCTATGTCTTCTTGTTCGGGTGGTACTGGGGGGCGAGCGGGAAGAGCCTGTACACCCAGGGAGTGATCGTGCCGTTGTCGGAATTCGCCCTGCCGAACGGCGTGGCGGTGTATTACATCGGCGAGGATGACGGCAACGTTCATGAGTTCGATTTTGGCACACGCCATACCCAGCAGGTCTTCCACCTTGGCTCGACCAATACGGAGGATCGTTTAGTGGTGTTGCCGTCCCAACTCGACGGAGGACCGTATGGTGTCAGCGCCCGATTGGAAACGGACAACAGCGACGAACCCACGCTTCGAGAGGTCCTGGGTGGGCTGAGGGAGGAGCAAATCGCCTTTGACGAGGAGTGGGACAGGAAGACTGAAGGCACGTGGTTCAACTTCGGACGTGTGTTGCCTGTGGGGGGAATGACGAATTCGATATGGGAGGCTTACACGGGGTACTGGCCAGTGGAAGGGGTGACGGTGGAGAACAACCAAAGCAAGGCCGACTTCCATCTCGCATTTGAAACGCCATTCGCGGCCTGGTACATCAGGAATGCCGCGCAGTTGCCATCGGGACAGGTTGTCTTCCAACTTGGGGAGGATCAGGTTTGCATCCTGGAACCTGAGAGCAGGAAGGTTGCTCGGCTGGCGTTTGGGAGGGGGCCTGTGGTCGTTTTGCTGAGACCAAGCGATGTGGCTCCGCCGTCCACTGATGGCATGAGCAACACGTCTGCCGTGTCCGCGTCAAGCAACTGACACGGGAGAAAAGGGACATATATGAAGAAGGCGGACTTCCTCAGGGCAATTCGGCGAGTTGCCGACTTGGAACGGCTGCGGCTGAAGAATCCTCAACCGCCTCGGCCATTGATGAGCGAAGTCATCACCCCGGACTGGCTCAAGGCGTTTCGTTCCGACCTGACAATCCGTCGGTATCAGCACCAAGCGTCTCTGCGTCGCGAGCGTGAACCGCAAACGCCTGCATCCTCGCCACCTGTGGGGTTCGCTCCTTTTCGACGCGGGTGTTCGCAGGCAAACGCGAGCAGTCGCCAAGGGATCGATTATGGAGGGATGGAACTCAACCATCATAAAGCGCTTGAGCATTCATGTTCCACCGCTACCGTTGCAGGAAGAGTTCGCCCAGCGGGTGAAGGAAATCCGTGAACTGGAATCCAGTCAAGCCGCCAGCCGCCAACCGCCAGCGGTTGGAAGACCCGTTCCAGTCCCCGCTTCACCGCGCCTTCAGCGGTGAAATATGAGGCCACTCCATGCCCATCGCCCTTGAGTCATCATCGACCGCCAAGATTGTCGAATGGGACGACGAGAAGGGTTACGGCTTTCTTCAGGTCGGGAAGAGCAAGGTCTTTCTGCATCGCCGCGATTTCGCCGAGCGTCACAAGCGGCCCGCCGTGGGTGATGTCATCCGCTTCACGGTTGGCCGGGGGCGTTTCTTGCGCAGCGCCGGTTGCGGCACAAGGTATCGAAGCCGGGTTTTCAAGTCGAGTTCTGGCTGATTGTGCTGGCGTATCAATTCGCTGCCTTCGATTCACTCCAGAACTGGCAGTTTTCCCGTGCGGCATGGGATTACCTCGGGCGAACGGCTAAACGCACCGAAGCGTCTCCCCGTGTGCATTTCGTGACCGCACATGTTGGGTCCGCTTTCCATGGGCCGAGGGGTCAGATTTGCTTAATATTTGGTGCCGCCCACCGGCCAGGTCACAGACAATCCGCGGATCAACCGCCCGGCCAAAACTGAGGATCAGCGGACCTGACCCTTTGACGGTGTCTCGGCAGTTCCTGGCCGGCCTGCCCAGCCAGAGTCGACGCCGCCTCGGGTGAGCTCGGGCGAGCCGCCTTTTGACTGCCGTTCAATTCCTCCCCAACGTGGCAGAGGCGTGGCGCCGTTCCCCCCCCCGCCATTCCCCTCTTCCCAAGCCGCGCGTGATCGGGCACATTCAGGGCAACGGTTGCGCCCGTAGCTCAGTTGGATAGAGCATCTGCCTTCTAAGCAGGGGGTCCCGCGTTCGAGTCGCGGCGGGCGCGCCACTCGTTGACTCCCTCCGCGCGGCCTTCCTGGCTTTGCTTACGCGGATGACCAGGTAACGCGTCTCATTCACTCTTTCGGCAGAAGTTTCCGCAATCGCGCCGTGGTTTCGTGGCGATCCAGCGCGCTCGCCGCCACCCCCAGAGTCAGGTCCTCCCACTCCGGCCCATCGGCCTCGGGTTCGATGCCATTCAACCGCAGGAACACAATGCAAACGCCCAGCGCCGTCCGCTTGTTGCCGTCAATAAACGGATGGTTCCGGCACAGATAAAACAAGTACGCCGCCGCCATCTCGGCCAGGTCTTCGTAAGGCGACTTGCCGCCAAAAGTCGCCTGGGGCGCAGCCACGGCCGATTCGAGCAGAGCGATATCCCGCACGCCGTCCGACCCGCCATACTTCGCAATCGCTTCATCGAGAACCTCCCGCACGATCTCGACCGTGAGGTGAAAGTAGATTCCGGGTGAGGCGCTCATGCCAGTTTCTTCATCGTCCGGGCGTAATCCTTCATCGTGGTCTGGATCACTCGCGAGACCTCCGCGCGCGACGGCCTGGGTCGCAACGGCGTGAGCGTGATCGTGCCGCCTTCGTGGACTTCGACGTTCACCTGGTCGCCGGCCTTGAGGTGCGCCAAATCCATCAAAGCGGCGTCAAACATGACGCCCTGGGAATTGCCGATCCGTGTGATGGTCTTAACCATGTTGTCAAACTATGTTTTACACCAACAGCTGTCAAGCCCGCGGCGCCCGCGCCGGCGATCCGCCTGCCCCCCCCCACCGGCAGCAAACGGTTGAAGGCTGGGGACCACCGCCGTTAAGCTCCCCGGCATGCTGACACTGGAAGAACTTGCGGCCCTGGCCGCCGCGCATGCGGGGGACCTCGACGCGAAGGTGCGCGAATTCGAGATCGGCCACCGCCGGTTCGCGTTCAACACGGAGCCGGCCATCATGGGAGTGATCAATCTCTCTGCGGATTCATGGTATCGGGAGAGTGTCTGCCTGAGCGCGGAAGCGGCGATCCAACGGGGGCGGGTTTTGTCCGCGCAAGGCGCGGCGCTGGTGGACCTGGGCGCGGAATCGACACTGGCACACGCGGATCGCGTGGATGAAGCACGCCAGCGGAGCGTGCTGTTGCCGGTGATCGAAGGCTTGCGTGCCGCCGGCATCGTGGTGTCGGTGGAAACTTACCAAGAGGAAGTGACGCGGGCGTGCCTGGCGGCGGGAGCCGGGGTATTGAACCTGACGGGGACGGTCGGCACCGAGGCCATGTACCGGCTCGTGGCGGAGCATCAAGCCGCGGTCATCATCTGCTATGTGCAGGGCGACAATGTCCGGGAGGTGGATCGGTTCGATTTCGGCGCGGATCCGGTGACGCTGATGGAGGACTATTTTGGGCGACAGATCGAGCTCGCACAGCGCTGCGGGGTGGAGCGAATCATCGTGGATCCCGGGCTGGGGTTCTATTACCGCAACCTGGGGGACAGCACCGTGCGCATCCGTCATCAGATGCGGACGTTCCTGAACACGTTCCGGCTGCGCAAGCTTGGGTTCCCGGTGTGCCACGCCCTGCCCCATGCGTTCGAATGCTTTCGGGAGGAAGTGCGCTGCGCGGAACCGTTCTTCGCCGTGCTCGCGGCCCTGGGCAAGACCGACCTGTTTCGAACCCACGAAGTGCCGCGGGTCAAGGCAATCCTCGACACGCTGCGGCTCTGGCGGGACGTTTGAGACGTTCGTTCGGTGCTCGTTGGCCAGCGACGAAGTGGTGGTTCGGCTCGAGCGTGGTGAACACGCCCTGCTCCCACTGTTCATTGTTCGCTAACCGAGACCGGGCGGGTCGGTTACCGCGATGACCTTCGGTTCAGCGCGGTGTTCAGACCGAGAGGATTCCGCCCTGGCTTGCGTTGGTCACCAGTTTTTGATAGCGCGCCAGCCAGCCGGTCAATTCCCGTTTGACCGGTTGATAGGATGCCCGGCGCGCTTCCAATTGCGCCGCGTCCACCAGGATGTCCATCCGCCGGTTCGGGAAATCGATCCGGATCCGATCGCCTGCCCGCAACAGTCCGATCGGGCCGCCTTCGGCCGCTTCGGGCGACACGTGTCCGATGCAGGCGCCGGCAGTGCCGCCGCTGAACCGGCCGTCGGTGATGAGCGCCACCTTGTCGCCCAGCCCCATGCCCACGATGTAACTGGTGGGCGAGAGCATCTCCTGCATGCCGGGACCGCCCCGAGGTCCCTCGTTGCGGATGACCACCACGTCGCCGGCTTTGACTTTGCCCCCGAGAATTCCCTCGCAGGCTTCTTCCTGACTTTCGAAGATGACGCACGGCCCCTCGAAAACGAAGTCCGCGCCACAAAACTCCTTGAAACCGGCGCTGATGCCGGCGGTTTTGACCACACTGCCCTCGGGGGCGAGTTGGCCGTAAAGAACCGCCAGGCCGCCATCGGAGCTGTAAGCCGTGGCCGCCGACCGAATGCAATCGCGCGGATCGAACCTGAATACCGCGTCGTGCGGCACCAACCCTGCCGGCTTGGCGAGCTCGAGCCGGGCGGAAGCCCCCAGCCACCGGGCACGATGAATGAGGCCCTTCCGGAGCCGGGTGATCTGAAAGAGACCGTGGCGAATCTTTCCGCCTTCCCTGGGGTATTGCCAGAACAAGAGCGCCGCCGCCCCGCGGATGGATGCCAATTCAGCCCGAACCCGGCCGCCCGACTGTTCCAGGGCGGTGGCAAACGCCTGGCGAATGTCGGCGAGGCCGCGATGCGGACATTCACCTTCGATTTCGGCATCCTCGGTGAACCGCGCGCCCAGCGCGTCGGAAGCGCCGACGTTCCAGGCGGCGGCCAGGCGCCAGAGCTCGATGGCGCGTTCGTCGGCGGGCAGGAACATCATGGGCTTGGGCACGAGATTGCCGCTGGCGGCGCGGGCAGCCGGACCGAGCTTGTCGGCCGGATCGAGCACGAGCGCGGAGGCGCCGGAAACGCGGATGACATTGGCGACGGGCAGCGCGGCGGGCGACCGGATGTCCCAGTCGGCAATGTTCTCGCCCAGAGTTTTGCCGGTGACCGTGCGGCAGGCGGGGTTGAGAATGCGCTCGCGGGCGGGCGCTCCCGGCCCCTGGTGCTGGCCGCCGAGATAGCCGTTGGCTTCGTCAAGGCGCAGCAATTCCCCGAGGATGGTATGGATGCCGCCGGCCCGGTGGACGTCCTGAACATGGTAATCCGAGGAAGGCGACACTTTGCAGAGGCAAGGGACACGACGGCTGATGGCATCGATGCGGGCGATGTCGTAGGCGATGCCAGCCTCGCGAGCGATGGCGAGCGTGTGGAGGATGGTATTGGTGGAGCCGCCCATGGCCACGTCCAGCGCCAGCGCATTGTCGAAGGCCTCGGGAGTTGCGATATCTCGCGGCTTCAGATCGAGCTTGACCAGCTTCAGGATCTGCCGCGCGGCCCAACGATAGAGCGACTCGCGTTCCTTGGAGACGGCGAGGATGGTGCCATTGCCGGGAAGCGCGAGGCCCAGGGCTTCGGCCAGGCAGTTCATGGAGTTGGCGGTGAACATGCCCGAACAGGAACCGCAGGTGGGACAGGCGGTTTGTTCGAGTTTCTTCAGCTCGGCCTCGTTGATCTTGCCGGCTTGCAGCTCCGCCACGCCCTTGAACACGGATATCAGGTCCGATTTCTTCGAGGTCGGCTGGAGGTGCGCCGGCAGCCCCTCCTGCACCGGGGTCTGCTCCGCGATGCCGGCCGCCATGGGACCGCCGCTGACGAACAAGGTGGGGATGTTAACGCGCACGGCGGCCATGAGCATGCCCGGGACGATTTTGTCGCAATTGGGGATGCAGACCATGCCGTCGAAACAGTGCGCGCGGATCATGGTCTCGACGCAATCGGCGATCAGTTCGCGGGAAGGCAGGGAATACTTCATTCCGGAGTGGCCCATGGCGATGCCATCGTCGACGCCGATGGTGTTGAAAATGAAGGGGACGCCGCCGGCCTCGCGCACCAGTCGTTTCACCAGCAATCCCACCTCATTCAGATGCGCATGCCCGGGGATGCAGTCGGTGTAACTGTTGCAGATGGCGATAAACGGCTTGTCAAAGTCCGCTTCGGACTCGATCGAGCCGGTGGCGCGCAGCAGGCTGCGATGCGGAGCCCGTTCGAACCCTTTCTTGATGGTATCGGAGCGCATAGGCGATGATAAGGCGGTTGCAATTCAATAATCGACGGGGTTCTTTCTAACGCGGATTCCCGGACGGCGGAAGCCCTTTCTCAAAACGGCGGTTGAGAATGTCTTTGCCGGGCCTGGATTTGTCTGGCTTGATCGGGAGACGTTGATTGCCTGAAACCATGGAAACCCTGCCGACCGTATTGTTGAAGCCAGGAGAAGCCGACCGCATTGTCGCGGGGCATCCCTGGGTGTACCACAGCTCCATCCTGCGGTTGACCCACCCCGCCGGAGACGGCGCGGTGGTCCAGGTCAAAGATCATCGCCAGCGGCTCCTGGGGGTCGGGCTGTATAACTCCAAGTCGAAAATCCAAGTGCGCATGCTGGCACCGGAACGGGTGAATGTCGACCGGGCGTTCTTCGATGAGCGCATCCGCGCGGCGCTGGACTTCCGGCGCAAGCACCTGCCCGAGGCCACTTCATTCCGCGTGGTCAACGCCGAGAGCGATTTCCTCAGCGGGTTGATCGTAGACAAGTACGAAGATGTGCTCGTCATTCAGACTTCAGCCCGTGGCATGGACGACCGCAAGGCGCTCATTGTCGAGTCGCTCCAGGCCCTGTTCAGCCCCCGGGCCATTGTCGAGCGCAACGACGCCGCCTTCCGCAAGTTCGAGGGGATGACGGAGTCCAACGGGGTTCTGGCGGGCGAACTGAGCGGCCCGGTCCCGGTGCGTTTCGAGGGCCTGATCTTCGAAGCGGACCTCAAGTCCGGCCACAAGACGGGACTTTATCTGGATCAACAGCTGAATTACCGAATGGTGGCCGATCTGCTGGCGCGCTCCAAAGCCCGGGATGTGCTGGACTGTTTCTGTTTCCAGGGCGGGTTCAGCTTGCACGCGGCTCGCGCCGGGGCGACCCAGGTTCTCGGAATCGATCAGAGCGAGGAAGCCGTCGCTGTGGCCCGTCGGTTGGCCAAGGCGAATGGCCTGGCCGAACGCTGCACCTTCGAGGCCACGAATGTGTTCGACTGGTTCAAATCGGCCCTGCCGCCCAACGAGAGGGTGCTGCCCAGGTGCGACGCGGTCATTCTCGACCCACCCTCCTTTACCCGCAACCGCGCGTCGGTGCCCGATGCCCTCCGCGGCTACAAGGAGATCCACCTGCGGGCGCTCAAGCTGCTGAGAACCGGAGGAACCCTGGCCACGTTCTGCTGTTCCCACCACGTGGACGCGACGACGTTTATGGATGTGATCCTGTCGGCCGCTTATGACGCCAGGCGGGTTTTGCGGCGCGTGGCTCAGTTCGGTCAGTCGCCTGATCATCCCGTCATCCCGAGCATCCCGGAAACGGAGTATCTCAAGGGCTACGCCTTCGAGGTGGTCCGTTGACGACGCGTCAAGGATCCGACGCGCTCGCTTCCGATGACTCCGAGGTTCCGGCGTCGGTCGCCAACAATTCCCGCTGCCAGCGCATCAACTCGTCACCGTTTTCCGGATGATCGGCCGCCAAGCCCACCAGGGCCGCACGGCTGGCGATTACGCTTGGTTCCATGCCCAGCCTGGCCGCCTGAAGATCCCGGATTCGACGGAGTTCCTCATAACGCCGCTTCTGATTGCGGGTGAGCCGGGACGAACTCCGTCGCGGAATGCTCGGCCAGGTGGAGGGGGGAGAGGCCAGCGCCATTTCGATTGCGCCCTGGATGTCCCTCAATCGGCGCGCTGAAATCCGCGGGGGTAACCAGGCGTTGATGGGCTGAGCCTTGGCGGCGGCGGCGGCCATGGCGACGAGGTTGTCATGAGGCATGATGAAGAACGGAGGCCGGGCGTGGCGCAGCGCCTCCTGTTCCCGCCACTGCCAAAGTTCACGCAGGACCGCCAGAGCAGCCCGATCCAGCTCGGCGGCACCCTTGATCCGCCAGGCCTGCTCCCGATCGGCCGCCCGCAACTGGGAGCAATCATGGAGCAGGCGTTCGCAAGATTCCCGGTGCCAGGATAATCGATTCTTCGATTCGAGTTCCTGGCGCAACAAGCTGGCGATGGGCTGGAGATGGCGCGTGTCGTTGCGGGCATAATGACTCATCCGCTCCGTCAACGGCCGCCGAGCCCAGTTGGCTTTCTGAGGTCCTTTTTCAAGCTTGACGTTCAAGAGCCGGGCGGCGAGCCCCTCCAGTCCCAACTGACTGTACCCAAGCAGCTTGGCGGCGAGCATGGTGTCAAAGACCGATTGCGGTCGAAAACGATAGGTCCGGAACATCAGCCGCAGATCGTAATCCGCGCCGTGGAGGAGCAATTCGCGGTTACCCAGGACGTCGAATAAGCCGGTCAGGGATACACCCGCAAGCGGATCCACCAGCACGTCCAACGCGGGGATACTGATTTGAATGAGACAGAGTTTCTCCGGATACGAATGGAGACTGTCCGCTTCGGTGTCGACCGCGACCCATTCGGCCTTCCGCAAGGCCGGCAGCAACTCGATCAAGGCGCGTTCGTTGTCAATCACGGCGCCAATTAAGCCCGATCCTGGCCACGGACAAAAGCGGATTGTGAAGCTTGACTCGCCGCGCAGGATCGGGCTGAACTAGCATGATTCCGACTGCTATCACATGAATCTTGCATCCGCCTTCGCCCTTGCGGTCGCCCAGAACCGCGATAAAACCGCAATTTTCTGGGGCGACGATGAATATTCCTACCAGCGCCTGGATCAGCAAACCTCCTGGCTCGCCGACCAACTCAAGCATCAACACCAAGTGCGCCCAGGCGAGCGGGTGGCCCTGTGGCTGAGGAACCGGCCGGAGTTTGTGGTCGCGCTCTTTGCCGTGCTGCGCGTCGGCGCCGTGGTGGTCCCCATCAACAACTTCCTCAAGGCGGAGGAAGTCGCTTACATCCTGCAGGATGCCGGAGTCCGCGTGCTGATCACGGAATCGGACTTGGGTGCAGCCGCGCACACATTGGCGTCTCGAATTCCCGGACTCGAATTGCTGCGCGTGGAGGGCGTCCCTTCCACGATACCCGATCAAGCGCCCCACGAAGAGCCTTTGCCTCCCCGGCAGGCTTCCGACCTTGCGTTCATAATTTACACTTCGGGCACAACGGGCAAACCGAAAGGGGCAATGCTGACCCATGGCAACCTGATGCACAACGTGGCCAGCTGCCGGCAGGTGCTCGAGACGGTGCAGTTGGACGGGTTTGTGGTGTTGCTCCCGATGTTCCACAGCTTCATGTTGTGCGTCGGAATCCTCCTGCCACTGACCACCGGTTGTTCCATTCTCCTGATCAAATCCCTGCACCCGCTGAAGAGTGTCATCGAGGAAATCATGCGTGGACGGGGCACCATCCTGCCCGCCATCCCCCAGTTCTTCCGGACCATGGCCGCCACCCATCAAGTCCCCACCCACCTGCCCCTGCGCCTCTGCATCAGCGGCGCCGCGCCGCTTCCGGTCGAAACCTTGAGGATGTTCGGTCGCAAATTCCCCTTTCCGCTGGTGGAAGGCTATGGATTGAGCGAGGCGAGCCCGGTGGTTTCAATCAATCCGATCCACGGCAAGGCCATCCCCGGTTCAATCGGGCTCCCCGTTCCAGGGGTGGAGGTCACCGTCCAGGATGAAACCGGCCAGATCCTGCCCCCACGGGAGGTCGGCGAACTCTGCGTCCGCGGCGGCAATGTCATGCTGGGCTATTGGAATCAGCCGACGGAGACCGACCGGGCGCTGCGCGAAGGGTGGCTCCTGACCGGCGATATCGGGTATCAGGACGAAGAGGGTTACTTCTACATCACCGACCGCAAGAAGGATATGCTCCTGGTGAACGGAATCAACGTCTACCCCAGGGAAATCGAGGAGATCATCTACGAGTTCCCGGGCGTCCGCGAAGCTGCGGTTATCGGGCGGCCCGACCACCGACGGGGCGAACAACCGGTGGCGTATGTGACTGCCGAAGACGGCATACCTCTGGATACGGTTGCGCTGACTCATTTCCTCAGGCAACGGCTGGCCGATTTCAAAGTGCCACGCCAGATCGAGATCTTGAGCGCGCTGCCGAGGAACGCTTCGGGGAAAATCCTCAAGACGGCTCTGCGGGATCTGCCTGGAGTGCCCGACTGAGTGCTTGGGGTTGGCTCGGAACGATAAAACGAGGGCGGGAAGGACCGGGGCAGTTTCCCTGACCTTCGCACCAAATCCAGCGTAACATCCTAAACCGGAACATAATAGGATCTCAATCAACCACCCGCCCGCTCGCCAGGTTTTACCTGTTGACGCTCTCTGGGAGCCGCTCGTAAGGTATTCCCGGCTTAGTTGAAAGCTGTCGTCTGCCTTAATTTATTACACGGAGACTTATGTCTGAAGGTTACTGCGTCAAGTGCAAGGCGAAGAAAGAGATAGTCGATGCCGTGGAAGAGACCATGAAGAATGGCCGCAAGGCCATAAAAGGGCGTTGCCCGACTTGTGGTGTTGTGATGTTCAAGATTCTTGGCGGCAAACCCATCCGAGAGGCTGAGCTTAAGCCAAACCCGACCAGTCAAGACCAGCCTGAAGCCTGATCCATCCTTATGCCCCAGGAACTTTCTTACGTCATCGTCACGCCCTATTCGCTCCACAAGTCCCGCACCGGCGGGATCCTGGCGCGATTGATCAGCCGCACCGGGCTCGAACTCGCGGGAGCTCGCATGTTTGCCCCCAGCCTGGAATTGGCCGCTCAGTATGCCGAGAATGTGGTTTCGGCCGATGACCCCCAGGATCGCCGCATCCAGGAGCTCATTCAGGCCTACATCGTTCAGAACTTCTCCCCGGACCCCAAGACCGGCCGTCGTCGCCGCGTGATGATGCTCCTGTTTCAGGGAGAAGACGCCGTCCGGAAGGTGCGCTCGGTCGTGGGCCACATCAGCTACCATCGTCGCGGCGGCGAAACGATCCGCGATACCTACGGCGACCTGATCCTCGACGATGAGGGGGCTGTTCGCTACATGGAGCCTGCGGTGCTCGCCCCTCCAACCACGGGCGAGGCCGAAACCAAACTCAAACTCTGGGCGCGGTACTCTGACACGGACGGTGGGTTGGTGGAGAATGTCATCGCCTACGAACCCGGCGAACAACCGGAACGAACTCTCGTCCTGATCAAACCCGACAACTTCCGGTTTGCCACCGGACGGCCTGGTAACGTCATCGATTTCTTCTCGCGGACCGGGCTTTACATCGTCGCCATCAAGATCCAGCGCATGAGCGTGGCCGAGGCGATGGAATTCTACGGCCCTGTGCGCGATATCCTCCGCACCAAAATGAACGAATCGGTCGGCGCCAAGGCCAAGTCCGTGCTTGAAAAGGAGCTGGGCTTTCCCATCCCCGCGGACGCCGAGAAGTCCTTGGGTGGTCTGCTGGGGCCGCTCTCGGGCGATCATCAGTTCGAAAGCATCGTCAAGTTCATGTCGGGCCGGACCCCCAGCGAGTGCGACCCCTCACAGCTCAATGAGCCGGGAAGCGAGAAGTGTATTGCCCTGGTCTATGAGGGTCACCAGGCGATTCGCAAGATCCGCGATGTCCTTGGTCCCACCGATCCCTCGAAAGCGCCGCCGGGCTCGATCCGACGCGAATTTGGCTCGACCATCATGGTCAACGCGGCCCACGCCAGCGATTCCAGCGCCAGCGTTCAACGAGAAATGGGCATCATCCGGCTGGGCCAGGAAAACATGTTCCGCCGCGTGATCGAACAGTTCTACGGCAGCGTCTGACCCCGGGCCGGTCGCGCGGGCTCCCACCACCCGGGTGTGGATCGAAGCCGCTCGATCAGGGCGGAGTCTGCGGCGGGAAAGTCATAGACCAACAGGTCCGCGGCTCGAATCCAAGCCACGTCATGGCATCCCACAGGTCGCGGTTCCCCCTGCTTGAGTTGACACCGGAAAAACTTCAGCAGCACTTGTTTCTCCGGGTAGGCGTGCCTGACGGTCTCCAGTAATTCGCCGACCTCGACCTCCACGTCCAACTCCTCCATCAGTTCCCGACGCAGGCATTCCTCGAAGGTCTCATGGCTCATCCGCTTTCCCCCGGGAAACTCCCAAAGCCCACCCAGGTGATCTCCCAGTCGCCGCTGCGCCACCAGCAACTGGCCATCCCGAAAGATCAAACCGGCGGCAACCTCCAGCTCGGATGCTTCATGGGTTGACACGCTTTCTCAAGTCGGAAGGCGGTCTTGCCCGTCCATCCCTCAGCTTGCCGGCGGCGTCACCGTCAGGCCGGGAACCGCACTGTCGGTTGGAGGGCTGTTGGTCGGTGCCAGTTCAGGATGCCGGGCCAGGATCGCTTGCCGGCGAGTCTCGGCTTCGTTCATCCAGGTGGTGTTGAGCAACTGTTCGTATAGCTGGAGCGCTTGCTCGGATTCGTTCTTCGATTCGAGCAAACCAGCCAGAGACAGCTTCGCTTGGGCGGCAGCGGCGCTCTCGGGGTGGATGGCGATCACCTCGCGGTTGGCGGCAATCGCCTCCTCGGTCTTGCCTGTGGCTTCGAGACAGGCAGCAACCCCAAACGCCGCGCTGGCCGCCATGGGATCGCCGGGGTTGGCCGTGCGGAAGGCTTCGAAATTGGCCTGACTCTCCGCGTACTTGCCTTCACGGAAAAAAGCCACCGCAGCCAGGTATACCGCCTGACGGCCCGCCTGGGTTCCGCGATGCCGGGTCGAAAGCTCCAGATACTGTTCCGCCTTTGGCCCGCTACTCCCGGTCGCCGGGTTCGCCTGCAGCATCTGGATCCGCACCAGGTCGGAGTTCGCAGCCATTTCCCGCTGATCCGAACGCCACCGATGGATGGCAAGGCCGGAAACCAGCAACGCCACCACCACTGCCCCGGCGATCAGGCGCTTCTTGTTCACTTCCAGCCAAGCCAGAAACTCTATGCCACGTGCGGAATCGATCATCTCGGAACTCATATCAAGTGGGCAAATCAATCGGCCAGGACCCAAAAACGCAAGCCCGAAATCTGACTAACGCTTCGAAAGCGTCTCGAAACCAGCCCCCTGCGCGCCAACGCCAACCCGCGTCGGGCTTGACCGCTCAGCGCCATCTGCCTAGCTTGCGGACGTGGTGACGCAGTTGAGTCAATACTTGCCAGTCCTGATGCTGCTGGCCCTGGCGCTCCTTTTTGCCTTCGGCATGCTCGGTTTCTCGGTCCTGGTCGGGAAACGGGGACGCCGCACGCCGGTGAAGGACTCGCCCTACGAATGCGGCATTGCGGCGGTCAAGCGCCCCGGCACGCGCCTCGGCATGCGCTTCTACCTCGTGGCCATGCTCTTCATCCTGTTCGATATCGAGGTGGTATTCCTCTACCCGTGGGCGGTTGTCTACCGTGACATGCTGGCCGATCACGCCAACCTCATTTTCGGCAGCATGCTCACCTTCCTGGGCGTCCTCTTCGTCGGTTACCTCTACCTCGTCCGCAAACGGGCGTTCGATTGGAAGAACTGAGCGCGGACGGTCGGCCGATCATCGCCGACAACCTCGCCCGCGCCCCGTTGATGTCGTGATCAGTAGGTCAGGATCACGTTGTTGCCACTGATCTCAATGGTTTGGATGGTCAAGGCCGTGGCGGCCTGAATCCGATAGAACCGCACCTCGCCGGCTTTCGAGATCGTGATCCGCTGATTGGCGGTGTCGATCACCGCCGAAGCGTCGCTGGCAAAGCCGCCACCAGCAAGCGTGGTGGCCGATTCGACCACGATCTGCGGCGGCAAAGTGACTGTCCGCCAGGCCTTGATTGCGTTGGGATCCGATAAGTCGTTGATCAACATCCGGTCCTCGGGATCGTCAAGGCTGACCTGGAACAACTCAACGTAGGCATCGCCGCCGCGCTCGAAGTGCACCAGACGGAAGGGGTAAAGACCTTCAGTCTCAACCCCGAACTCGAAGGTGTCGTTGTACGTGCTGCTGAGCGCCTCGGCCAACACGATACTCGTCACCTCGGCCATGCTCGGCCCCGTCGAGAGCTGAAATCCGTCATCGGAACGTATTCCGAACTTGTAGTAACCAGGTGTGAGCTCGAGGTAAAACCGGGCTTCCAAGGCGAAGTCGTCCGTGTTCCCGGTCACATCCAACCCCGGGTAACGCGCGTCGTCCGGGAAGTAACCGTCGTCCGAGGGGGGCGGGTTTTGGCTGTAATTGATGACTGTGGCGGTAGTGCCAGCTGCAGTCTCGAATTGAATGGGAATCCGCGGTGGCACGGCCAATTGATCCTCCGCCCGCAGGAGGCTGTTGGCCAGGGGTTGACCTTCGAGAGTCTGCACCAGGCGAATGTTAAACCCGCGCTCCTCACCCGCGTCCAAGGGCAGTGCGCCCGAAGCCGGCAACTGGATCGGGCCCGCGTAAGTCCATTCGTTGGTGTTGGCTTGGCCGTTCATATCGCTCCACGTCACCCGGACCGTGTAGGTCACACCCGGCCTCACCGGCGCCGTCGTCTGATACTCCATCGTCGCGCCAGCCAACTGCGTCAATCTGCCAATGCCCCCATAAACAAACGGATCCATCTGCAGGCTCGCCTTCGGCACCTCGACCCCGTTCGTCCAGAGTCTAAACGAGCTGGAATCCGTGTACACATCCATATCCGCGATACCGACCCTGATGAGCGGCGGACTGCTCGAGACCAGGGCCGAGCCCGGCCGCGGTGTCAGTTCCGTTACCAGCGGCCGCATGGTTCCGGCGGCGGGCGAGTTGGCCTGGAAATTGTCGAACGTGGCGTAAACATCCGTGTAGTCGGTGGCGGCGGAGTTGTAATCGAACACAAACACTCCGACCTGACCGCTCGGAAAACGGTTGTCATCCGCCACCAACACCCCCGCTATCGGGTTGTTTAAGTCCGCCATCGTAAATATCTGCCCCACAAAGTAGAGCCCGTCCGCCGAAAAAACCCACCGATACGGTCCCTGGGAGGGATGCAACGGCACCTCGCAGTCCGCGATCCAGGCATCGTCCTCTTCGTTGACCACGGTATTGATCTGGAAAACCTGACCGTTGCCCCAGTAATTAACGACGTAACCGTCCGTTTCCCCAAGACCGATTTGGCCGCCGCGCACCACCAAGCCAAACACTTGATTTGCCGTCGTATCCCAATCGAGCACGTCCACCGACACCCTCATGCGCCCGAAATTCGGCGAGCGATAGCTATAGGTTCGGGCCGGGCCAAAATTGGCTCCGTACTCCGGTGGTGGCGCCTTGGCCCAAATCCGATAGGCTTTGCCGCCCGCACCGTCATCGGGAAAACTGTAACTCACATAGGCATCAGGGAGCGTGTAGGGAGGAGGCAGCTTCGTCAGATCCATGTGCAGCCAGTCCACGTCATTTCCGTCGTTGAAATCATCCGAAATGGTCTGCGCCGGAACGGTCGATCCGCCGGCCAACAAGAAGACGGCCGCGATCAAGCCGAGCCAACTTCCGCTGACATGCGTGAGTCCGTGACCAGTGTTTCGGACAATCGCAGTCGGATTTTCCACGGATTCCAAAGAAGGATGAGCAGTCATAGTGGTGGATGAGTTGATTTCAACCAGTGGATGCATGATGCGTCGCACATCTGATTGGGGTAGCTGCGGTTTAAGTAGCATCTCGCTGCCGCCGAAGTCAAACTGAAACAAGCCCTTAGACATACCCCGACCCCAAGCTGGACCGCGCACCCCCCACTGCCCCCCCATGCATCCTCACCCAAACTTCACCCCAAGCTCCGAATCGTGCCGTCCCCAGCCAGGTACCGCAGCCGCCATTCCGCGCGCGACAGTTTGCCGCGCGCGTTGACTCCAAGTTCACTGACCTGACCCCACGCGCGCGGGACCTGCCATGCCGGCAATCGGTCCGCCAGGCATCGACGCATCGCCAGGAGGTCCGGTTCGCCGCGGGTGACCAACAACGCCACGACGATCTCGCCGCGGCCAGCGGCCTCGGACGGCGCGCCAAAGACCAGACAGGCCTCCACCCCCGGGCACCGGAGCAGCGCCTGTTCAACCGTCTCGGGCACGATCTTGCGCCCAGCCACGTTGATGACGTCAGTCGCCCGTCCCATAAGGTGAACCTCGCCATGGCGCAACTCGACGAGGTCGCCCGTCAGAAATCGTCCCTCGCCCAGGTTAGCAGCCGGCTCCGGACAGTAAGACGCGGCCACCGCCGCACCGCGGACACACAGGCAGCCCGATTCGTCGAGGGAGAGCTCCACGTTCCGCATGGGACGGCCGGCAGAGGTTTCCGCCGCACGCGGTGCATCAGCCCCATCATACGCAATCCCGCCGCACTCACTCGCCCCGTAAAAGTTGTGAATCTTGACCCGGGTCGATTCGAACACCTCCTGCTCCAGACTGAGGGGCAACGGCGCCCCCGCGGAAATGGCCAGTCGAATATCCCGGGTGATGGCGCCGGCCTGCTGCCAGGCCCGCCACAAGGCGGGAACCGCCGGCAACGTCACCGGCCCCAGCCGCTCGATCGCTTGCCGCACGGCCTCCGGCAAGGCCGAAGCGCCGAGAATCAGCGGAATGCCTCGCAACAGGAGGGGCAACACCAGGCTCGAAAACCCATAGGAGTGCGCCATCGATATCACTCCCAGGT
>JAHDYP010000054.1 GCA_023383055.1 Verrucomicrobiota bacterium | reverse complement strand
ACCGCAACTGCCGCGCGCCGGACATTTCCTTTGTCTCACGCGCCCGCATGAATTCGCTCGGATTCAAGCCCAACGAGCGACGGTTCTTCCCGGGCGCGCCGGACCTCGCGGTGGAGATTCTCTCGTCCAATAACACCCGCACCGAGATCGATCAGTGCTTGAAGGACTTCTTTGCGAGTGGCACTCAACTCGCCTGGATCGTCGATCCCGAACAGCAACGTGTCGAGGTCTGCCAAACCCCCACCCGCCGCCAACTCATTGGTTCCGGCGGCTATCTCGAGGGCGGTCTATTACTGCCTGAATTCCGCTATCCCATCGCTGACTTGTTCAAGGAATGGGAT
Organism: Verrucomicrobiota bacterium; assembly: GCA_023383055.1. Classification (GTDB taxonomy): domain Bacteria; phylum Verrucomicrobiota; class Verrucomicrobiia; order Limisphaerales; family JAHDYP01; genus JAHDYP01. The sequence continues at coordinate 36,887 of JAHDYP010000054.1, read as the reverse complement.
TGGGAGTGACCATAGAAAGTCCCGTCTCGCCCGATCACCGTCGTGCCCGTCCCTGTAGCGCGGGTTGCCTAACCTGCTGTTTCGCAGGCTGCCCAGCCTGCCGTCCTGGAATGTGCATCGATGGCCTTCTCGCCGCGCACCAAGCCGTCTCCGTCAAACTCAGTCCCGGACAGGGTGACAGGTTCACGGCCGCACTCTGGTGTGCCGGTTCAAAAAGCGCATGCCTACAGGAAGAACCCAGGCTAAACTGGCGCCATGAACCGCCGACATTTCCTCAAGCATGCGGGCGCGACCGGCCTGCTCGCCGCCACTTCCAACACGCTGCTCCGGGCCGCCCAGCCCGAGGCGCCGCCGACCGGTCTGGCCTTTACGACGGCGCCCTCGCTGCAAAACCCCGGCGCCGATGCCCTGACCGTCGCCATCGGTGTGAACGGCCCAAGCACCGCCTGGGTCGAATACGGCGAAACCGAGCATCTCGGCCGCATCGCCGACGGCGCCCGCGACGGTTTGAAGCCATTTGACGCGCTGGCCCACTCGATCCGCCTCACCGGCCTGCGCCCCGGGCAACGGTATTACTACCGCGTGCACGCCTGTCCCATCGATTTTCGCACTGCCTACGACATCCGCCGCGGCGAGCCGATCGCCACCGATCGGTTCAGCTTTCGCACCTTCGATCCCAACGCCGCCCAGATGCGGTTCGTCGTCTGGAACGACACCCACGAAAACACCCACACCCTCGCCCGGCTCATGGAACAGACTTCGCGCGCGCCCGCCGACTTCCTGGCCTGGAACGGGGACATCACCAACGACAATTATCGCGAAGAACAGATGGTCCAACATTACCTTGGCGCCGGCGGACAGCCCTTTACCCGGGAGCTCCCGCTCGTGTTCGCGCGTGGCAACCACGACGTGCGCGGCCCGGCGGCACGCTCGTTGTCCCGATTCATCGACCTGCCCGGTGGACGCCCCTATTACTCGTTTCGTCACGGACCGCTCGGCGTCGTGGTCCTCGATGCCGGTGAAGACAAGCCGGACGATACCCCCGTCTATGCCGGCCTGGGCGATTTCGTCGCGTATCGAAGGCAACAGGCAGCCTGGCTCGAGTCCGAACTCGAACAACCTCATCTCCAACAGGCGGCTTTCCGGATCGCCTTTTGCCACATCCCCCTCTGGTGGAAAAACCAGGGGCCGGCCACCGACGCCAGTGACGCCCGCTCGGACTGGCATCGGCTGCTGGCGAAACACCACTTCGCCGCTCTGATTTCCGGACATACACACCAGCATGCCCTGTTTCCTCCAGATCGAACCAAACCCTACGCCCAAATCATCGGAGGCGGTCCCAAACCGGAGGCGTCCACGCTCATTCGCGGTTCTGTCACGCGGACCGAGCTGACTTTGGTCGTCTCCGACCTGGCTGGCGGGGAACTGGCCGCCTGGACGCGGCAAGCCGGGTAGGGCTTCGGCGGGAATTGGCTCGCATCGGTTTTCGGGTCGTGCCTGAATGCGAACGGTGTGCGCCCGTTAACGGCGGCATTGGAGTATGAACCTGCTTCACCTGAGGTTGCGCAACTCGGTCGTTGCCACGCTGAAACACCGGGCCTTGCAGGCGGGTGTGCCTGCCGCCGATTACGTCGAACGAGTGCTGTGGTATGCCAATCTGGAACTGTGCCGGCTCGAGAAATCCGCGGATGACGCGGGCTTCACGGAGGACGAGGAACTCTATTTCTCCGCGCCGCTCACCGCCGCGCTGCGAGAACACCTGGTCGCCTGCAGCGCGGCGCAACAACGGAACCTCGCGGTGTTCGCCGGGTCCCTGGTGGAGCGGTATCTGGCCACGTTCGAACGCGATCCGGGCGATTTGCGCATGGTGGCGCGGCTGGGTGAACTGCTGCACACGGGCGGTGTGCTGACCGAAGGCGACCTCCTGACCGTCCTCGTGTTGGCGGCGGACAGCCCGGTGTCGCGCATGCCGGGCACGTATCAGGCACGCTGGTTGCACCAGAGATTCAAACCGTTCCTGCCGCGCGTCGAGTGGGAGGGCGAGCCGGCCGAATTGACGGTGGACCACATCACCGCTTTGCTGGCACGGCTGAAATAGGGTCGGATGCGTAATCATCACCGATATGGCGGGTGTTTGCGGATCGCCTGGTGCGCGTTGGCGCTCGGGGTGGCGACCGACTTGTCGGCCCAGATCGATCCGGTGCAACGGCGGGTGTTCCAAATGGGTTACGCCCTGCCCGTGCATGAGCATGGCCCCGTGGCGGCCTACGCCTTCTACTACCACAACGAACCCCAATTCCTGCAGACCAACCTGACCCTGCGACTGGCGGTGGTGCCGGTCTTTGTCGATTCCGAGTTGGGCATCCGCGAGGCGTTGTCGCCCAACACCGACCTGGCTTTGGGCCTGAGTGGCGGCGGGTTTGCCGACAGCTACTCGGAGATGCGCCAGGGCGATTACATCACGGCGGAATCGTTCACCGGTCACTCCGCCGAGCTCAACGGCAGCGTCTATCACCTGTTCAATCCAGGCGACCTCGCCCCCGTGTACGGCGTCCTCCGCGGCGCGATCCACGGATCGTTCTACACCCGCGACCAGGATACCGACCCGGAGTTCCAGGTGCCCGACGACGAGGCTTCGCTGATTTGGCGCGCCGGGCTGCGCCTGGGCGGGCGCGAACCTTACTTGAGCCCGCAGCTTGCCGGCGAGTTTTCGCTGTGGTACGAGGGGCAATACCGGTTCAATCATGACTACTACGGCTTCAACGGCGACCGCCGGATCGAGGCCATCACCCATCTCTTTTGGGGCCGCGCGCTCTTTGCCTACACCCTCGAACGGAGCCGACAGCACTTCGAGGTGAGCCTGACCGCCGGCGCCGGCCTGGACACCGACCGTTTCAGTGCCTTTCGGCTCGGCAGTTTCCTGCCGCTGGTGGCCGAGTTTCCCCTGAGCCTGCCCGGCTATCATATCGAGGAGATCTCGGCCGATCACTTCGCCCTGCTCAGCGGACAGTTCTACCAACCGATCGACCGGTCCGCGTCCTGGAATATGCTCGCCTTCGGTTCGGTGGGCGTGGTCGATTACCTGCCTGGTTTCGAACAGAGCGACCCCTGGCACGCGGGCTTCGGCGCGGGCCTGGTTTACCAGACCCCGTCACGCGGCTGGCAAATCGGCGCGGTCGCCGCCTACGGTGTCAACGCCATGCGCGAGGATGGCCGAGGAGCGATGAGCCTGACCTTCATGGTGCAGTACGATCTCGACGCGGTCTTGCGCGGCGGCGGCGAACCGTTCTGGAAACCGGTCACCAGCACCAGCACCTGGCAGGGCCTCTTCCGCCGCCTCGGCGCCCACTAACCTCAGCTCCCGCCGGCGCCGGCGCCATTATCCCAGCCCAGCTCCCATCCCGGCTGGCATACGCCTTGCATCAAGCTCCTTACGGCCGGTCCGGCGGAAAGTGTCCCCAGTCAGGGCATCATCGGTTCACCGTTGAACACGGCAGATTCTGAAACGGCAGACATCCACCATGCGTTCGCTGGGCTCCATCTCGATCCGCCACAAACTGTTGCTGGTCAGCCTGGCAACCACGTTAACGGCCCTCTCGCTGGCATCAGCCGCGTTCATCGTCCTGGGCGTCTCCCTGGCGCGCCAGTCCGAAATCCAACGCGCCGAGGCGCTGCTCGGCAATTTCGGGGCGCAGATGGTGCCGGCCCTCCATGCGCAAAACCACGCCGAAGTCGAAAACGTCTTCCAACAGTTCAGCAACCGGCCCCAAGTCATCGCCTTTTGCCTCTATTCCCTCGATGGCACCCTGCTCAAATCTCATCCAGAACCAAGTCTCGCCGTCCAGGGACCGGTGCCGGCCATGGACGATTTCAACTGCCGTTTCCGGGACGGACAGCTGGAAATGCACCGCCTGGTGCCGCTCGAAGGCACCGCCGTCGGCAGGGTCTTCTTGCGCTACGATCCGGTGGATTACCGGGCGCAACTCCGCACCTACGGCACAGTCGCTGTCGGCGTGGTGCTCGTCCCCTTCGGCCTGGCATGGTTGCTCTCGTCACGTCTGCGCGAAGTGCTTTGCCGGCCCATTCTCCAGCTGACCCAAATCGCCGAACGCGTCTGGAAAGAGAAAGACTACTCGCTGCGCGGCACCAAGGAGACCCATGACGAACTGGGCAAACTGATCGACAGTTTCAACGTCATGCTCGAACGCATCCAAGAACGCGACCTTCACCTCGATCGAGCCCGCGAAAACCTCGAACACCGGGTCGCCGAGCGCACCGCCGAACTCCAGGCGCAGGTGAGCCGGTCCAGTCTCCTCAACCAAATCACCCGCGGCATGGCGCAACGCCAGGATCTCGACAGCCTCTTCCACGTCACCCTTGCCCAACTCGAAAGCCGCGTCGCCATCGACTTTGGCTGCGTCTACCTCTTCGATCCAGCCACTCAACGGCTCGAAGTCGCCGCCGCCCGCGGACCTCTGATGACCTCGGCTGGCCAACCGTTGCCCGCCGGGGACCTGGCCATCGAAGCCGCCGCGGTCGAATGCCTGGAATCCCCCCACAACCGGCTCGACTACGTGCCGGACCTGACCCGCAACCCCAAACCGCCATTTCACCGACTGGCCGATACTCCCTTGGGCTCCGCGGTCGCAGTCCCCTTGCGCGTCGAACAACGGCGGTTCGGACTGCTCGTGGTCGCCCGCAAACAGGTCGCCGGGTTCACCCCGCGCGACCATGACTTCCTGCGCGTGCTCGGCGAACAACTCGCCCTGGCCGGACACCAGACCCAGCTTCACGCGGACCTCAAGAAAGCCTATGACGAGCTCCGCCAGACCCAGGAAACCATCATGCGCCAGGAACGATTGCGCGCCCTGGGACAAATGGCCAGCGGCATCGCCCACGACATCAACAACGCGCTCTCGCCCGTCACCGGCTTCGCCGAGTTGCTCCTCGAAACGGAACCCGACCTCAAACCCAGCTCCCGCCGTTTCCTCGAACACATCAAAACCGCGGGTGACGACGTCGCCCACATCGTCGCCCGCCTCCGCGAGTTCTATCGGAACCGCCGGGAAGACCGTCCGTTTGGCAGCGTTCAGGTCAACCGCCTGCTCCGCCAGGTGACCGAGCTCACGCGGCCGCGCTGGCGGGACATCAGCCAGCAAAACGGCCTGTCGATCCAGCTCGAGCTGGTCCTGGACCCGCGCAACCCGGAGGTGACCGGCGATGAAGCGGAAATCCGCGAAGCGCTGACCAATCTGGTCTTCAACGCCCTGGATGCCATGCCCAACGGCGGCACCCTCACCCTGCGCAGCCGGGTGGCCGAACTCACCATTCTCCCCAGGGCCGAACCGACCAGCCCACCCGTCGTCATCGAAGTCAGCGATACCGGCGTGGGCATGGACGACGAGACCCGCCGCCGCTGCCTGGAACCGTTCTTCTCCACCAAGGAACAACGCGGCACCGGCCTCGGCCTGGCCATGGTGTACGGCGTCGTTCAGCGCCATGAAGGCACCATCGACGTCGAGAGCCAGGTCGGCCAGGGCACCACGATCCGCCTCACACTGCCGCATCGCCACTCGTCTCACCCCGCCCCCGAAGCAACTCCGCCCCCACCCGAACCGATGCCCGCATTGCGTATTCTGTTTGTCGACGACGAACCGCTGGTTCGCGAGTTGGTCCGGGAAATCCTCCAAAGCGAAGGTCACCAGGTGACCCTCGCCGACGGCGGCCAGGCCGGCTTGGATGCCTTCTTCGCGGCGGCATGGCAAAACCGAAAGTTCGACGCCGTGATTACCGATCTGGGCATGCCAACCGTGGATGGCCGCCAACTCACCCACATGGTAAAACGCGAATCCCCCACCACCCCGGTCATCATGATGACCGGCTGGGGCAGTCTGATGCAGGCCCAGACCGAAATCCGCGCGCCGGTGGATCTCCTCCTCAACAAGCCCCCCAGCATGCGCGAGCTGCAAAACGCCCTGCGCCGCGTCGTTCCCCGGCCGTGCGGCGCGCGCTCCGCGCTTTAAGTTGCCGCCATCGCCGCGTCTGCTATACCGGGCTCGCGCACGATCCCATGAGCGATGAGCCGCCGACGCATTCGACCCCGGCTTTCCCGGCCGGGCTCGGCAACGCCTTTCTCTTTGCCACGTTCAACGCGCTCTCCTATCAGATGGTGCTCGGCAGTCCCATGGTCCTCTACGCGAAATCGCTCGAGGCCACCGCCACCGTTCTCGGCATCATCGCCGGCATGATGCCGTTGCTCGTGATCTTTCAAATCCCCGCGGCCAACCACGTGGCCCGGGTCGGCTACAAACGCTTCGTCTATGCCGGGTGGGGCATGCGCGTCCTCTTCATCTTCTGCATGGCCATGGTTCCCCTCGCCGGCGGTTTCCTCGACTCCGCGACCCAGCTGGCGCTGCTCCTCATGCTGCTGTTCGGATTCAATCTCTCGCGCGGCATTTCCAGCGCCGCCTGGCTCCCCTGGATCACCACACTTGTCCCGCTGGCCATCCGCGGCAAATACCTCGCCCGCGATGCCACGTGCGGCCATGTCGCCAGTTGCGCCGCCTTCCTCCTGGCCGGTGCCTGTCTCGGCCAAACCTCCCGACCCTGGCAGTTCGCGCTCATCTTTGCCTTCAGCGCGGTGATGGGCGCAATCAGCCTCAATTTCCTGAAACGCATACCCGATGTGGCGCCGCCCGAAACCGAAATCACCGCGAAGATCGGAGTCCCCTGGCGTGCCATCGCCAACCATCCACCTTTTCGAAAACTGCTCCATTTCAACGTGGCCTGGTCGTTCGCCTACGGCGGCATGGCGACTTTCACCGTCGCCTACCTTCGAGTCGAGGGCGGATTGCCGGAAGGCACCATCATGCTCGTCACCGCGCTATCATTCCTCGGTGGTCTGGCAGGGCTGACCTACTTCGATTCCCGCACCGACCGCCTCGGCAGCAAACCGGTCCTGACCTTCTGTTTGGGCCTTTGGCTCTTGATCCTCCTGGGTTGGCTGGCGTTTGCCGGCAAGGTGGTTCATCCCCAACTGGTCCTGGTGATCCTGCTCCAACTCCTGATGGGCTTCGCCTACGCCCTCGTCAACATGAACCAAACCCGACTCGCCATGGTTCTCGTTCCGGAAATGGGCCGCAGCCATTTCTTCGCCCTCTTCTCCGTCGTCGGCAACCTCACGCTCGGAATCACCCCCATCCTTTGGGGACTCGCCATCGATGCGTGCCGCGCACTTCGCCTCAACCTCGCCGGCTGGGAACTCAACCGTTACAGCTTGTTCTTCCTCGGCACCCTCGCGGCCTTCGGCCTCTGCCTCGTCCTTTGCCGGAAACTTGACGAACCCCGCGCCCGCGACATCGATGAGCTCCTCCGCGATATCCTCCGCACTCCCCAGCGCCTCTGGCTTCGCCTCTGGCCCCGTGGCCAACCCTAAGATCACCGCTGGAGGGACGAGCTCCGCGAGTCCGCCCCCCATAATCCTCCCCTCATCAGCTCAGATCGACAACAACCTCAACCCGCTGCCGTGTAGCAGCTTGCACTCAACTGATACCGAACCTGTCACCCTGGCATTTCCTTCATTGGGGCTTTGCCGGGTCCAGCACGACGACCAGGAAAGTGGCGACAGGACCGAGCAACAGGGACACAGCCCACCAGGCAAGCCCGCTCCGGCCCTTGCCCTGTGCCAGCCCCGCGTTGATCAGCGCCAGCGTGAACCAACCCACCGCATATTCAGTCGGCAGATTTCCCATTTCGATTGCAGCCATCATGCCCGCGACTTTCCACGAATGACGCGCTCCGATCCATTACAGATGAACCCGCGGCTTGGAATCCGTGTGCCAGCTTTGTCGCGGGACCTGACTTGCGTCGGTTCCAGGTCGAGCGCCTGCCGACTGGGCAGTCGGCGGAACAGCAGACAAGACTGTCTGCGTTACAACCGCGACGAGCAAACGTTCATTCCCGGATGCTATAGAGGCGCCAGCGGGATCCACCGGAGGAACGTCGCTGTCGCTCGAAATAGATCTTCATCTCAGGTCCTTCAGCCGTCTTGACCCGATACCAGTGTTTGCGGACATAACGCTCGCCCGAGCCGTGGCGACAATCCCCGGATTCTTTCCACTCCTCCACCACCTCCAGCACGGAATATTGCCTGCCTTTCCACGAGAACACACCGGGAAGTCCCGGTCGGCCTGTCGCCATGGGAGCGACGCCAAACGAGAAATCTTCAGGTGTGATCGCGTCGCCGACAAAAGTCTCCCGGATCGGCTTTGACTTCGGCGGTGGCGAGAGTCCACTCATGGGTCACGTTCAGCGCGGCGTCGGACTCAGGCGTTTCCCGACCCGAGTTCCCGGGTCGCGCCGCACTTGGTGCAAGTTGGCAGGAGGGCGTGCCGGACGGCATGGCAGGACGCGCATTCCTCGAAGAGGACCGTGCCGCAGGCCGGGCAGGTATAGGGTTCGTCCACCTGCGTCCCGGGATGCGTGGGAATGCGCAGTCGGCGGAGGCTCCGCCGCGTCCAGAACAGGTACCGGAGCGGGCCGCGTCGGATCGGATAACCGCAGGCGGGACAGAGGAAATGCTCGTAAGCCTCGCGGTATTGTTTCAGCAGCCAATCCCGCTTTGGGTAAGCCCGCAGGCGGAGCAGGTAGACGAGGACGCGCGCCACCAGCAGGATCGCCACGCCGATCAACACATACTTGAAGTAACGCCTGGGGAAGTGCTCCTGCATGACCATCCCCACCTTGACCAGCACCGCCAGGCCGAACCCGTGGGCCAACGGGGCGTACAACCCGCCGCGTTGCTTCAAGAAGAGCCAACCCGCGGCCGCCAGCAACGGCACCAGCACGGCCAGTTTGAGCGCCGCCAGTTTCCACTGATGACGGGAATAGCGCGCCTGGTATTCCTGTTGGATCGGTTCACGCCGGGTGTCGACGACGCGTTGGGCGTCGCGCTGGCGCCCTTCCAATTCGCGCAATTGCTCGCTGAGAGTGGCGATCTGTTCGTTGATCTGCTGGTAGCGCGTTTGATTGGCGAGGAAGAGTTTCTGGCTCTCGGCCAGCGCTTGCTGTTCCTCGGCCGAGGATACCATGCCCTTCTGCAGCGTGAGCCGCTGCAGTTCGAGCAGTTGGTTCATGGTGCGTTCCGAGTTGGCGGTGCTGTCGCGCAGGACCTCCTGGCGCTGGCGGAAATCGGTGATCGTCCGGTTGGTCTCCTCGATCTGAAGCCGGAGGCTTTCGAGTTCCTCGAGCAAGGGCGCATCCAACATTTGTCGCTGGACCTCGTCATAGCTGGGGCCGGGCCAGGTGCCGATGTCGCGCACCACAAACCCGAGCAGCCAATAGACCAGCAGCCCAAACAGCAGACTGAAGGTATAGACCAGGAGCCGATGGGTCCACGGACCCGGGTGGGGAGGGGTGACGTTTTGCCTCATAGAGCACTTTCCGCGTTCAGGGCCGATGCGCCCCGGCAGCCAGCCGAAATGTGTGGGTCGGATTCACGGGCCTGACCGCGATCCTAGGCACACCCGCAGTCGATCACAAGTGGGGAGATCGGACCTTCCGGTCCATTGCCGCGCGCGCCCCGGCGATTCAGCTCGTCAGGTCGCCACCTGGAGCAACGTGACCACATCGAACCTGTCACCCTGTCGCTGCGCGGAATTTCGTCGATGGATGCTCGCGGGCAATCGATCACCCGGGGGCTTGTGGACTGCCGTGACTATTCAATTGGTGGGGGGGCGAGGTTGTCGACCGCTGGCGGCTCGATGTTGCGCTCGCCCATTTCGGCAAGAACGGTCAAATCCACCGTCTGTCCATCCGGGCTGATATGGGGGATCAGATTCACACTGACGCCGATCCGCCTTCCTCGAACACCTCTGTTGGGCCCAAGGTCGGATATCCTCGCCTGTCGGCCATCCACGAGGGTCACTCTTGGAGCGGAGATAAGGTCGACCCCCTCCGTCTCTTTCAACCGGCGCGCAATCTCCTGGGCTTCCGCCGGGGCCAACACATATCCATGGGTCACCGTTTCCGTCTCGGCAAAAAGCACACCCAACCCCACCTCACTCAACACGTCCTCAGGCGCTTCCACAAAGGTGCTCTCGACCAGCACCTGCCGGTCGGCCGCGCCTTCGCCCATCAATTGAGGTGTCATCAGCACGAGAGACCGTCGACCCGGCGCCGTCATCCAACCGCCGGTGACCAGTGTCCCACCCACCGGCACCGGGGCTTGAAGTTGCGCGCGGAACACCGGCGGAGGCGCGTTGGTCACGGATTCTGAAGGTCCCTCCGGTGTGTCAAGGAGCCCGGCCTCAACTCCTACCTCATCGGACCTGGGTGCGGTTCGGAGGCGCGCCACCTCGGCCCGCAACTGCATCAGTTCACGGTTACCGGCGCGCAATCGATTCAGCTCATTGGTGTCTACCTGTGCTGTGGCAAGCCGAGCATTCTCCTCGCGCAACCGCTCCAGTTCCGCGCTCGCATCCCGCAGCCTTCCAAGTTCGGCATCCTGTCTCCGAATCGTCGCTTGTTGCAGCAAGATCGGCGTCGCCACGGCCGCGACCAGCAGGGTCGCCAAACCAGCCTTGAACATTGTCGGTGTCATAAGAACTCCCAGAGTCGCCGCTGTTGGAATTGCCGCCAGCCCACTCGAAACGATCGAGCCCACCAAACTCGCGGGGGCGGACACACCGACGAACAAGGCGGTGCCAGCGGTGATCGTGGGCACGGCGAATCCATGTCGCCGGAAGAAATCCGTCAGTCGTTCAAGCGCTCGATGGACGCGTTTGCGCGCCGCATCCTCGCCAAGTCCCAGCGCCTCGCCGACCTCCCGGAATCCTCTCCCTTCCAGGCAATGGAGCAACAGCGCCAACCGATCGCGTTCGTCGATGGCGCCGAGCCCTTCGTCCAGCAAGGGCACCAGCGGCTCCCAAATGGACTGACCTGCCCCCGCATTCGCATGGAGTTCGGCAGCGATGCTCTCGCGCCGTTGACGTCGCAACTCGGATCGGAGCCGCTGTCGGACCCGGTTGAGCGTGGTCTGATAGAGCCAGCCGGCGATGGTCTGGTATCGGCCCAGTGAACCGGCCTTCCGTGCCAGCACCAGGAAGACATCCTGGGTAATCTCCTCCGCCAACCCGCAATCTCCCACCTGCCGCAGGGCCGTGGCATAGACGAAGTCAACGTGCCTTCGCACCAACGAGGCAAAGGCATCTTCGCTGCGGTTCTTTCGGAATTCCGCGATCCATTGTGCTTCATCCATCCGGTTGGTCATTCCACCCTATATATCGCCGCAGGTGGTTCAATACCGGATTCGCTTCCCGCCGCACTCCAAAACGCCCCCGGCTCGCGCATGTCCGCGGCCTTTTTGGACTGCGCCGGCAAAGCGTCAGCGTCGACGGCGCTTTCCCCGACCCGCTCACCCTTTCCAACCGTCATGGACCATCCGCCAGACCCGCAGCGCCTCAGTTACACTCCACGCCTGGGCGTCGCAACCGCGCGGTTGATGCGGCGCGTCGCCGTCCAGGATCTCCGGCAATTGCCCGAGACACCCGCTGGCGAGCAACGGCTCGAGACTGAGCAAATAACCTTTGGCGGCGGCAACGCTCTCCGGCGCGCCTTCCCATGCCCGGACCAGGGCTTCCGCAAATACGGGCAGTTTCCACGTCCAGGCCGTGCCGTTGTGGTAGGCGGGCTTGCGTCGCGTGTCTTCGTCTCCTTCGTAGCGACCCCAATACGGCTCCCTCGGATTGTTCAACAGAACACCGCCTCCTCCTCGAATCTCGAGCGGACAACGCACGGGCAACGGCGCGAGCGATCGCACCCCGCCTGGAATCACGAGGTGCCGACGGGCGGCCTCAACACTGCGTCGCGCGCGTTCACCCGAGACCACGCCCAGGCTGACCGCCAGCAGTCCATTGCTCCGCAGCGCGTCATCCACCGTCGCCGCGGACGCGGGAACCCCACGTCCGGCGCGCAATACATCCGCCCACCAACCGCAGTCCTCGATCCAGAAATATTCCTGCAGCGATTCCTCCGCCCGCCGGGCGAGTTCCGACCATGGTTCATTCTCCGGCGACATCCGGAGCCGGTCCAACTGCCGCAGCAACCGAATCCAGAACGCCTGGATCTCGATCGGGTAACCTTCACGCGGCGTGCAGGCCGGGTGATTGGTATCCATCCAGGTGAAATGGGCCGGACTCCACAGCAGCGCGCTTTTCTCGTCCATGGCCACTCCGACCGGTGTTCCCCGCAGATGATGCACGGCAATCGATCGGAGAACCTCGGCAAGCGTGCGACCATCCCTGTCGATTTGCCGGCCAAGGAAGGTGGCGGCGTCACCCTCCCCACCGCGGGCACGCAATCCGGCACTGCCCCCGCTCGCCATCGCCCATTCCTCACAGACCAGCCCGTACCACAGCGGCGCATCGCTGGTCTCGCGATTCGACGCGTCCTCGCCATGGATCGTGTTGGGCAAGGTTCCTTCGAATTCGAACCGACCAAAGGTAAGGAGTATCTGTTCGACTTCGTGGAGCATCCCGGCCGCGAGCAAGCCGCGCGCGCAAATCAAGGTGTCGCGGCCCCAATCCAGGAACCATGGATAACCGGCGATCACGGTCTTGCCGTTACCGCGCTTCACCACGAACGCGCGCAGCGCCTGGCGCAACTCTTCTCCAAACCGGTCGGCACTCGGCCCCTCCGCTGCGGTTGGGCCCTTTGGTTCCATCGAGCCCGAGACCATCGTGTCGGCTCGCGGGCTTCCTTCGCAGGTGGCCGTCAATACCACGTCGTTGCCCGCCGGCAGCGGCAACTCAAACCACCCGGGACTGTAAGCGTCCCCTGCCCCGGTCATGCCCCGGGTGGCTTCCACCGGATGTGGGATCCCCTCCGACCACTCCGGCGCGCGGTGGAATGCACCCGCGCTCGACGTCACCCACAGGCCGCGCTCCGGCGCCGACGCGAAGACAAACCCCGCCGCCTCCGACAAAACCCGCACCTGCGACTCGAAATGCGCCTCCGCTGCCGGATTACGTTTCGTCTCCCAATGGAAATTGCGATCCTCGAGATCCACCCTCACCGTCAGCCAGACGTCGACCGGTTCGGCTTCGGGCTGCGGAGTGCCACGTGCAAATCGCAACACCGTGGTGTTTTCGCCCTCGACCATCGCGGCCGTCATCCGGATCGCGATCCTGCGTCCATCACCGGTGGGCACCTGAAATTCCCAACGGGGCGAAGGACCCGGTTCGAATCCCGCCAGCGTCTCGTGGTTCAATGGGGAAAGGAATCCGTTCGCCATCGCCCAGGCCCGCACGCGTTTGGCCATCACGTGCCGATCCACCGGCAGTGCGGGATGCAAGTTCGCTCCCAGCAGACAGTCGTATTTCGACGTGACCTGACCGAGATCGACGCACAACCTGGCCATGCCGCCGCGCCCATTGGTCAGCAGCACCAGCGAAGGCTCTTTCGATCCCACCTGGGCGTGGCCCTGGATCCCCTCGGGATCACATTCCGGGCGCAGCAACCGCACCGAAGCGGTGGCACGACCCACCGGCTTGCGCCAGATCTCGATCTCGAGTTCACCGGCGCCGGCGACTCCGACGGGGGGAAACGCCGCCATGAACCCAGTGCGCCCGGGGATGGACTCGAGGTGACGCACCAACTCGGTTCCTACGCGCAGCGTCGCGCGAAATGGATCGGGGGATTCCAGCAACAGCCAGTGGTCGTCGGGCACCAGGGTCACCCGCCGGACATCCTCCGGTGTCCAAACCACCACGTTGGGGTATCGCGGAACCGACATCGCCGACTCAATCGCGGCGATTAAATCGGTTCGGGCCCGGGCTGGATCCAGGTGGCTCAGCGAAGCCAGGAACCCCGTCGGATTGCCGGCCGCCAGCCGCGCCAGGGCACGCCAGTCGAAGGGACCGATTGCCTCGGGATCCAGCCCCTGGGCCAGCGCCTGCACCGCCCAGGCCGCTTGCGCGCGCTCCCGGCGGTAGAGCTCCCCGGAGCCATCGGCCGGCGCGCCGGCCGGCGCCAGACAGTGACTGGCCCCGGCGGCGAGGGTGACCTCCCACGCCCCGCTGTGAACGCGGCGGATCTTCGGAAGAACTGATCCCAGCAGATCGGTCATCCCTCCAGCGAGGGCAGAACGATCCGGTGTCAGGAACCCCGCCAGGGCCTCGGGTTCAAGGGTCAGACTGTGGGGTTTGTCCAGGTCCGTGTTCAGCAGCACCAGCACGCACTCCGCCGTCGCGGCCGCCTCGCGACGCAAGGCGAACACGTCGGCCCCGGCAGGCGATACCCGCGTCAACCGCGCGCCATCGAAAAAGCAGGGATGATCGGCCAGCAACCGGTTGAGCCGGGAAAGTTCGTCCACCAGGTTGTCCGCGCTGCCCCAGGCGAGGCCGGTGCAACCATGGACCTTGATCTTCTCGGCCGCCAGCCACTCGACCCCGCAGGTAAAGCCAAACCCGCCGTTGGCGCTGGTTAACGCGCACAGGCGATTGCGCAGTCGGGACCAGTCTTTGCCTTTCCTGGCCAGTCGCTCGTTGTCGTGGGTCTCGCTGTAATGAACGAGCGTCCCCACGCGCCGGCACTGTTTAAGGGCGTGATCGAGGTAACCGGAGATCTGCAAACCCGAGAACTCCTGGAACAACTCCGAATAGGCCCACTGCATGCCGCCCTCGGTCAGCAGCAGCTCGGTGTCGACCCAAGCGCCGCCCAAACCCTCGAGCAGAAACAGCGCATCCGGAAACTCGTCGCGCACGCGGGCGATGGCATATCGCCAGACGGGCATCGGCACCTGGTACCCGGCATCGCATCGAAATCCATCCACGCCGCGTCGGCACCAGGTCAGGAAGGCCTCGGCAAACTCGTCCCAGAGCGGCCGTGGGGATTCGTCCAGCTCGACCAGGTCTTCCCAGGTGATCCCCCACGCGCCGGGGCTGTGGAAAGTGCCGTCCGGATTTCGCAGGAACCACTCGGGATGCGCCTCCTGGAGAGATGAACTCCAGCCGGTGTGATTGATCACCAGGTCCAGCACCAGCCGCGCTCCGTGGGCGTGAACCGTGTCGGCCAGTTCCCGGAACTGTTCGACTCCGGTGGTGCGACGGTCGAACTCGATCAAGGCTGGATCGATCGCCGTCAGGTCCAACCCGGCGTAGGGACTGCCGAACCGGCCAAACCGGCCAAACGTCGTCGGCGTCAGGTTGATCGGCAGCAAATGCACCATCCGGCAGCCCAGATCCCTGACCATGTGCGGCACGGCGGCGGTCACATCCCGCAACTTGCCCGACGGAGGCAACACCGCGTAGCCCTGGCCCTCGAGACGGCGCAATCGCGCTTCCAACCGCGCGTCCGCGGTGCTGGGCCGCGATTTGGTTTCTCCCATCAGCCGCGGAAACACGCAGTAAATGGTGTTGCCCGTGCGATACCGATCCGGGTGCACGGCGACGCCGAAGTCCGCCCCCTCCGGCCAGACCTGCCAGCCGCGCGGATCGACGGCATAAGCCTTGGCCTTAAAATAGCCCACCTCGGTCAACGTCAACTCGATCGTCCAGCCGCCGTCCACCTCCCGCATCGGCACATCCCGCCACGATCCGACCGGCACGATCCGCTCCCCGCCGCGCGACGCGACGATCTCACGCCGCTGCCGGCCGGCACGTCCGAGATTGGTGCGCAGCAGACCGCGCCATCCCTCAGGCACCGGCAGCCCATCCGCCCGCCGCAACCGGAATCGCAACCGATCGCCCACGTAACCGACCAACCGTTCCCCGGTCGGCGGGTCCATGACCAACGCCGGCAACACCCCACTCTCGACACTCATGTGTGTAATTCCTCGCTTCCTGAACGGCCCAAACCGGGCGGCCCGCGCCTCAGACGGTCATCAGCGCCCGGAGCTGACGCAGCACCGGCGGCACTGCCACCCACGGATCCTCGGGGGCCTCATACTCGAGCGCCACATAACCCTGATACCCGCAGTCGCGCACCAGCTGAACCAAACGCGCCAGGTCCGCCGGCCCTTTCGGCTGGCCGCGCGCCTGGATTTCCACCTTCACCTGCACGTTGACGGCGTAAGGCGCGCAGCGCGCCAGGTCCGCATACGGATCCGCGGTGTGAAAATTCCCGGTATCGAGATTGATGCCGAACCACGGGCTCTCCACGGCACGCACGATGTCCAGCAAATCGTCCGGCTCGGCCACAATCCCGCCATGGTTCTCCAATCCCAGAAACACACCCTTTTGCCCCGCGTACTCGCAACATTCCGCAATGGTCTCGATGCAGATCGCTTTGGACTCGGCCAGCGACATTCCCTCCTGCCGGTTCCCGGCGAAGATCCGGATGTGCGGCGCCCCCATCACGGCCGCCCGATCAATCCAGCGTTTGACGTGCGCGATCTCCTGGTCCCGCTTCGCCCCGCGCGGCCAGGTAAAGGTATTGCCCACCGCCGTCCCACTGATCGGGATGCCCCGCAGAAAGGCGTGCCGCCGGATCCGCAGCAGATAGGCATCGTCCAGGTCCGCCGGAAAATAATAACTCGTGAGTTCCGTCCCTTCGCAACCGTGTTCCGCGCAGTAGTCGATGAACTGAAACAGGTCGATCAACCGCTCCGCGGCCACCCCGGATGGCGGCGATGGCGTCTTGAAGAACTGACGGAAGGAATAGGCGGCCAGACTCAGCCTCAACCGGGCCGCGCCCCGCCGTCCGAGCGGTTCCATCGCCCGCACCGGCGACCCCGTCGGCAGCAACACCGCGGATAACATCGTGGTTCCGAGAAATCGCCGGCGCGTGGTTCTCTGCATAACGACCCGACCTTACCGCACCCACCGCCAAAGGTGAAGCCCGCATATTGATGACACTCACGCCCCTGCCCCAGGCCGCGCGGGCGGGTGATGAGATTCAGGTCCCGACCATCCCGGCCCATGAAAATCCGGGCTACACCGAATCGGGCTACACCGGATCGGAAAACCGCCAGGGCGCGCGATAGGTCCGCCCCAGAAACTCGTTCGCGGCCGGGTCCTCCGGAAAGGTCTCGGTCTGCGGATCGAAGCGCAGGGTTCGGTTCCCGGCCCGCCAGGCGGCGTTGGCCAGATGACACAACAGCGTCGAGGCGTGGCCCTGGGCCACATCCGCCACCGGCAACTCACGGGTGCGGATGCAATCGAGGAAATTGCGAAGGTGCAGCTGGTCAGCCTGGCGACCATGCCGCGCGGCGATCGGTTGTTGATTCGCATCGAACACCTGCCACCCGCCGCCGTGACGTCCCAGCAGCATCAGACCCCGCGTGCCGAACACTTCGAGCTTCGTGCTGCTGAACGGCCAGTTCGGAAACGTATCGCGATCCCGAACCGCCATGTCGGTCTTCTTCATGTAAGGCATCCAAAGCGCCCCCTCGAAATGAAGCCGCACCGGACCATAATCGAAGGTGGCCACCTGCGTGTCGGGCGTGTCGCGGCCATCGCGGAGCACATCAATCCCGCCCTGATGCGAAACGACCCGCGGCGCGGCCGGGTCTTCCAGAAGAAAACGCGCCAAATCGAGCTGATGCACCGCGTCGCCCGGGATCGGGCCGCAGCTGAACTCAGCGTAGTTCAGCCAGCGCCGGTCCGGATGATACGGCAGCAACGCGGCCGGACCGCACCAGAGATCGTAATCGAAACCCGCCGGCACCGCTCCCGCCGGCCCCAGCGGGGTCAGCGGATGTTCCATCAGGTTGTACACCCGCACGAGCCGGATTTCGCCCAGTTGTCCGGACCTCAGGTATTCCCTCGCGGCGTGCACATACGGCGCGCTCCGGCTCTGAATCCCCACCTGCACCACCCGCTGGTATTTGCGCGCCGCCGCGACCATCTGGCGGCCCTCGCGCGCGTTGTGCGACAGCGGTTTCTCGACGTAGACATCCTTGCCCGTCTGACAGGCGAGCACGGTGGCCAGGCCATGCCAGTGGTCGGGCGTGGCGATCACCAGCGCGTCCACCTCGCGATCGTCCAATACCCGCCGAAAATCCTGCGCGAATTCCGGCGAACGCCCGGGCGCGGGCTCGAAGGCAGCCAGCGCGCGCGCCGCGCGGCGGCTGTCCGGATCGCAGAGCCAGGTGATCTCCACGTCCGGCTCCCGGGCGAACATCTTGGCGAGGTTGATGCCACGCCCACCGAGCCCGAGCACGCCGAGGCGGATGCACCGGCTCGCCGGCTGGGAGCGGAGGGTGCCGGGAATCGCCAGGGTGCCGGCGATGGCCATGGATTGATGAAGAAACTGTCGTCGGGTGTTCATGGTGATTCGAGATTTTGTTGAAAATGTGTCCCCGCGACTGGATAGGCAATCCATGAGCGCGCTAACGCGGTTTGAGCATATCGATCTTGAGCCGGAGTTCGTCGCCGAGATCCTCCTGGTAAAAGTAGGCATCGCGGGTGCCGCCAGCGCTCCAACTATGAATGAACAGCATGCGGCTGAAGGGCACCCAGCTTGCCGAGCCATCCATATAGAGTTGATTGCCGCCTTCCGGCGCGCTGCCGGCCCGGCTTCGATGAGGCGGCATTCCTTTGAAGGCGGTATCGCGGCCACCGCCCCAAGTGCCGTCGATCTTCATGTTCGCATCGGCCGCCAAAACCCAACCCGGCTGCGACGTCGAGGTCTTGACCGGGCTGCGCGAAGGAAACGTTCCGGCCGGGTTGATCCATTCCTTGATGCCGCCGTAATACTGGAACCCGATCAGCCACTGGTCGAAGTCCGCTTCCCACTGAGGAAAAGTTGGCCGGTTCGGGCAGGTCCAGATTTGGGAGACACCCGTGTGATTGGTATCGACGGTCAGGCCGACGGACGCGGCGGCCTCGCGTTCGGGAGGGTTAAGCGCGATTTGGACGCTGCCGAAGCGCGCCTCGAGCAACACGTTCTGATTGTCATCGGCATAGATGATCATGCCGAGGCCGAGTTGGCGGAGGTTGTTGATGCACTTCACCCGTTTGCTGCTTTCCTTGGCGCGGCTGAGCGCGGGCAGGAGCATGCCCGCCAGGATGGCGATGATCGCGATCACCACCAGCAGTTCGATCAAGGTGAATCCTCGCCGGGACGAAAGGAGTCGAAACCGGCCTGAAGCGTTCATGATGAGGTATGGATAACACCTCCCGAACACTCTGTCAGTCCTGAATCTTCACCGGAATCCTCTCATCGGAACAGCACGCACACCGGGCTGGGAACCTCGACGACCTGACCCGTCGGGTGGAGTCTCCCGGACTGGGCGTCCACGCGAAAGACCACGACGCTGGCGGATTCCTGGTTGGCGGCGAGCAGCCATTGGCCGGTGGGATCCAGCGCGAAATTGCGCGGCGTGCGGCCTTGGGTCGGCTCGTGGCCCAGCAAGGTAAGCCGTCCGGTGGCGGGATCGATGGCGTAAAGCGCCAGGCTGTCGTGGCCGCGATTGGAGCCGTAGAGAAAGCGGCCCGAAGGATGAACCGTGATCTCGGCCGTCGAGTTCCGGCCGGCGAAATCCTCCGGCAACGTGCCCACCGTCTGGATCTCGTGGAGCGAACCTGACTGCGGGTCGTAACCAAACGCCGTGACGGTGTTGAGCAGCTCGTTGATGACGTAGACAAACCGCCCGTCGGGATGAAACGCCAAATGACGCGGACCCGCCCCCGGCGCGAGCCCGGCGGCCGGCGGATCGTGCGCCTCGAGGGCGAAGGTGGCCGGATACCATCGATAAACGAGGACCTTATCGAGGCCAAGGTCCGGGACGAAAACGAAACGGTTGGCGGCGTCCACATAGATCCCATGAGCGTGGGGCGCGGTCTGACGCCGCGGATTCACGCTCGAACCGGTGTGCTGGACAAATGTGCGCGCGGGATCGAGCTCGCCACCCGGACGCAGCGGCAGCACCGTGATACTGCCGCCGCCGTAGTTGGCGACCAGCAGCGCCTTGCCCGAAGGATCCACCGTGAGATGGCAGGGACCGCCGCCGCGCGCCGACTCCTGATTGAGCAATGTCAGCCTGCCGGTCGCGGGATCGATGGCCAGGGCGCTGACGGCGCCGCCAGGCTGGCCCTGAAACGATCCGATTTCGTTGACCGCATACAAAAACCGGCGGTTGGGATGCAGCGCGAGAAATGCCGGGCTGACGATTTCCGCGGCCAACTCCGGCGCCGACAACCGCCCCGCCCCCGGTTCAAAACGTGAGACGTAAATGCCTTTGCTGGCGTTGCCCGTATAGGTCCCGAAGTAAACAAACATCGACTCCGGCGAAGACGATCGCTCCGGCTCCGCGGCACTCAAACCGGCCAAGGGCAGAACCAGACCGAGCAGCCAGTTGCCGAACGGGGACTGACCACGCCTGCGGAGGCGTCGGTTCAGGGGATCCAAGCTCGCGGGGGGAAAGATCATCGACCGCACCGTATGGCGGCTTGGGCTTTCGGGCAAGCCGGAACCCCATTCGCCCAGGAATTCTCATTATGGTATCCCATGGCCTCTTAAACAGGATAAGTCTCAGCCGGGCCAACCTCCCGCAAAGCCCGCGAAGCCCGCAAAGGCCAGACAGTATCTCCCCTTGGCGAGCTTGGCGCCTGCGTGAGCGTGGGATTCCACAATGAGAATTGCTGCCATTCGCCTGCACCCACTGCGCGGCGTGGCCAATGCGGCACAAAAAGAATTGCCCCTCGACCTGATCGCGGTCCATCCTTTCGCCCATGACCCAACCCGACGCGCGGACAGGCCAAGGGCTGCCCATGGCGAGCAAATGGGATCCCGAAAAACTGAAACAGGAAGCGGCTCTGCTCCAGGCATTGGAACGTGCGCCCTGGGGAACGCGGATTCGGGGATACTTCAAACTGACCGGTCCGGCCTGGCTGCAGAGCGCCATGACCCTGGGTGCCGGCAGCGCGGTGGCCTCGGTGGTGGCCGGAGCGTCCTTCGGCTACACGCTGCTCTGGGTGCAACCGGTGGCGATGCTGCTGGGGGTGATCATGATGGCGGCCCTGGGCAACGTGGTGCTGACAACCGGGGAACGGCCCTACCGCTCCTTCGCCCGGGAGTTGCATCCCTCGGTGGCGTTTCTCTGGGCCCTGGGCTCGATCGTGGCCTCGGTCATCTGGCACTTTCCCCAATACGGCCTCGCCGGCGCCGCGCTGTGGGACCTGGCCACGCTGGCGGGCGCGCCGGAGGAATCCCGGGCCGCCCAGTACGCGGTCAAGTTCCTGGGCGGTTTTGCGATCCTGGGAATGAGCATCGCGGTGACGTGGAATTACGGGTCGGGCACCCGCGGCATCAAGCTGTACGAGAGCTTCCTGCGCTGGGTGATCCGGCTCGTCATCCTGGCGTTTCTCTTCGTGGTGCTCAAAACCGGGATCAACTGGCGGGCGTTGCTCGACGGCTTTTTCGGGTTCGGCCTGCCTTCCGGGCCGGGCTCGGTGACCCTGGTGCTGGGGGCGATCGGCGCGGCGGTCGGGATCAACATGACGTTTCTCTATCCGTATTCGCTCCTGGCGAAAGGATGGGGGGCGCACCACAAGGGGCTGGCGCGCTATGACCTGGTCAGCTCGATGTTTCTGCCGTTTGTGATCGTGACCTCGCTCATCATCATCGCGATGGCCAACACGGTGTACGATCCCGCCCTGGGCAGCGTGCGCACCGACCTGCGGCCGATCGATGCCGCCCGCAGCCTGCAGACCCTGCTCGGCTCTTCCCTCGGCCGGGTGATTCTCGATCTTGGCTTCATCGGCATGGCCTGTGGCGCCATCAGCACGCACATGGTGGTCTGCGGGTTCACCGGCTGCGAGATGTTCAAACTCGATTACACCGTCAGCCGCTACCGCCGCTTCACCCTGCTGCCTGCCATCGGGGTCCTCGGCGTCGCGTTTTCCAGCCCGCTCTGGATGCCGATCGTCGCTTCGGCCATCGCGCTGACCATGCTCCCCGTGGCTTACATCGCCTTCTTCATCATGAACAACAAACGCAGCTACCTCGGGGACGCCGTAGGCCGGGGGTGGCGGCGGAGCCTGTTCAACCTGGCGATGGTGGTGGCCATCATCCTCGCCTGCATCGGCGCCTCGATCCAGATCAAGAGCCGCGTCATCGACAAACTCTTCCCGCCCAAACCCGCCACCGCCATGGTCACGACCTCGCTGGCACCGTAGCGCGGCGCCCGACCGGGGCGGACGGAATCGAGACCCGATTCAGGGCACGTCGCGTTTGGCGGCCAGCTCCTCCAACAACCACGTCATCAACCGCGCGTCATCGTCTTCTTCCGTCCATCGGCCCACCCGGGTCGGTTCCGGACCGTGGCCCGGCGTTCCCGGGAGCGGCCCGTCATAGGCCACCCGGATCAACCTGACCAAAGGCCCCTTCCCATCGGACTTGATCGCGCGCAGGGCGGCCTCGAGCTGGTAATTCAAAATCACGTCCCGCCTCGAGGCCTCGGATATCAGGAGAATCACCGCCTTCGCCTCGCCAATCTCCCGCTCCATCCGCCGCGCCCAGGCCACTCCAAAATCCGACCGGTCGTCCAACGCCACCTCGTAACCGGCGTCGGTCAAGCCGGCCTCCAACAGACAGGCCAGACGCACATCCCGCGCCTCTTCCGGGAGAAACAGGACCAGCACCCGTTTCGCCCCGGCGGTTCCGCGCCCGGTTGAGTCCCCGCCTGGTTCCTTGCCGCAAACGGACTTCGCGTCGCCGATGGCGAGCAACTCGTCGCGCAGCTCGCTCGCCGTGGCGAACCGATGCGCCGCCCGCGGGTCGCACGCTTTTAAAACCACGGCATTGAACCGGGCAAACCCTTCGCTCTCGACCCCCTGTCGATACCCGGCCGGCAGCTCGGGAAAGGCATCGCACGGCATGCCGGTGCTCAATTCGTACAGCACCTTGCCCAGGCTATAGAGATCGGCTCCCGGCGTTCCCGGTCCTTCCGGCGGAATGTAGCCTTCCGTCCCCACAAACGTCGCCTTCTCGCGGACATCGGCCACCAAACCGATATCCGCCAGCTTCGGCAGGCCGCCCACGAAAATGAGGTTCGAGGGCTTGATGTCGCGGTGAACCAGGTGCGCCCGATGCAGATGCGCGAGGGCGTCCGCCAGCGCCACCCCCACTCGGACACACTCGGCCAAAGGCAGCGGCCCCCGCTCCAGCAGCGCCGTCACGGTCCGGGGAAGGTACCGCGCCGGATCGATCCGCGGTTCGCCGCTCAGATCGTCCGCGATCTCCATCACATAGTAAAAATAGGCGGGATCCTCGCTCCGCCCCACGTGCAGCACGCTCACCAGGCCGGGGTGGGTCCGGGACACCGGCTCATACTTCAGAATCCCTCCAAACTCCCGCTCATATGGACGGTCGCTGGAAAAACTCCGCCGAAACACGAACTTCACCGCCCGATAAGCCCCCGTCACACCCCGCGCCAGCCACACCTCGCCATACGCGCCACGACCCACGCAACGCAGCAGCTCGTGGTCGGGCAGCGGCGGCACCCCGGTCTCGGTGAGCTTCATAACCGGCTCCTCGCCACCACGTCGTCCAGGGTGTTGCCCCGCGTTCGCCGCAACTCGACCACCAGCGCGCCGCCCAGACCGCACGCGCCCAGCAGAATCATCAAACGAGGCCACGCCTGCACTTCGGTGAAGTATTGGAGCCCGAGCAGATGGACCGACCCCGCGAACCCGGCGAGCCCGACCAGCAGGAACGAAAACATCTGGTAACGACAGGCAAGCATGGCCATCGACAACGACACCAGCGGCATCAGCAGATGCGCCATCGGCACCGGCTCGCTCACGCCCTCGAATACCCGCCACCCCCACCAACCCTCGGGCCAGCGTCCATCCAGGCCCGCCAGCGCCAGCCCCGCCAACACATTCAGCAAACCGACAAAAATCACCAGCCACGTCGCCCCGCGGGATTGGTGACGCAGCCAGGCCCGCGCCGCCAGCCCGATCCACACTTGCGCGGCCCCGGCACCCGCCAGCAACAGGAAGGTGCCGGCATGGTCCAGATCGGCCCACCCCAACTCCTCGGGGAGATCCAGGCTGACCGCATAGAACACCGCGATCAACAGCAGCGCCGCCCCGTAGTTCCACGGCGCCGCCTGGCCGCGTCGTCCCGGCCGGTTGATCAGCCACCCGGCCACGCCGGTCATCACCCCAATCAACGGCACGCATTTCAAGCCGATCCACGCCCAATCTTCCTCGAGCACCGAAGGCCGCAATCCCCACCATAACAGCGAAGCGCCGTAAAACATCGCGGTCACCACCACGCCCTGCGCGCCATGCGTGGTCGTGCGCGTGAACAGCATCACCCCCCAGCCCGCCAGCAGCGCCGCCAACGCGCTCCACCACAACTGTCGATTCGTCACCGGATAGGAAAACGACCTTCCTTCCGCCCCGCCGGTCCGTTCCGGCGTCGCCGAAGCCACCGGCCCTTCATCGCTCGCCGATCCCGCACCCGCTTCGAGCCGGGGAAACAGCTCGTACCGCTCGAGCCCCGGCGACACCTCGGTTGCCAGTTCGAACTCGTGCAGCCAGACGCCCGTCCCCAGCGGCACCGCCAGCACCGCCACAATCAGCGCGACAAAGGTCAACCGGAACCGTTCCAGCCGCCACATCGCCACCGCCAGCGCCACCGCGGTCAACACCGGCACCGCGCCCAGTGCCAGCTTGGCCCCGCGTCCCAGCTCATCCCAGAACCGGACGAGCCAGAACAGGACGCCATTGAGCAGGCTCCAGCCTCCGAGATAGACCACCGTCTGCCAGAAACGGTACTGCCGGCCCTCCATCACCGCCGGCAGTCCCCGCCGCTGCAACCCTTCATACGCGCCGACCAGCCGGTTCTGCTCCTCGCGATTCAACAGCCCGCGGCCAGCCCATTCCTCGATCTGCGCGACGTGCTGTTGGACCCGGTGATACAACAGATTGTCATAGGCGGAAGGCCGGGTGCGAACGGTCTCGCCCCTCACGAATCGCGCGAGATCGCCCACCATCGCCTGCGCGCTCGCATAGCGATCCGCCGGATCCTTCTCGAGGGCCTTCAAGCAGATCCGCTGCAACCCGTCCGCCACCCCAGCCCGCAACATGCCCGGCAACGGCGGGTCCTCATGCAAATGCGCCTCCACGACCTCATGAATGCTCTCGCCGACAAACGGATCACGCCCAGTCAATACCCTGAACAACAGCACTCCCAGCGCATAAAGATCCACTGGCGCCGTCCGCGGTTCACCCCGGATCTGTTCCGGCGCCGCATACGCCGGGGCCGTCACCGGACCGGCTGAAGTCCTGCCGCCAACCCGCCCCTGGTCCCCGAGCGTGGAGGTGCCGAAATCGAGCAACACCGGCCTGTCATCCTCTCGGATCAGCACATTGCCGGGCTTCAGATTGCCATGGACCATGCCTGCGGCGTGCGCCTGGGCCAACAGGTCGCCCACGGCGCGATAGACCCGCCCGATCCGCTCGGCCGAGGCCCCCTCCAATGCCGCGTCCAGCGGCCGGCCCGTCACCATTTCCATCACGATAAACGGCGGCTGGTGATCCAGTCTCTCCCCCGACACCGGGACCACGCCATCCAGTCCCAGCCGCCGCACTCGCTCCAGTTCCGCCGCGAAATCCCCGCGCCCCGTGCCGCTCTCGACCAGCAGCGGGTCCAAAACCTTGATCGCCACCCGGCGCCCGGTGCCCGTCTCCTCGGCCTGGTACACCACGCCGTGGGGTCCCTCGCCCAAGCGCGCCTGTGCCCGGTAACCCGCCAACTCGAGTCGGCCGACCAACGCCGATTCCAGAGAACGCCCCTCCGGCAACCGCGGAGCCTCGGGCCGACGAAAACGCAGGTCGGCCACCTCGCACAACGCGGTCGCACCCACCCCTTTGAGGTAAAACTCCCCAAAATACTCGATCGCCAGGAATTCTTTCGGAATATCCACCAGGTCCGCCGCCGCCTTCGTGACTTCCTCGCTCGCGAGAATCTGCCCCGGCGCGGCCGCCTCCATCACGCGCCGCCCCCGGGTCACGTGCCGCCCGATCACTTCGAATCGTTCGCCTTCCTTGACGAACAGCTCCCCCGTGTGCAACCCGAGCCGAACCCGCAGCCGCCCCGTGCCCGCCGCCTCGGCTTCACCTGTCCACGAACCCTCCACGATCCGCTGGATCTCCAGCGCCCGGTTCAGCGCGGCCGAAGCATTGCCAAACACGGCGTAAAGCGTGTCTGCTCCGGATTGCACCACCTGTCCCGCGCCCTCCCGCGTCACAATAATCTCCTGCAACGCGAGCAACCGCCCGACCGCGCGCGACGCCTCCAAATCCCCGACCCGGCCGGTCAATTCCGTCAGACCGGTCACCTCGGAAAACAGCAGCGTCAGATGACGTGAAAGGGTCACCATAGCCGCGCCGGCCTGGGCATCATGTGGGCTATAACGGCCGGCCGGTCAATCGTTCGTACGCTTCGAAATACTTCGCTTGCGTCTTGGCCACAATGTCGGCCGGAAGCGCCGGTGCCGGCGGTGTCTTGTCCCAATCCAGGGTCTCGAGGTAATCCCGCACGAATTGCTTGTCGAAACTCGGCTGGGCCCGGCCGGGCTGATACTGGTCGGCCGGCCAAAACCGCGAGGAATCCGGCGTCAACACCTCGTCGATCAGGATCAATTCCCCCTCGAACATTCCAAATTCGAATTTGGTGTCCGCAATGATGATCCCCCGCTGCGCCGCATAGCGCCGGGCGCTCCCGTAAATCTTCAAACTCAGCTCCCTCACCCGTTCCGCCCGTTCCACCCCGATCATCCGCGCCGCTTCCTCGAACGGGATGTTGAGGTCATGCCCCGTCTCCGCCTTGGTGGCCGGGGTGAAGATCGGTTCGGGCAGCTCGGAGGATTCCCGCAATCCCGCCGGCAACGGAATGCCACACACGGTCCGGCTCGCCTGGTATTCCTTCCAACCCGATCCCGCCAGGTAACCGCGCACCACGCATTCGATGGTCAAGGGCACCGCCTTGCGCACCACCATGCTGCGGCCCTCGAGTTGCGCCGCATACGGCTGCAAGGCCGCCGGCAACGGTTCGTCCGTGCCCACCACCCGATGGTTCGCCACCACCGACGCCATCTGGTCGAACCAGAAATGCGAGATCCGCGTCAGCACCTCGCCTTTCCGCGGAATCCCATTCGGCATGATGCAGTCAAACGCCGAAATCCGATCCGAGGCCACCAACAACAAGCGGTCGCCCAAATCGAAGATCTCACGCACCTTTCCGCTCTTGAGTTTCTTGATTCCCGGCAAATCCAACTGGAGCAGCGTTTCAGACATGCGGCGCATTCTGCCGCCCGCTCTTCGAAAGAAAAGTCCGAAATCGCCCGGGTTGCCCGATTCGCCGCGGGATCATCACGGGTCCCCGGCGGCTTCGGAAATTGTTTTCATTTGCGCCGCGGTTCCTGATTCAATCGCGGCCGATGAAACTGCTCGTGATCGGTTCGGGCGGGCGTGAGCATGCCATGGCGTGGAAACTGGCCCAGTCTCCGCGCGTAACCCGGATGTGGTGTTCGCCGGGTAACGCCGGCATCGGGCTCGAACGGCTGGCCGCCAACGGGCGCGAGGTGGAATGCGTGAAGATCGGGGCGGAGGATCTGCCGGGCCTGCTGCGGTTCGCGCGGGAGCAGCAGCCGGATCTGACGGTGGTGGGACCCGACAATCCGCTGGCGCTCGGAGTGGTGGATCTCTTCCAGCGGGAAGGATTCCGGATCTGGGGGCCAAACCAGTCGGCGGCGCGGTTTGAGTCCTCAAAGGCCTTTGCCCAGCAATTCATGGAGCGTCATGGCATCCCCACCGCCCGGTCGGAAGTGTTCGACGATCCGGTGGCGGCTTCGCGGTTCGCGGCCACCCTGGGAGGTCGCTGCGCCGTTAAGGCGGATGGACTCGCGCTGGGCAAAGGGGTGCTGCTGTGCCGCGACATGGCGCAGGCCGATGCCGCCATCGAAGAAATGCTGGTAAAGGGAACCTTCGGAACGGCCGGTTCCCGGGTGATCATCCAGGAACTGCTGGGCGGCATGGAGATTTCCCTGCACGCGATCTGCGACGGGCAAAGAGCCTTGCTCTTCCCAACTTCGCAGGATCACAAACGCGCGCGGGACGGGGATCTGGGACCGAACACCGGCGGGATGGGGGCGTATTCGCCGACTCCATTTCTGACCGAACTCGAACTCGAGCGGGTGCGTCGGGAAGTGTTCGAGCCATGGCTGCGGGGATGCCGCGAGGAAGGGATCGATTACCGGGGGATTCTGTATCCGGGTTTGATGTTGACCGCGACCGGGCCGCGGGTGCTCGAGTTCAACGCGCGGTTCGGGGATCCGGAGACCGAGGTCTACCTGCCGCGGATGGAGAACGACCTGGTGGAGGTGCTCGAGGCCAGTGTGGACGGGCGGTTGGACCAACTCGACCTGCGCTGGAGCCCGCTGGACTGTGTCGGAGTGGTGATGGCGTCGCAGGGCTACCCGGGGCAGTATCCCAAAGGCAAGCCGATTACCGGGCTCGAGGAGGCGGGGCAAATGGACAGGGTCAAGGTCTTCCACGCGGGCACGGGTCGTGCCGGCGACCAACTGGTCACCCAAGGCGGCCGGGTGCTGGTGGTGACCGCCTGGGGACGCGGGCTCGAGGCGGCACGCGCGACCGCTTACGAGGCGGTGAGCCGAATTAGGTTCGACGGCGCGCAATTCCGGCGTGATATTGCGGCCAAAGCGCTGGGTTAACGCCAGAGGCGGCCTCGGCGCGCGACGACATCACGGATTGTGAAACATATCATGAACCAACGGATGCGAAGAATTGCGGCGATGTTCTGCCTGGCCGGGCTGGCACAGGGAATCGGCCCGGGGCTGACTGCCGCGGAGCCGGATCACCCCCCGTTCCAGGAAGTGCTGCAATTGATTCGGACCCACCTGCCGGACGTGACCGAACCGGAGCTGAACGACGCGCTGGTCGAAGGGTTGATCGCCCGCTTCCAGCCCCGGGTGGAGCTGGTCTCCTCCAACACGCCGGCCCCGGATGCGAAACCGCTCATCACCCGGACCGGGGTGCATGAGGAGACGATCGGCTATTTGCGGGTGGCGGAAGTGGGTCCCGGGTTGCCCGAGGAACTCGCATCGCACTGGACCGCGTTGCGCAGCACCAATCGGCTCAATGCCTTGGTTTTGGACCTGCGCTTTGCGGGCGGCCAGGATTACCCGGCCGCCGCGCAGGCGGCGGACCTGTTCGTGCGGGGCGAAAAGCCGCTGCTGACCTGGGCCGACACGGTCATGCGGTCCACGGGCAAGGCGGAATCGTTTCTTCCACTGGCAGTCCTGGTGAATAGCGAGACCGGGGGCGCGGCGGAGGCCATGGCGGCGGCGCTGCGCGAGAGCGGCACGGCGCTGGTCATCGGCAGCCCGACCTCGGGACAGGCTTACGTCTACCGGGAATTCCCGCTGGAAGGGCGCACCTTGCGGGTCGCCGCGACCCCCGTCGAGACCGGAAAGGGACAGAGCTTGAAGGGCGGCGTGAAGCCCGACATTGAGACCCGGATGCCGATCGCCCAGGAACGGGTGGTCTATGCCGACCCTTTCGTGACGTTGCCGGGCGATGCCGTCCGGTCAAGTCGCCCGCGAATGACGGAGGCCGAATTGGTCCGCCGACGGCGCGAGGGCGACACCTCCCCGCCCTTCACGATGCCCACTCCGGCGCCGGGGCAGGGTGCGGTCGCCGAGCTGACTGAATTGCGCGATCCGGTTTTGCTGCAGGCGTTGGATATCCTCAAAGGCATAACAATTGTGGGACCCTCGGCCGCCGCCGCCGAGTGAGGGTACAGAACTTGACTTTTGCGGTCCGAAATCCAAGTTGAGCGCTCGCAGTAGGCATGAAAACCATTTTGTTTGTATGCACGGGGAACGTGTGCCGCAGCCCGATGGCCGAAGGATTGACGCGTCTGGCGCTGGCCGACCGGTCGGGCATCGAGGTCAAATCGGCGGGAGTGGGCGCCATGGACGGCCAAGCGCCGAGCTCGAACGCGGTCCGGGTGATGAAGGAACTGGGCATCGAGATCGGCCAGATCCGGAGTCAGATGTTGACGGCGGAATTGGTGCGCGAAGCCACCCTGATATTCGGGATGACCCGCGGGCACGTGGACGCCATCATCCTGTTGTATCCCCAGGCGGCGGAGAAGACCTTCCTGCTGCGGGAGTTTGACGACACGCTGGAACCGTACGAGAAAGACATTCCGGATCCGATCGGCGGTTCCTACGAGGTCTATCGCAGCTGCCGCGATCAGATCGAACAGGGCATCGCCTCGCTCCTTAAATTCGTGGACCAAACCACCGCCAACCTCGAGGAACCGGCCTCCACCCCCAAGCCGCTTCGCCTGGTCCTGGGATCGGATCACGCCGGCTATCCACTGAAGGAGGCCTTGAAAGCGAATCTCACCCAGCGCGGCCTGCCGTTCACCGATCTGGGGGTCCACTCGGCTGAATCGGCGGATTACCCCGATTACGCCCAGCCAGTCGGCCGCAGCGTGGCCGCCGGAGAACAGGATCTGGGGATCTTGATCTGCGGCACCGGCATCGGGATGAGCATCGCCGCCAACAAGATTCCGGGCGTCCGCGCGGCGGTGGCCTATGAGCCGACGACGGCGATGCTCGCGCGCCAGCATAACAACGCGAACGTGCTCTGTCTGGGGGGGCGGTTCATCACCCAAGACCAGGCGATCGCGGTGCTGGACGCCTTTCTCCAGGCCCAGTTCGCCGGAGGCAGACACCAGCAGCGGGTCGCCAAGCTCGAAACGGTGCCGCCGGGGAAACGATCCTT
The DNA here is from genome assembly GCA_023383055.1 of Verrucomicrobiota bacterium. Classification (GTDB taxonomy): domain Bacteria; phylum Verrucomicrobiota; class Verrucomicrobiia; order Limisphaerales; family JAHDYP01; genus JAHDYP01. The sequence goes on along the minus strand of JAHDYP010000054.1, from coordinate 6,117 downwards.
GCCGGGCACCGACCCGGACGTGGCGGAGGCGATCTCACGCGAGCGTTTGCGGCAGCAGGAACACCTCGAACTGATCGCCAGCGAGAACTTCACCAGCCACGCCGTCATGCAGGCCCAGGGCTCGGTCCTGACCAACAAATACGCCGAAGGCTATCCGCGGAAACGCTGGTACGGCGGCTGCGAACATGTCGACACGGTGGAGCAACTCGCGATCGATCGCGCGAAACGCCTGTTCGGCGCCGAGCACGCCAACGTCCAGCCCCATTCCGGCAGCGGCGCCAACATGGCGGTCTATTTCGCGTTCCTGAAGCCGGGCGACCGGATGCTGACGATGGACCTGAGTCATGGCGGGCATTTGACCCATGGCAACCGCGCGAATTTCTCGGGCAAGTTCTTCGAGATCGTCCATTATGGCGTGCGGCGCGACGACGAGCGGATCGATTACGACGGCCTGGCGCAACTGGCCCGGGAACACCGGCCCCGCATGATCACCGTCGGCGCCAGCGCCTACCCGCGGATCATCGATTTTCAGCGGCTGGGGGAGATTGCGCGGGAAGTGGGGGCGCTGATGCTGGCGGACATTGCCCATATTGCGGGGTTGGTGGCGGCGGGGTTGCACCCCAGCCCGATGGAGCATGCGGACTTCGTGACGACGACCACGCACAAGACGCTGCGGGGGCCGCGCGGAGGGTTGATTCTGTGCCGGGAAAAGTACGCGAAAGAGATCGATTCGCAGGTGTTTCCCGGCATCCAGGGCGGACCGCTCATGCACGTGATCGCCGCCAAGGCCGTCTGCTTCCAGGAAGCGCTCCAGGGATCGTTCCAGCACTATCAACAGCAGGTGGTCCGCAACGCCGCCGCCCTCGCGGAAGGCCTCAAACGAAACGGCTTCCGCCTGGTCAGCGGCGGCACGGACAATCACCTCATGCTGGTCGATGTCGGCACCCGGGGCCTGACCGGCAAGGATTGCCAGCTCGTGCTCGACCAAGCGGGGCTCACCGTGAACAAGAATACCATCCCCTTCGAAACGCGCTCGCCGTTTCAGGCAAGCGGGATCCGGCTGGGAACTCCGGCGGTTACCACGCGCGGCATGGGCGAGGCGGAAATGGCGGCGATCGCCGACATGATCAGCGAGGTTTTGCTCGACATTAAAAATGTTGACGCAGTGAAAGTCGTGCGCCAACGTGTCCGGGAATTAACCGCTAGATTCCCTTTGCCGTACTGACCTCGAGTCAGGCACCCGGCGGTCGAAGCAAATGACCGTCTCACAGCGAGCGACACCGGTATCAGTCACTACTTTTGATGATCCAGCCCTTGTGGGCTGAAAGTCCTTTCTTCCGCAGGGAGGCTGGCGTGATACACAAATTATACTTCTGATTATGCCAAGAGCAGCCAAGAAATCCCCCAAAGCCAAGTCCAAACCGCGCAAGGGCGGTAACCAACCCGGCTTGTTCGCACGGCCCCGGGGCGGCGTGCCCGAAGCCGCCGAACTGCCGCTGGAGACACCGGATGAAATGCCGGCCGCCGAACGGGTCGATGTCTCCGCCACCGAAGGGTCCACCCCGTCTGAGGCGCCGCCAGCGGTCAACATCAGCCGGCTCCAGGCGATGACCATGTCCGAGCTGAATCAGATGGCCAAGGAGATGGAGATCGAAAACTTCGGCACGATGCGCAAACAAGAGGTCATCTTCCAGATCCTCCAGAAGAACGCCCAGCGCAGCGGCATCCTCTTCGCCGAAGGCGTCCTGGAAATCCTCCCGGAAGGATTCGGCTTCCTCCGGTCGCAAAGCTTCAATTACCTGCCCTGCCCCGAGGACATCTACGTTTCGCCCTCGCAAATCCGCCGGTTCGACCTGCAGACCGGCGATGTGGTGTCGGGCCAAATCCGGCCACCCAAGGAAAAGGAGCGTTTCTTCGCCCTGCTCAAGGTCGAGGCGGTGGGCCATGAGGATCCGGATCGCGCCAAGGACAAGACGCACTTCGACAATCTCACCCCCCTGTTTCCCAATCGCCGGTTCCTGCTCGAGACCGGGCCGGCCGAGCTGTCCGCCCGGGTGCTGGATCTGGTCTGCCCCATCGGCAAAGGAACCCGCGGCTTGATCGTCGCACCCCCCAGGACCGGCAAGACCGTCCTCCTGCAGAACGTCGCCAACGCGATCATCAAGAACAATCCGGAGGTCTACCTCTTCATCCTGCTCATCGACGAACGTCCCGAGGAAGTCACCGACATGGAACGTACCTGCCGGCCGGCGGAAGTGGTCAGCTCCACCTTCGACGAACCGCCCGAACGCCACGTTCAGGTGGCGGAGATGGTCATCGAAAAGGCCCGCCGCATGGTCGAACACAAAAAGGATGTGGTGATCCTGCTCGATTCCATCACCCGCCTCGCCCGCGCTTACAACACCGTGCAGCCGCACTCGGGCAAAATCCTCTCGGGCGGTGTCGACGCCAACGCCCTGCACAAGCCGAAGCGGTTTTTTGGCGCCGCGCGGAATATCGAGGAGGGCGGCTCGCTGACCATCCTGGCCACGGCCCTCGTGGATACCGGCTCGCGCATGGACGAAGTCATCTTCGAGGAGTTCAAAGGCACCGGCAACATGGAGGTCCACCTGGATCGCGCCCTCGTGGACCGGCGGATCTTCCCGTCGATCAACATCGAGCGCTCCGGCACCCGCAAAGAAGAGCTGCTTTATCATCCGGACGAGTGTTCGCGGGTGGTCATGCTCCGCCGGGCACTCACCGGCGTGCCGCCGGTCGAGGCCATGGAACTGCTCCTGGGCAAGCTCAAGAAGACCGGCAGCAACATCGAGTTCCTGCTCTCGATGGCCGTTTCGTAACCGGCCGCCGGCCGCTCCGCCCTCCGCCGCCGGGGCTGTCAGCCCGCGGCGGCTTGCCGGCGAAACCACTCGACAAAGCGCGGTATGCCTTCGTCGATCTTCACGCCGGGGCGATAGCCGAGCCGCTCCCGGGCTTTGGTGATGTCCGCGTAAGTGATCGGCACATCGCCCGGCTGGACCGGCTGCCGGTCAATGATGGCCTTCCGGCCGAGATGTTGTTCGAGCAGCTCGATCAACCGCGCCAGCGTCACGGTCTGGGATTCCCCAAGGTTGAAGATCTCGAAACCGAACTCCTGCCGGGTGCAGGCGATCACCCCGTCGACCGTGTCGGTGACGTACGTGTAATCGCGGGCGGTCGAGCCATCGCCAAAAACCGGGATCGGCTTGCCGGCGGCGATCAGCTTCGCGAATTTGTGGATGGCAAGATCCGGACGCTGGCGGGGACCGTACACGGTAAAGAAGCGGAGCATGGCAATGTCCATACCGTAAACATGATGATAAACATGGCCAAGGGCTTCGTCGGCGAGTTTGCTGGCGGCATACGGCGAGATGGCATTGAAGATCGGATCGGTTTCCGAGAACGGCACCTTCGAGTTCACTCCATACACGGAGGAAGAGGACGCGATGGTGATCTTCTTGACGCCGCGCCGGCGGGCGGCTTCCAGCACATTGACCGTGCCCTCGACATTGACGCGCTGGTAAAGCGCCGGTTCCTGGAGGCTCGGTCGCACCCCGGCCCGGGCGGCGAGGTGAATCACCTGATCGAAGCTGGCGCCGGCAAAAAGTTCGTCCACCGCGGGCCGGTCCGTCAAATCGCCGAACACGAACGTGAACGGGCGGGCCATCGCTTGCAGCTGGCGCAAGGCGCCGCGTTTGATCTGGGGATCGTAAAAGTCATTGAGATCGTCATAAGCCCATACCGCATGTCCCTCCTGGAGCAAACGCTCGCAGACATGCGACCCGATGAAACCGGCTCCACCCGTGACCAGGATGTTCATGGCGCGGAGCGTAACCACAGCCGGGACCATTCGGAAGCGGATTTCATGGCGGATCGAACCGAATTAACGTCGGAGCGATCGCGGCGGCCGGCAGTCTCGGCGCCGCCCGGGTTTCCCGTTGAAATGCCACTTTGGGTCGGGCAGTGTCTATACACGGAAAAACGCCGACTCCTGCCCGCGGGACAGGAGCTGCCGGTGTATGATCGAACCAACCAACGCATCGTGACATCTGTCTCCGGTCCCATTCGATCGCCAGCTTTCGAGGCGCCGCCCGCCGCGGCGGCGCCCGGTTCCGCACCCGTATCGAGTCTTTTCCCTGACCGCGAACGCTATACGCGGACGTGGGGGCCCTACCTCGAGTCGGCGGGGGTGACGCTGGGGTTGGGGTTGTTGGCCGGCCTCTGTGCCTACCGCGCGTGGCCGGCCGGGATGATGGCGATGGCCGAGATATTTCTCTCCCGGGAATTTCTCGGGGATCCTGTGCTCCTGGCCGGGTTGTTGGTGTTTTCCTTTGTTCCTTCATTGATCTGGCTTCTGCTGCATCCCTGGATCGACGCCCGGCGCATCGACCGCAGTCCGGCGCTGGAGAACCGAATTTCGAGGGATTATCGGCGATTGCTGAAGGAAGTGGCCGGCCTGCATGCGATCGCTTTCCTTGCCGCAGTGGGCGCGGGCCTCATGACACCGGGCTCGGTTTCGCCCTCGCTGCGGCTGCCCTTGGCGCTGGCGGCATACTGGCTGGCGCATGGGACGGCGCATATGGCGCGGAACCGCGGCGGTTTTGTTTTCTCTCAACAGACCAATCTGAATGTTCAATCGCATCTATACGCGTTGTGGCGAACCGATCCTCCGCGATTTCAACGGACCATTCGACTGCTGGGGGCGGTATCGGCTTTTAATAACCGCCGGGTGGACCGTATCGGTTCAATCCTCGCAGGTGAAGAACCGGTCTCCCCGGAAGCCCTGCTCAAGGATCTGGACTCGCTGATCCGCACCTTCCCCCCCCAGGGAGGGCTGGAAAGCATTCTCAAGCTCGGAACCCCCGACACTCTCGCCCACTACCAATCCATCGTCGAGGCCTTCCTGGCTGTGCTGCGCTCGCGAACGCCCGTTCCCGCGGGGCCCCCTCCGGAAAACCAGGTCGCGCGCCTGCTCTCCGTCCTCCGTCGCGATCAGCCGATCCAAATCCTCTGCGCCTGCCAGCATAATCACAACCGTAGCCCGGCGATGGAAGCCGCCCTGAGATCGTTGCTGGAACTTAAGCAACTGACACGCAGCGTCACGGTCGCCTCGGGCGGAATTGCGCCGGTCGCCAGGGCCAGCACTCAGCTCGCCGCGGCGCTCAAGGCCCGGGGCATCCGTTCCACCCCGGCGCGCCCGCAGGCCATCACCGACGAAGCGCTCCAAACGGCCCATCTGGTGTTGGCGGCCGACGTGCCCACGGCCTTGTACCTGGTTCTGCGCTTGAACCGGCTCGAGCCCGCTCCGGAAGCATCGGACAAGATCCTGTTATTCACCTCGCTGGATCCCGCGCGCTTCAAGGGACAAGACAATCTGCCCGATCCCTATTGCGACCCGGTCACCATCGGCGCGGTCCTGGACCAGGTTCATGCCGTGCTGGAGCAGGTGTTGCTCCCCATCCTCACCACGACCACCATTCCCGCGGCCACCATCGCGCTGGCCGGAAAGCTGATGCGCGGGTTTTTCCCGGGCGATCTTCCTCCCTACCAGCTCCAGAAGCGCCTGCGACTGGTGCTGGCCATCACCCGCAACGATCCGGGCTACCTGATCCACATCGACCGGGCCAATTATCGAGCCCACGAGCTTTCACCCGGCGACGTGAGTTTTGTCTGGAACGGCCCCAAGGTCTTCAACGAACTGTTCCTGGCCCAGTTGTGCGACCGGTCGGCCGACCGGATACCACTGCTCAACCGGAGCGCGCACGGCAAGGATTACGCCAACTCCGCGGTGACGTTGCATTCGCTGCTTTCGCCGGTGCTCCATCGAATCGCGAAAGCGCGGCAGGGCTATCCGGTCTGACCCGCCCGGGGCGGGCTTCCCCTTGGCAAGCTTGGCGCCTGCGTGATCATGGGGTACCATAATGCGAATTGCTGCGACTTGCCCGTCCCGACTTGACCCTTGCTGTGGTTGGGTGGCGCCCTACAATCCGGCGCGTCGCGCCCTGGTCGGCGCCGATCAAGACTTTATGAACGATTGCGAGCGGACTTTGATCCTCCTGAAACCGGACGCATTGCGCCGGGGGTTGCTGGGCGAGATCCTGC
>JAHDYP010000053.1 GCA_023383055.1 Verrucomicrobiota bacterium | reverse complement strand
AGCACCAGGCCACCCACCCGCTCGCGCAAGGCCAACTCGGTGCCCACGGCACCACCCAGCGATTCGCCCAAGACAATAATGCGGGCCGGCTCATACCCGCGGTGGCAAAGCCAGGCATGCGCGGCCTGGGCATCAAGGTAGGTCCCCGCCTCACCGGGTCGCCCCTCGCTGCGTCCATACCCGCGGTAATCGAAGAGGAAAACGGCCGCTCCAGTGTTCAGCAGGACGGAAACATGGCGAAGCCGGTGGCTGATGTTCCCGGCATTCCCGTGGCAGAGCAGCCACACCCAACCTCCCGGGGGCACACTCGGTTCCGCCGCAAAAAACCACCCGTTCAGCCGCACACCGTCTGTGGTGTCGAAATACACATCCTCCATCGGCCGACCCAATTCCTGACCGGTGGTTTCGAACGCACGGGAAGGCTGAAAAACCTGGCGATACTCGAACCAGCGCAACATCACCCAGAGAATGCAGATCCAGAGGGTCGTCCGCAGCAAAATCCGCCGGGCCAGCCCGGATTCCTTATGCACCACCGGTTTCTGGAAGGTCATGTTCAAGAGGCGGGAAAAACCAGGGCTAAAAACCGCCCGGCGGGCCGGTGGGCGTTTTCTCATCCAGCAGCGTCAGGCCGAGTTCTCCGGCCACCTCCGCGATAGAGATGGCAACCAACCGTCTGACCAGGTGCTTTTCCGCCTCAACTCGCCATACCCATATAGGCAGCAACAACACCAGCAGCCATGCCCAGGGTGCAGCCCCCACCCACGCTTCCAAGGCCAAAAAGAGCCCGCCCACCAACATCCCAAAAGCCAGTCGCGCGAACAGAGACGTCTCGGCCGTCAACCGGCAGCGAAGCGTCAGCCTCCCGCCGGCCAATTCTTCAGCCACCGTGATCAGACGAAGCCGGGTCCATCGCGGCCCATAAACCTCGGCGTCATATTCGCCCCAGCCCGTGTCCGGTTTCCATTGCCAGCCCTCCTCGTCCCACCGACTCAGGATGCGCTGCAGCAGCCGGTACCGATCCACTTTGCCCTCGCTGAAAAAGGAGAGAACCTGACACGATCGAAATGGACGCCAAGGCTCCGGTGGCAAGGGCCGACGAAAGGTCGTGGGCCGGATCGATCGCAGGGTAAACCGCCAGCGATACCGCGCCCAACCGCGCACCAAGGGCTGCAGCAGAAACAAAGCGGCCACCATCGGCCGGGACCAGCGCGCCTTCTTCCCGCGTGGCAACGCCGCCTGACCCGCCGCCAGCGCACAGACTCCGAACGACAGCGCGACGCTGGTGCAAAAGAGCGGCCAAAGCGCCGGAAACACCGTGGCCAGCGCGAGCAACGGCACAGTCACCAGCACGTGGTACTCCAGCGAAGTGGTGACCATGATCAGGCTCTCCGGAGCGGGCGCGTAAAGTTTCTGGAACAAACCGCCACCGAACAAGCCATGATAGATGATCGGCCGGCGTAATCGAACCGCGGCCTGGGCCGGCGCGTAGATTCGTCCCCGCCACAATCCGCCCCCCAGAATGTTGAAGTACTCCGGATGTTTGCGGGCCAGGATCGCTTCCGCTTCGCCGTATCCAAACTGCTGGCCTAAGTAAGCCGCCGGCGTGGACCGCCGGTAGTGCCAGACGAAACCGGCTGGGCTGAATCCAATGCGGTGCCCGCGCTCCTGCAGGCGCCAACAGAGATCCACATCATCTCCCGCCCTGCGAAAGACCGGATCAAACCCGCCCACATCGTCCAGCGCCCACCGGTAAAACGCCATGTTGCATCCCGGCACGTGCTCGGCCTCACGGTCGGTCAACATCACGTGCGTGGGGCCACCGGGTGATACCATCACCGCCGCGGCAATGCGCGAATCCTCCGGCGGCAAGAGATTGGGACCACCCATGCCGGCGTAGCCGCTCCCCTGCAAATCACCCACCAGGTAACGCAGCCAATCCTCGTCCGCCCGGCAGTCCGCGTCGGTAAAGGCAATCACCTCGCCCTTCGACGCCGCGATGCCCGTGTTCCGCGCCACCGAGAGTCCCAAGTGCGGCTGCCGAACGTACCGCACCTCTCCGAACTCGGCCGCAATCCCGGCCGTGCGATCCGTTGACCCATCGTCCACCAGTATGACTTCGTAATCCGGATAATTCAGCGTCTCCAACGAATCCAGGCAAGCCGCCAGGGTCCGCTCGCCGTTGTGACAGGCGACCACGACCGACACCTTGGGATATCGCGCCAGTCCAGGCTCGTTGGCCCGCTCAAATGCGGCCCGGACGGCACCAAAGGCGGGCTTCAGCTCCCGATTGGACCGGGTTAACCCAAACGCCCAATCCGTGATCGAGCGCCCACCCCGATACCAATCGTCCGTGAATCCGAATACGACCGCGCCGCCCAGGCCCAACCGAAAGGCCAATTCAGTCTGCCATCCGAGCGTTTCCGCCTGGACATCCTCCCCCTCGCGCAGACTGTCGATTCCATACTCCCCGAGGACCAGCGGCTTGCCCTCCGCATGCAACTGCAGCCGGGCCAGGTATTGCTCAAACGCCCCGCGCCGGTGCAAAAACACATTGTAACAGGCAAAGTCAGCGTTTCGCGGCTGCAGAAACTCCGTGGGCGGAAACGACGCATGGGTGTAGAGGCAACCCGGCTCAAGCTCGCGGCCAATCTCGATCAACCGCTCAAGAAACGCGGCGACCCGCCGCGCGCCGCTCCACCGCACCACGTCCGCCGGAATCTCGTTCGCCACACTGAACGCGAACACCGCCGGATGTGAACCGCGGTCCCGCACCGCCCGTCGGACTGCTTCCTCGGCCTCCCGCCGCGTCTGACGATGGTCCAGGAAACACGATTGCTTCGCCCAGGGTATGTCCACCAGCACCTGGAGACGGTGCTGCTCGGCCAGGTCGAGCAACCATATCGGCGGCAGATCATAGACACGCAATCCGTTCGCCCCCAGTCGACGGATCAACTCGAAATCAGCCCGGACCCGCTCCCGACCCGGAAATGGATCACCTTCCGGCCCGGGCCCAAACGAACCGTAAGTGACTCCCTTGAACCGAAACTTCTCCGGCCCGCGCCGAAAGAACTTGCCGTCGACCGTCACCCGCAGCCGCCGCCCGGCCGGATGCCCGGAGGACACACTCCGAGTCCTGGGAAGCCTGGCCGTGACTTGAGTAAACGACATTACGGAATCGATCGACCGCGATAAAAGCCCCTCGGCGCACCTGCGGCAGCCTCATCAACGTAGGTAAATCGGCCCGACGCCGGGACGGTGCCGGTCGTTAACAGCCCCCATTCGACCAGGTCGTCGCTGAACTCAATCCCCACTTCCTGCCCTTCGTCACCCTCGACCGCCACCACCACCGCGCCATCGTCGCCGACTTCCACCAACTCCAACCGCGGCGCCGTCGCCGGCGCCATCACGACCCGGTAATCGTCGAACACCATGTAGTTGTCGCCAAACTCGGCGTTGCCGTCCGCCCTGACCCAGACCGCGTCGATATCCCCCAAATGAAGGGCCGCCCCGACGGTGGTCATCGGCCGCCGCTCCACCACCGTCTGATCGTTCAAGGAGGCGCTCCAATGGTTGGCCGCGAAGTCCATCGTGATCGCCAGGTCATAGAGCCCGTCCCGCTCGAAATAATACGGGGTCAACACAAAGCCCTCATCATCATCCAGCAGATAGGCAATGTTGGTGGTGGCATTGTCGAAATCCAGGCTGAACAACCGCCTGGGCACCGCATTCGTGTTATACACACTCCAACGAAACGAGTCCCGCCGTGAAGGATGAACGATCGAATCGGCAATCGATATCACCACCGTGAACGTCACCACCGGATTCCCCGCCGCAACCGGGTCGACGTTCAGCGGCCGCCAGACGCTCACCGTGTCAACGGTCCCCTGCGGTTTGGAAAAACCTATCAGCCCGTGCTGACCCATGCCCTCGAAGTAATCCTTATACACCTGGTTGCCTCCGACCGCATCGCTCACCCACCCACCCTGTTCGGCCAGGGTAAAGCCAACTTCATACTCCGGAGGCTCGAACCCGGTCGAATAGACCTCCTGCACACCCGTCGCCGCCCCAAGGCTCAGCCCCAGGCACAGACTCCCCAGCAACGCTCCCATCACCTCGACTCGAAGCCCCCTCACCCTTCGCGAATCTTGAATCATAGTCTCTTAGTCCCATCCCTGACTCCGGCTTCACCGTCACCGACTCCGCGTACCCCCGGAAGACCGTGGCGCCGCCGACGGAGCTGATTGCGGCCGGCTCGGACTGGGCGATGGACTCGGTGCAACCGTGCCACTTGAACGGGACGGCACCACGGAGGGAGCCGGCGCCCGCGATGGCACGGGCGCGGACATCGAAGGGCTCGGTGCCATGGGGGCCGGTGACGGGGATACCGAAGGTCTCATGGCACCCGGTTGGGCCTGCCGTGAAGCCGGTGGCGGCACCGGCGAACTCCGCGGTGCAATCGTGCCCGGGGAGGCCGGTGAAGGGGCCCCCGGAGCAGACCGAAGCGCGGGCTGAACACTCGGCCGGGGCGTTACCGAGTAAGCCGGATTCACCGTGCGCGCGGGCTCCACACGGGTCGCAGGCGCTGCCGGCGCCGGACTTGTCTGCGGCGGCCGAACCGGCTCGGTGCGAGGTGCTGGACTCGACCAGGCTGGCCTCGGAGTCGTGGGCTGAGTCAAGCGCTGCCGCGGGCTCACCGCGGGATTCGAAGCTGGCTGCGACGGGACCGTCGTGGTCGGCCTCGACTCGGTTCGAGTCGGAACCCTGGCCGGCTCGACCGCGCGCGACTCCCGCCGCGGTTCGCTCCGAGTTGCCGGATTGCTCCGTGCCCCTGGCGCGGTGGCCGGCGCGGTCATGTTCCCACTCGGCCGCGCGGCGGGTTCCCGGCTCGGTTGCGCCCGGGTCCCCGTGGTGCCGTCGCCCGCAATCCGCGGCGCCACCGACGGACTGGCGGCCGTTCGCGACGTGGTGGCGAGACTCGGCGAAAGCGGGCGGGTGTCCCTGGCTTTGACCACAGCCGCCTGCGCCGCCTCGGAACCGGCCACAGTGCGCGAACGAGTCTGCAACTCCTGCTGACGCCGGGTGATTTCCGCGGGCGGCGTCGCCGCTTGTTCCGGCAAGCGGGGGCGATACACATTCAAAGTGGTCCCGTCCCGCGACAGCGACTCCGCTCGCACCAAACGCGCTTCGCCGGACTCCATCTCGCGCACTTTGACCTTCCGCACTTCAGTGCGGGTGGCCGCTGCCACCGCTCCGGTTCCGGGTCCGACATTGATCACCGTGTTATTGCCATCGCCTTGGACGTAGTTATTGATAACCGTCGAATTGTTGTAGATGGGTCCCACGTGACCATGCGGCACACAATGGTTCCACGGCCGATGCGCATAAAAATGCCGCACGGGCACAAAGCTGTAGTAGTACGAAGAGAATCCAAACCCGAAACTGACGCTCACGCTGCTCCCGTAATAGGTCATACCAATCCCCGAGGTATACACCACACCGGGCGGCAGCGGCGCCCAACCGTAGTAACCATCGCAATGCCGCCACGTCACCCAGGCAGGCCCCCAATGGGTGTCCGGAACCCAAACCCAGCCCAGATTACCCCTCAGGTGCCAACGCCCGTAATGGAACGGCGCCCAACCCCAGCTGTAATACGAATTCCAATACCAGCCGTAATCGGTGTAAACCCACCGTCCACCGTGGACGTATGGCCGCCAACTGGTGTCAATTACCGCCACCGTCGGCCGCCAGCACCAACCGTACTCCGGCAACTCCACCCAGGTCCCGTACGGTGACAGTGTGTTGTAGAAATAGTTGTGCGTGACCTGGGTCTCGGCTGACGGCGCCGACGCCGTGCTCACCGCAACCGCTGTGGCTGGTGCCGCCTCCTCTGATGGTGGTGGCCCAACCGGCGCTTCCGCCGCCGCAGGTTCGGTCGCCGCAGGCGCCGCATCCCAGGCAGGCGCGGGCAGGCTTTGGTCATGCCGAATCATGGCTGCAATCACCGGCGCCGAAAGACCCAGGTCATGCAGGTATAGAATGTCGTCCGCACTCAGATTGAACACCGCCGGCGAATTCTCAATGTAGGCCAGCAACACTTCGTCGCCCACCTCAGCCCGGGCTAACTGCACCACTTCGTCCACACCCGGCGAGAGCTTCGGCGGAAGCGGCAGCGCCTCAGCCGGAAGATCCACCTTGGAATCCGTCACGGCACCGGCAACCGGGGCCGCCGTCGCCGTCACATCCCCCGGCTCCGCCGGCAGCGAGAAGCCCTCCCCAATCTGAGCCAGCATCGGCTGGGGCGAAATACGCGACCATCCCGGCGTGCTTCCAGCCGAGTCGACGCCTTCCCGGCAGCCCATCAAGCCGAGTGCCAAACCGATCACCAGCAGTGACTTCCTCAGAGGCAATACGCGGAGTTTCATGGCGCACCTGTCATTGAATTGTTCTTGCGGCGGACCCGCCCTCATCATCCGGGATTTCCGCTCGCGCATCATTCACCGGTTAGACTTGAACCTGACGCATACTATTCATGCCCAGACCTGAACCACTTACGGGCAGAGCTGAGGCAGAGTACGCTCCTCCCTCGGATTGTCAAAACCCACCGTATCGCAAAAACCGTTGCATCGGCCGGCGGCCTGGCCCAGACTTTCTCCCCGGCGGCGGAGAGATGGCTGAGCGGTTTAAAGCGCACGCCTGGAAAGCGTGAGTGGGCTTATACCCCACCGGGAGTTCGAATCTCCCTCTCTCCGCCAGTTTGCTTGACCCCTCCGGGTGCCCGGCTCATGCTTCGCCATGCCTCTGGCTGCACCGATTCTCCAGGAACTGGGCCAATTGCTCGGGCCCGACCAGGTCCTGACGGCAAAGGAAGACCTGATTCCCTATTCTTTCGATGGCACAGCTGCCCTCCGCGAAATGCCCGGTTGCATCGCCTTCCCCACCACCACGGAACAGGTCGTTCAAGTCCTGCAACTGGCCAACCGCCAGCAGATTCCCGTCGTGACCCGTGGCTCCGGCACCGGCCTCAGCGGCGGCAGCCTGCCGAGCCCGGACTCCATCGTCCTCTGCCTGGTCCACCTGAACCGGATCCTCGAACTCGACCAGGCCAATCTGACGCTGCTCGCCGAAGCGGGTGCCACCACCCAGGCCATCAGCGATGCCAGCACCGCCGCCGGCCTTTTCTATCCCCCAGATCCGGGCTCGATGAAGATCTCGACGATCGGCGGCAACGTGGCCGAGAACTCGGGCGGCCTGCGTGGACTCAAGTACGGCGTCACCCGCAATTACGTCATGGGCCTCGAAGTTGTGTTGCCCCAGGGAGAGCTCCTCTGGACCGGCAACAAGTGCGTCAAGGATGTCGCGGGCTATTCCCTCAAGGATCTCTTCGTCGGATCGGAGGGCACCCTCGGTGTCATCACCAAGGTCCTCCTTCGCTTGATCCCCAGACCCGCCGCGAAGCAGACCATGGTCGCCACCTTCGCCCAAATGGACCAGGCCGCCGATGCCGTCTCCGCCATCATCGCCGCCCCAATCATTCCTTGCACCCTCGAGTTCCTCGACCGCACCACCATCGGTTGCGTGGAGGATTATGCCCGCATCGGTCTCCCGCTCGACTGCGAAGCGTTGCTCCTGATGGAAACCGACGGACACCCCGCGGTGGTTGCCGACGAAGCCGCCCAAATGGAGCGGATCTGCCGAGCCAAAGGCGCCAAGGAGGTCCGCGTCGCCCGCGATGAAGCCGAAGCCACGCGGCTCGCCAGCGCCCGCCGCACCGCCTTCTCCGCCCTGGCCCGCGTCGCCCCCACCACGATCCTTGAAGACGCCACCGTCCCGCGCAGCGAACTGGCCAAAATGATCCGGTTCATCCAGGAAATTGCCCGGAAGTACAACCTCCGCATCGGCACCTTCGGTCACATGGGCGACGGCAATCTCCACCCCACCTGCCTCACCGATGAGCGCAACCAGGAGGAAATGCACCGCGTCGAGCTGGCCTTCAAGGAAATCTTCGCCGAGGCCGTCCGACTCGGCGGCACCATCACCGGCGAACACGGCATCGGCGTCGCCAAGAAATCGTTTCTGCCCGAATTCGCCGGCGACGCCCAGATGCGCGTCCTGCGCGAGCTCCGCCGGACGCTCGACCCCAAACAAATCCTGAACCCCGGCAAACTGTTCGATCCCTCATGAGCGGCGCCGGGTCTCACCTCAAGAACTTCGACTACTCCGTGGTGCAGCAATGCATGCACTGCGGACTGTGCCTCCCCACGTGCCCAACCTACGACGACACCCGGTTGGAACGGCACAGCCCGCGCGGTCGCATCTCCCTCATGCGCGCGATCGCCGATGACCGGCTCGAAGTCACCCGCGTGTTTGGCGAGGAAATGTACTTCTGCCTCGGTTGCCTCGCCTGCATGTCGGCCTGCCCTGCCGGAGTCAACTACGCCGAACTGTTCGAACATGCCCGCGCGGAAGTGGAACGTACCCGGGTGCTGCAAAGCCCCAAACGTAGCCTGATCCGAAAACTGACGGTGGCCTGGCTCTTCATGGATCTCCGTTGGCTTCGTTTCGTAGGCCGACTCCTGCGCCTTTACCAGCGGCTCGGCCTGCAACGCCTCGTTCGCGCCTCGGGAATCTTGAAACTCCTCCCCGCCCGGCTGCGCGAACTCGAGGCGATGACCCCCACCATTCTGCCCCGCTTCTCCGCCGAACTCATCGCGCCCATCACGCCCCCGGTCGGCCCCAAACGCTTCCGCGTGGCCATGCTCACCGGCTGCGTTCAGGACCTGATCTTCAGCGACGTCAACCGCGACACCGTCGAAGTGCTCGCCCAAAACGGCTGCGAAGTGGTCACCCCTCCCAGGCAGTTCTGCTGCGGCTCACTCCACGGCCACAACGGTGAACCCGAACTGGCTCGCACCCTGGCCCGACGCAGCCTCGATCTGTTCCCACCCGACCAATTCGACGCCATCATCTCGAACGCGGGCGGCTGCGGTTCTCACCTCAAACACTACGCCCGCCTGCTCCACGACGATCCGCAATACCTCGCCCGAGCCCGCGAATGGGATCGCAAGGCCCGCGACATCCACGAATGGCTCATCGAGATCGGCACCCGCCCCCCTCTCTCCGCGGGGCAACCCCCGCAAACCGTCACCTACCACGAGTCCTGTCACCTCAGCCACGGCCAAAAAATCACCTCCCAACCCCGTCAACTGCTCCGCCTAATCCCCAATCTCACCCTGGTCGAACTGCCCGAAAGCAATTGGTGCTGCGGCAGCGCCGGCATCTACAACATCACCCAACCCGAAATGGCCGGAAAACTCCTCTCCCGCAAAATGGGCCACATCCGCGCCACCCAGGCCCCGACCGTGGCTACCGCCAACTCCGGCTGTCTCCTCCAACTCATCAATGGCGCCCGCGAACACAGGGTCGACACCCGGGTCGTCCACCCGATCAGCCTGCTCGCTCAAGCCTATCGCCGCGAAACTCCCGCGAACACCGTCCTCCGGCCATGAGCCTGAAAGCCGCAATCATTTCCCGACTGCTCGATCCCGGCATAATTGCCGTGGTCAGGGCGCCCAGTCCGGACTTGGTCCGCCCTTTGTCCGAGGCCCTGGTCCAAGGCGGTGTGATCGCCATTGAAATCACCCTATCCACCCCGGACGCCCTCCGCGCCATCCGCGATACCACCACCGCCCTCGGCAACCGCGCATTGATCGGAGTCGGCACCGTGCTCAAACCCGGCGAATGCAGCGCCGCGCTCGAAGCCGGCGCCCAGTTCATTGTCTCGCCGATACTCCGTCCCGAGTTGGTCCCGCTCGCCCACCAGGCCGATCGTCCGGTCATGCTGGGCGCCTATACCCCCACCGAAGCCCAACTCGCTCACGAATCCGGCGCCGATTTCGTCAAGTTGTTCCCCGCCGATACCCTCGGACCCGACTTCATCAAGTCCCTGCTCGCCCCCCTGCCGCACCTGCGGTTTGTTCCCACGGGCGGCATCGACCTTCACAACGCCGCGAAGTTCCTCGGCGCGGGCGCAGCCGCCCTCGGTGTCGGTTCGGCCTTGGTCTCCAAAGCCATCCTGCAACACCAAGACTGGCCGGAATTGACCCGGCTGGCCGAGGCCTTCGTTCAGGCGGCAAACTCAAGGTATTGCCTTTAAACACTTTGCATTTGATCTCTGGACTTCGGCGCGCACCCGGGTGAAAATGCTCGCATGACGTACGTACCGCGGTTCTTTCGTAGCCTCGCCTTTCTCTCCTTTGCCTCGGTCTTATTGGCGGATTTCCCCAGCCGAGTCCAAAACTCCACCCTCCAAGTTCCAATCGTCCCCCCGACTCAAGGTTTCGCCGTCACCACGGCCTTCCAGGGCCTTAGCTTCGCCGCCCCGGTGGCGATCGTCTCACCTCCGCACGAGACGAATCGACTTTTCATCGTGGAAAAGGCCGGGCGCATCCAGGCCATCACCAACCTCGACGAGCCGAATCTCACGCTCTTCCTGGATATCAGCGAAAAAGTAAACCCGATGAGCGAGGGGGGATTGCTCGGGCTGGCCTTCCATCCCGGCTACCAGACCAACCGCCAGTTCTTCGTCTTTTACACCCTCAATACCACCACCGGCGCCGGCACCGGGTTCCATGACCGGTTGGCCCGGTTTGAGATCGATCCCACCAACCCCAACCGGGCGCTCCCAGCTTCGGAAGTGCCCCTCATCACGCAATTCGACCAGGCCGGTAATCATAATGCCGGTGACCTCCATTTCGGTCCCGAGGGTTATCTCTATGTCTCCCTGGGCGACGAAGGCGGCGGCGGCGACCAGTACGCCAACAGCAAGTTCATCGACCGCGATTTCTTCTGTGCCATTCTGCGACTCGACGTGGACCAGCGCCCCGGAAACCTCACGCCAAACCCGCACCCCGCCGCAACCACAAATTACGCCATCCCATCGGATAACCCTTTCGTGGGGGCAACGGAATTCAATGGATTATCGATCGATCCTCTCGACGTGCGCACCGAGTTCTGGGCCGTTGGCCTCCGCAACCCCTGGCGGTTCTCGTTCGATCCCGCCACCGGCTGGCTCTATTGCGGCGACGTTGGCCAGGGCGCCTGGGAAGAAATCAATCGCATCGAACGGGGCGGAAACTACGGATGGAATTACCTCGAAGGCATCCAAACTTCCTCCGGCTCCCCACCCGAGGGCACCGTTCTGGCGCCGCCCATCCTGGCCTACCCCCGCTCCGGGGATCCCGCGTATATCGGCAACTCGGTCACCGGCGGCGTGGTTTATCGCGGTGACCGCATCTCTCAGCTCTACGGCGATTATGTCTTCGGCGACTACGGCAGCGGCAATATCTGGGCATTACGCTACGACGGCACTCAAGCCACCGATTGGCGAAAACTGACCGCCGGCACTGGCATTGTCGCCTTCGGAACCGACCCTTCGAACGGCGACATCCTGGTCGCCGAAATCAGCGCTGGCCGAATCCGCCGCCTGATCTACAATCAGGATTCCACCGGCACGCCTCTGCCACCGACCCTGGCCGAGACGGGCAGCTTTGCTGACCTCGCTTCGCTTACGCCCCATGCCGGCATCGAGCCCTACGAGGTCAATGCCCCCTTCTGGTCCGACGACGCGGTCAAGACCCGCTGGTTTTCCGTGCCGGACACCGACCAGTTCATCGCCTTTAACCCGGATCAACCGTGGCTGTTCCCCGCGGGGACGGTCTGGATCAAGCACTTCGACCTCGAGATCACCAATGGCGTCCCGGAGTCCAGCCGCCGGCTCGAGACCCGGTTCCTCGTGCGCAACAACGACGGAGTCCACGGTTTCACCTACCGCTGGAACGAAGACCAGAAGGACGCGACGCTGGTGCCGGAGAGCGGCCGTGACGAAGCGATCCAGCGCTACACCGCTGGCTCCACCTACACCCAAACATGGCGTTACCCTTCCCGCAGCGAGTGTCTCGCCTGCCATACCCCCGAGGCCGGCTATGCGCTCGGATTCGACACCTTCCAGCTCAATCGCGATCGTGCCTTCGGCACTGTAGTTACCAACCAGATTCTCGGTCTGAGCCAGATGGGCTATTTCCACGAAGCGGTCACTGAGGCCGCCACGCTTCCGAAGCATGTGGCTATCGATGATACCTCCGCCACCGTGCAGGATCGCATCCGCTCTTATCTCACCGTCAACTGCGTCCAGTGCCATCAACCCGCCGGCACCGCCCGCGGTCTCTGGGACGCCCGCCCCTCAACTTCACTGGCCGACGCCGGCATCATTGACGGCCCCCTGATCAACAACACCGGCGATCCCAATCAGCGGGTTGTCACCCCAGGCTCCCTCGAGACCTCAATGCTCCTCACCCGAATCAGCCGCCTCGGCCCAGGCCACATGCCCCCACTCGCAACCGATAAGCTCAACCAGGCTGCCATCGATCTGCTCGCCAGCTGGATCCAGAGCCGCATCGCACCCGAATTCCGCAACCCCCAAGTCCATCCACAGGGAACCGTCTCATTGGGATTCACCGGGCTTCCCATCCAGACGTATCGCGTCGAGTTCTCCCCCGATTTCACCGATTGGAGTCTGCTGACGGAAGCCGCCACCGATGCCGATGGCTCGGGGCAAGCCGCGGATCCCAATACCGGCGCTCCATCCGGAATCCCGCGATTCTACCGGATCCTGCAATCCACCCCATAAAACCCGGCTTCCCGCGGCAATGTCTCCCCACGAAGCTGTCACCCTATCCCCCTCAAATCGAACTCGACAGCAGAGGCCCCGGATCGACAATGCCGTTCATGGCTGACGTTCAACCCCTGCCGGCACCGGCCACGGCGTGTCTCGGCATCGAGATCGGCGGCACCAAACTGCAAATCGTCTCCGGAAACGGCGACGGACAGATCCGAACCCGCCACCGGTTCACGGTCGACCGTACCCGGGGCGGGTCCGGAATCCGCGCGCAAATCGAGCAATGCCTGGCCGACCTCCGGCCCCAACTCCAACTCAGCGCCATCGGCGTCGGTTTCGGCGGGCCGGTGGATCGCGAGACAGGTCGGATTCGCTGCTCGCACCAGATCGAGGGTTGGGACGAGTTCCCTTTGCTTGAATGGCTGACCTCGCTCGCACAAGTGCCGGTCACGGTCGAGAACGACGCAAACACCGCCGCGCTGGGGGAGGCCAAATGCGGGGCAGGTGTGGGCCATGACCCCGCCTTCTACGTGACACTCGGCAGCGGCGTGGGCGGCGGTCTCGTCGCGGACGGCGCCATCTATCACGGAGCAAAACCAGGTGAGGCGGAGATTGGCCACGTCCGACTGAATATGGCAGGCGACACGGTCGAATCCCTATGTTCCGGTTGGGCAGTTGACCGCCTTATCCGCCAGCGGTGTCGGAATCGCCCCGAAACCGTGCTCGCCAGGTTATGCGCCGGCCTATCCTCCGGCGAGGCCATTCACCTCACCGCCGCCCTCCAGCGTGACGATTCGCTGGCCGCGGACATCCTCGAGGAAACCGCTCGCAACCTCGCCTTCGGGCTGTCACACGTGACCCATCTCTTTCACCCCGAAGTGATCATCCTGGGCGGAGGCCTGGCCAACGTCGGCGAACCCTTGCGCGCCGCCGTCCAGCGGCACCTCGCTTCGTTCATTATGACCGCTTTCCAACCGGGCCCGGCAGTCCGTCTGGCGACGCTCGGCGAAGATGCGGTGCCCGTCGGCGCCTTGCTTCTGGCCGGGAAATGCTTGCAGCCGGACCGCGGCGCGGAATAATGCCCCGTAATGAGAGAATGGATTGCCGGTTACGTTGCCGCCCAGAAAGCCGCGCTGGATTCGATTCCGGTCGATGCTGTGGACACGCTGGTTCAGCGTTTCCAGCAGGCGCTGCGGGAGGATCGCCAGATCTTTGTGTTCGGTAACGGCGGCAGCGCGGCCAATGCGTCACATTTCGCGACCGACCTGGGCAAAGGTTCGTCGGATCGCCTGAACCGCCGGTTCCGCGTCCTGTCCTTGAACGACAATGTGAGCTGGATGACCGCGCTGGGGAACGACTATGCCTATGAGGACCTTTTCGTTCGCCAATTGATGAACTACGCCCGCGCGGGCGACCTCGTGCTCACGCTGAGCGTGAGCGGCAATTCGCCCAACCTGGTCAAAGCCCTGGAATGGTCGCGCAAGAACAGTCTGCACACGATCGCCCTGGTGGGGGCCAAGCGCGGCCGCATGGCTGATCTCGCCCACCAGGTCATTGTCGTCAACGATACCCACTACGGCCGCGTCGAGGACGCTCAAATGGGCATCTGCCACATGCTCTGCTACGCGTTCATGGAAAACCCGGAGCTCGCCTCCACGACCCCGGTGTAACCCGGCGGTCACTCCGCGGCGATCCGATCATCGGGGATCCACCACCGGACGCGCAAGCCCGCCGAGGCGGCGTCGATCCCTCCCCAAATTCCACGGCGACAAGCCAGGCATTTCGGCTAGACTTCGGGCGTGGCCGCGTCTGCCGAAATCAGCGGTAAGGTCAGCAATCTCCCGCACAAGCCGGGCGTGTACCTTATGAAAGACCGGTTTGGCACCGTCATTTACGTGGGCAAGGCCCGCGATTTACGGCGGCGCGTCAGCCAATATTTCCAACCTTCCCGCCGCCTGGGTTGGGATCCCAAGTTCCGGGCGCTGGTCGAAGCCATTCGCGACCTCGAAGTCCACGTGGTGCGGAGCGAACCGGAGGCGATCCTGCTCGAGGGTAAATTGATCAAGGAATTCCGGCCCCGGTACAATATCAGTTTCCGGGACGACAAACGGTTTCTGCTCCTGAAGATCAACCTGAATGACCCAATCCCCCGGTTCACCCTGACCCGCCTCCGCACCGAAGACGGCGCGCGTTACTTCGGGCCCTTCGCCAATTCCGGCGCGTTACGACGCACGCTGAACCTGGTCCGACACAAGTTCAACCTGCGTGGCTGTCGTCCGTTCACCCCGGGTGAAGCGGACTACAAGCATTGTCTCTACGCTCATTTGAAAGTCTGCACCGCCCCCTGCATCGGGAATGTGACGCGCGAACAATACTTGATGCAGGTCCATGCCGCCTGCGATTTCCTGGATGGCCAGTGCGCCGAAATGAAGGCGCAACTCGACGCGCAAATGCGCAAGGCCGCCACCCGGCTCGATTTCGAGAAAGCGGCCGAACTGCGGGATCTCATCGTCGACATCGAAGACACCACTCGCAAAGTCAACCCGTTCGCCCGTATCCCCTACTCCCTCCCTGTCGCGGTCGACCCCGACAAGGACCTCGCGGAATTGGCCCGCGCCTTGAACCTCCCGAACCCCCCAACCCAAATCGAAGGATTCGATATCTCGAACATCAGCGGAACCTTCGCGGTGGCCTCAATGGTCACCTTCCGCCACGGTCGCCCGGATCGCGCCGGTTATCGGAAATTCAAAATCCGCACCGTCGTCGGTCAGGATGACTTCGCCTGCATGGCGGAGACGGTGCGCCGGAGATACACCCGGCTGATGTCAGATCTGAGGACTCAACCTGCGGCGGCGGACAGATCCCCACCCACCTCGGCCGTCACCAGCGAAAAGGCGAGCCTGCCCGATCTGATTCTGATCGATGGCGGCAAGGGCCAACTCAACGCCGCCTGCGCCGAACTGACCAAACTCGGTCTCGACCGGATCCCCGTAATCGGGTTGGCCAAGGAATTCGAGGAAATCCACCTGCCCGGCCGGAAGGAACCGCTGCGGCTGAGCCACGAATCCGGCGCGCTGAAACTCCTCCAGCGCGTCCGCGATGAATCACACCGGCTCGCCAACACCTACAACGCTCAACTCCGACTCAAGCGTATTTCGGAGAGTTTATTGGACGAGTTCCCGGGCATCGGCGAACAGCGCAAGGCGGCCCTGCTCAAACGATTCGGCTCGGTCCGCCGGCTTCAATTGGTGTCGGTCGAGGAAATCGCTTCGGTGGCTGGATTTGGCGGCAAGGCCGCGGCCGAGCTGAAAGCCTTCCTGGAAGCCCGCCGGGAGGCACCCACCGGTCAACGCGTCAAGACGGCGGGACCCGCTGGCCCGGAAGAGTCCGCGGGCGATGCCCCGCCAGACTCCTGAAGACTAAAAACTCCGGCCGCCAAAAACGGGCGGCCGGAGTTGCCGGGACAAGCCTGATCAAGCCTGCCGGGAAATGCGTTTACCGCTTGCCGACGACCCAATCGAAGCCGAGCTTAATCTCGTCTCCAGTCTTGATCAGGCCCAACCCCACGGTGGGAGCCGGCGGTTCGATGCCGAAATCGGTCATTTTGGCCGTGACCTTGCCGGAAAACTTCAGGCGGTTCGCCTCCGGCGCGGTCATCTCAACTGGCATGGTGATCGTCTTGGCCGCACCGGCGACTTTCAGCTCGCCCTCAGCCTCAAAGAGAAACGGAGCTCCGGCTTTGGGCGCCTCTTTGAGGGTCATGCTGACCAGCTTGAACTCGATGTTCTTGTGCTCTTCCATCTTCAGCTTGCCGTACATGATGTCATCCATGGCGGTGCTGTAGGGCTTGCCCTCTTTCATGCTCTTGAGCGAGCGGACCGGAATGAACACCGTAGACTTCAAGTCGACTTTGCCCACTTTGGCCACCGCCGGATCGGTCGAGAAGTTGGGGCCAACCTCAACGGTGCCACCAATGATCAATCCCTCCACCGTCCAATCATGCACCGTCGAGGTGCCATCGATGGTGACTTTGCTGCCGGTGCCGGGCCGCGCACGATACTCCGTCCACCCTTCTGCCGCCTGGGCGACCATCGCCGCCGCGAACAACAGAGCCAGACCACCCATGAATAACCCTCGTTTCGTTCTCATAATCATCACTTTGCTTCGGTTGCCGATTCGTCTGTTTATTCGACGAAAGTCGTTTTAAGCCAATTCAAACAGGCTGGATGGGAGCTCCACCCGCTGATTCTTCGAGATCGCCTCATGCGCCTTGATGGCCAGCACGGTCGCCTGGTAACCCTCGAGATACCCCGCCCCCACCTGCCGCGGCACCGTGGCCATGTGTTCCTTCAACGCTTCTTCGTCCTCGCCGTAATTCGAGGTGAAATCCTCAACCGCCGCTCTCACGTCCGAGGCGGAACGGAGGAAGTTCTCCAGCGCATATTGAAGCGGGGTGATGACGTCCGTCACTTCCTGGGTCAGGCTCTTCTGCTTGCTCGCGTCCATCATCAGGGCGATGCCGGTTTCCTGGTAAAAACTGTCTTTCCGCGCATAGACTTCCCAACCCAACAACGGCGCGTCCGCCTCCTTGAACAACCACGATTTCGACCCCATGAACGTCACCGTCCCGTCCGTCCCGTAATACACTTCGTATTCGCCCTCGAACGAGTTCGCCAGGGTGCAGGTCTGAATCAACCGCACCCCGTTGCCATACTCAACCACCAGATGGCTCGTGTCCGGCAATTCCCGTCCGTCCCGCCAAAGTAACATCGACCCGAACCCGGTCACCGACACCGGCAAGGCATCATGGATCCAGTTCGAGGCGTCCAGCTGGTGGATGCCAAGTTCACCCACCATTCCAATCGACGTTTCCTTGTTCAGCCGCCAATTCAGCTCACCCTCGCGTTCGGGGCTGGGCGCCGCCTGCCGCCAACTCTGCTTCTTCAAATACTGCGCCCGGGCGGCGACCGCCTTGCCGCGAGCCCCCGACCGGATGAAATTCAACACGAACGCGCGATGCTTGTCGGCCCGCAACTGCAAGCCCGACTGGAAGTGCTGCGAAGAGGCCTTGCGCGCGGCCAGCGCGATCGCACGAGCATCGTCGATCGTATGGGCCAGCGGCGCCTCGCAATAGACCTGCTTCCCCGCCTCGAGCGCATTCAACACAATCTCCCGGTGCAGGTGCGTCGGCGTCGCCACGATCACCGCCGGCACCGAGTCGTCCGCCAGTATCTTCCGGTAATCGTCCACCTGCGCGGCACCGGGCGCGGAGCGAGCCGCCCGTCGCAAGGAAGCCCCATACGTGTCGCAAACCGCCGCAACCTCGGCCCCCGGGATCCTGGAAAGCGTCGACACGATCTCGCGTCCCCAACTCCCCAACCCGATGACGGCGCAACGCGTTTTGGCCACGGCAACGGCCGGGGCCTCGGCCTCCGCCGCGCGAGCGGTCAATTCGATGCCGCCCAACAGGCCCATCAGCGTGGCTGCCGATCCGCCTTTGATGAAATCGCGGCGGGTCAAATCCTGGTTATGGTTGTGACTATTCATGTGCGGGTAGAGTATAACGTCGGTTGAAATCGGTGCCAATACTATCGATGACGCCTGACAGGCTATTTTGTTCTCTAAAATCAGCTATTACACGGAATCACCGTAACCCGTGCCACCCCTTCAAACGCAGCCGTTCTTCGTTGGGAAGTGGCGTGGCTTCACCCGGTTCCAGGCCCAACGCCCGCCTGGTGCCATTGGCCCAGAAACTCACCACCGGGCATCTCGATGAACAGAACGAGAAACCAAAGCAGGAGTAGGCGCATAAGGCAATTGATCGATTTTTGTTATTCCACCTCATCTGACTGCGGACAGTGGGTTTCTATTCAATTCTCCCCCTTTCCCGGCGCCATCCACATCCACCCCCGCAAAGCAACACTCGGCTTCAGGGCAATCCCCACAACATGAGAAACAGCTGCGCCAACCCAGTGCCAGCCAATCCCAACCAGATCAGGATTTCCAGCAGACGGAAGCTCCTTTGCGCGGCGGGTGCCACACTGACGAGTAACCGAGCGCCGCCGATCTCGAGCAAATCGCCGTTGCGGATCCGGGCCTGTTTGACCGGTTGGCCGTTCAACGCCGTCAGGGCCTGAGGGTTGCCGACCAGGTGAATGCCGTCAGTCCCGCGCCATTCGAAGGTGCAGTGGCTGTCCCAAACCCCCGGCGCTTGAAGGCGCAACTGATCGCCCGGCGCGCGACCGACTCGAAAGGGATAGCCGCGAACCGGCGTGGTTTCGGCTGGCACCCGACCGAGCAGAGTCAACTGCAACATGGGCGCGCCGGGATTCTACCAACGCCGCGGCACGTGGATCATGTCGCCCGGATAAATCGGGAGATCTTCCTCGGAGTGACGGAGCGCCCGCTTGCAATCGACCGTGGCGCGAGTGCCATCGTTGCGTATGATCTCCACCTTCCGGCGGTTCGCGAAGTCGGTGAAATCGCCGGCGGCCTGGATGGCTTTGGTCACGGTCATTTCGGAGAGATAAAGCTTCTGGCCCGGCGCCCGGACCTGACCGCCCACGAAGAAATAGCGCTCATCAAGTCGCACGGTGATGGTGAGGGTCTTGAAGAAAGCCGGCACGTAAAGGGCATGCAACTCCGTTTGGAGTTGGCCGATGGTTTTCCCCGCCGCCATCACATTGCCCAACAAGGGCGGCTGAATATTGCCATCGTCGCGGATTTGCTCCCGGTGCGGCGCCCCGGGCGCGCTGGGGTTCCCCGAATAGCCGATCTCGATCCGATAGCCGGGGCGCAGCATATCCGCCGTTCCCGAGATCTGGATGCCAGCGGGGCTGTCCGACCCCATCGTCGCCCCGGTATCCTCGGCCGCATCGGCCTCGGAATAATCGTAGCCGGGGTTCTTGCACCCAACCGTTGCAACGAGCACCAGCAAACTTGCCCAACCGAACGACCGAAAGATCTTCCGCACCATAGAATTCATCGCGCCCATTGCTTTAGAGGTAACCTGTCGGGAGAACAACTAGTATTTCTTCTTGAGCTCGGCACCGCTCCCCCGGGATGCGGCCGACGCCGGTTTCTTCTGGTCACCGTTATTCTTGCCGCCCGGCTCGTCATCATCCCGCTTGGAGTAATAATCGTAGTAATACCCGCTGTAGTAGTAGTAGTAGGAATCCTGCGAGATATTGATGTTGTTGAGCACCATGCCCAGGAGTGTCCCGCCAACTTTCTCGACCATTTGCTTCGCGCGCAGGGTCATCGCCTGCGGATACTTCCGATACTGAATGACCAGCAGCGTCAGGTCGACCATGCTCGCCAGCACCGACGCGTCGCTGACCCCCATGATCGGCGGCGAGTCGAAGAAGACGAAATCGTACCGACGCTTCACGTCCTGGATGAACTCCTTCATCTGCGGCGAGTTCAGGATGCCGAGCGAACTGCTTGGCAGCTTGCCGCTCGGCAGGAAATGGAGCGTGGGCAGCGACGTGGTCTGAACGACTTCCTCAAGCTTGCTCTGACCCAGGAGGTAATTCGTCAGCCCGACCGAGTTGGATACTTTCAGAATCTTGTGGAGACTTGGGCGACGCAGGTCGGAATCGACCAGCAAAACCCGCTGATCGTTCGTGGCGAAGACCGACGCCAGGTTGAAAATCGTGGTGGACTTGCCTTCGCCCGCCCCGCCACTCACCACCGTCAGGGTGGTGGCATCGTCCCGCTTTCGGCTGAAAATCAGGTTGGTTCGCAGCACCCGGTACGCTTCCGCGTGCGGACTCTCGGGCCCCTCCTCGAGCAGCGAACCGACATTCTGCGGGATCACGCCCAGCACCGGCGCGCCCAGCGCCCGCTCCACGTCATCGATCGTCTTGACGCTGGTGTCCAGATACTCGATGAAGAACGCAAGCCCGATTCCCACCACCAGACCGACAATGACGCCCAAGGCGATGTTCACCGGAATGTTGGGACGCACCGGCCGCAACGACGGTTCCGCCTTGTCCGTGATTTCCACAATCGCCGACCTCGGGATCTGGAGATCGACGGTTTCCTGGAGTTGGCGGAGCAAAATGGCGTCGCGAATCTTCTGCTTGTTCTCAAGATCGCGCTTGGCCAGGAAATAATCCCGATAGAGCGCCGTCATCTCGGTCTCGCGCTTCTTGGCATCTGACACCGCCATGTCCATGTGCTCCAATTGCGCTTTAAACGCGTTCACGCGCACCTCCAACCCCTTCAGAATCCCTTCGATCCGGTCTTCCACTTTCTGGTCCAGATCGGCCTGCACCGCCGCAAGCGACCTGAAATCCGGATGTTCCACCCCCACGGTCACCCGCATCCTGGCCAGCGACGTCTCCGTGGTCCAAAGAGTTTGGAGGAGGGTGCCCAGCTCAGCATCCGGGTTGGCATTGAGAATCGCTTTCCGCAGTTCCGAACCGCTTCTTTCTTTGAGCTCCATCAACTGCTGGTATAGCTGCGAGATCCCCACGTAACTGGCCTGCAGCGGCACGCGCTCCGCCTCCAGGCGACGAACGGTCTCCGGCTCGAGCAGCGCCGAGGGCGCGCCGTCAGCGCTGTAATCCGAGATGTTATACTCCTTCTTCAGTTCATCGACCCTGACCTGCGCCAGTTTGACGGCCTCGTCCTGCTTTTGCAGCTCCTGCGTCAGCGCTTTGATGCCCTGCGAGGTGCGGTTGGTCTGCAACTCAAGGCGGGTATCGCGATACACTTCCGCGATCTTGTTGGCGATATCAGCCGCCTCCTTGGCGGGTTGCTCCTTCGCGCTGCTGTAAACCCGGATCTCGATCAAGCTGGTGTTTCTGGTCTGGCGGACATCCGTGGAGCCTTTCAGAATCTCAAACGCCTCGACTGGCTTCAACTCCTGGCCAAAGCGCTCTTTCCATACCTCGAGCAGACCCATTTCCTCAATCACGCGGTAAAGCACGGTCTTCGATCTGATCTTTTCGAACTCGGTGGTGATGAAGTAGGGATCGTACTGCTGGGCGGTCTGAGCGAAACCAAGCGGAGTGATGTCGGAGGTGTTTTTCTCGACCGCAATCCGCACCATGCTCATGTATGACTCCGGGAGCAGGAAGGTGATCGCGGTGGTCGTAAAAAGAACCAACAGGAAAACCGCCAGGATCACCGTCTTCCGAATGCGAATGATGCGCCAATAATCGAGGAAATGCAGTTTGACTTCCGCGGGAGGAGAGGATTTGGGTGCGTCCATGGTAAAAAAAGAGGAGGCTAGACTTTAAGTTCCAGCCTCCCTCACGTTCTGTTGTTCAAAGGCTAGTAGCTGGCACGGACACCGGCATATGCGCGGTTGCGAGTATAGCCACGGCCGGAGAGATCCGAATCGAGCTTGTCCCAGTTGTAACCAGCCTCCAACGCCAGGTTGGGATTCAACTGATAGTTGAAATTCACCCCAAGCAAATAGAGGAGATCGTTGTCGCCGTCATAATCGCCCTCGTTGTAGGCCGAATACTGAAACTGGCCGATCAACGTGCCCGTCAACTTGGAGGTGATCCGGTGATTGACCATCGCCCAAACCGCCGTGCTCTCCTGGTTCAAGGCCAGCACGTCGGTCGCGTTCAGCGTGTGCACCGCGCCAACCTGCAGGTAGCTGCCGGGGTTGTAGGTCCAAGTCCCCCGGATATCCACAAACGGCGTGGTCTGGCTGTCGTCATCCACGTAGTCTTCGGCGTCAGGATAATTGGTGAACTCGCCGCCGCCACGGATACCGAATTCGAGGTTATCGGTCATCTGATGCTCAACTCCAACATAGACCCGGTGGCTGTCGCTATTGCGAACCTCAGGATCAACATAAGTCAGCGGGCTCAGGCTGTCGCTGCTCCGGTATCCAACCGTGCGATACTGGTAACCGAGCAACCCCGAGGTCTCCGGCCGGAAATGCCACATGCCTTCCAAGGTGGCGGTGTGCTCCATGCGATCGAGCAAAGCCGACCGCGACCCAACCCCTTTCTGTTCGTAGTCGTAAACCTCGTTCGCGTAGGCCACCCGCATACCAACCGTCTCGCTCAGGTCGGCGTTCAACTCCACCAGCGCCCGGTTGCGAATGTAATCGTTGTCCGTGAACAGCACCGTCGGGGTGGTGACCGGCCCAAATTCGACCGTCCCCTCCTGGCCATAATAGAAGGTGTCGTGCAGTTTGATGTTGACGCGTTCGTTGAACGCATGTTCCAAGCGCAACTTGGCCGTCTGAATATGATCGGCCTCATTACCCTCGCGGTCCTCATACCACCGCAGGTCGTAAACGTAACTCAGCCCGAGCAAGGTCTGGTCCCAGACCTTGTTCACCGAAGCCGAGGGGCTGACCGAGACGCCCCAACTATCGCGCTCGGTGCTCTTGGGTGAGGTCGTATAGTTGTCATCGTAGAAGCCTCGGACCGCCAAGCCGATGCTCCAGGGCTTGGACTGCTCCATGGTCGACAACCCCGGCGCGTAGGCGGCATGCACACTGGCGGCGCTAAGTGCGGCCAGACTGGCGGAAGCGATGATTTTTCTCATAAAACTAAAATTCTACGGTTCACACAGTTTATCCGGTACCAGCGCTCTCTCTGAAAAGATGGCTTTTTTTACGTTTAGACCAAACCATTGTCAAACATAAATCTTTACGAAATCAACCAGTTGTCTGAACCCCCGCATTCGCTGAACATTCACAGTTTGCCTCCCCAAAAGCCCCCACCCCTCCCAAAGAGCCCCCTCCCCAGTTCCACCCGAAACTCAGGGAGCCGACGGACGGGCCCATTCCAACACCATCCGCTCGCCGGTGCCAGGCAATTCCAGCGTTACCAGGTTTGTGCCCACCGCCAGACAATGCACGAGCACCGAGTTGGTCCCCACCCGCACACTGACCTTGTCCCCGGCGTTCAGCGCCGTACCATTGACGATGGCGGTTCCCCGTGAGGCGCTGGTCATGATGCCCGTCAAGGTCAATCGCTCGGGGGCCGGGACCGGAGGACGCCACACCGGGAGGGCTCGGGGCGCGGCGGGACGGGGAGCGGGCCGATCCACAAAGCGGACCCGGTCCGGGTCGACTTCCTGGAGGTAGGGATCGACGCCGTGCTTCATCCATTCAAGCATGGGGTAGAGGTCATAAACCCGGTGGACTTTGACGCAAAGGTCGATTTGACCCTCGGTGTAACCGTTGCGGTGGAGCCGCGCCAGTTGGTGGGTCTCGCCCATGTGCTCGAGATAACAATAAGCCAGCAATTCACAGAATCCCTCCACGGACTGCTGGGTAATCCGGCGCGTCGGCGGCACGTGCTCGCGAATCCACGCGTGTCCCAGTTCGTGGACATACACCGCGATCATTTCCGAACGCGGCAAAGCCCGGCCATTGCAGGATCTGCTGCATCCGCACCTGGCTTTCGAACGCGAAGTCAATGTTGGTGGACGGCAAGGTGAGGAAGCGCGAGAACAGTCGGTCGAGTTCTCTCCGGACTTCACCGAGCACCGCGGCGGCCTCAGCGTCATCCAGGATCACCAATTTCGCGTCGCGCTCGCACAGACACCGCCCATCACCCACCACCGTGACGTTGCGCTTCACCGGGATTTGGCAGACGGCGCAAATCTCGTTGAGTTTCCGACACGTGTCACAATACGTACGCGACTCCTGCGTCCAGGCATCCACGCGCGTCTACATGATATCACCCAGATGATATCACCCAGAAACTGCCCGCCGCACACCTCGCACCGATTCGCTGTCCGCGTTGACCATGACAGGTCATGGATTAGCACCTGGCCCGTCTCTCGACAAGCTGGAGCGCAACGGGCCGGCTACAATTCGTCGGTCAGAGTGTACTGCACAACCCCGCGACTTCGTCTAAAATCAGCGGCCAACGCAAATACGCAACGACTACTATGATCAGCACCACCACTCCCACCCTCGAAGGCCGGCCCATCGCCGAGTACCTCGGCATCGTCACCGGCGAATCGATCGTCGGCGCCAACATCTTCCGCGACCTGTTCGCCGGCATTCGCGACATTGTGGGCGGACGCTCCGGCGCCTACGAGAAGGTGCTGGGCGACGCCCGAAAGACCGCGCTGGGCGAGATGGAAGCGGAGGCCCGCGCCCGCGGGGCCGACGCCGTGGTGGGCGTCGACCTTGATTACGAGGTGCTCGGTTCGCAGAACGGCATGCTCATGGTCAGCGCCAGCGGCACCGCGGTTCGCCTCGCCGGCCCTCCCCGACTTTAGCGGACGATTGCGCGGGTTGAGTCAGGATTCGAGGAGGTGCGCCAGGGATTGGCGCAGCGATTGGCGCGCGCGGTAGAGGCGCATTTCGACGGCCTTGGGCGTGCCCCGCGTGATGGCGCCGATTTCGGCGTGCGACAGGCCTTCGTACTCGCAGAGGATGAACGGGATGCGGAGTTCCTCGGGGAGCTGCCCGACGGCGCGACGCACGGCCTCGGCCCGTTCCCGGGCGATGGCGCGGTCGGCTGGTGAAGCTTCATTGCCCGGCAGGAGGTCGCGCAGTTTGGCACCCTCTTGGTTATGCTCCGCCTCGAAGGAGATTTCCGGATGGCGCCCACGACGGCGGGCCCGGTCGCGGACGAGGTTGGTGGCGATCGTGTAAAGCCAGCTCGAAAACGAATGGTCAGGATCGTAACGTCCGGCATGGCGAAAGACGCGAACGAACGTTTCCTGGGCGAGTTCCTCGGCCGCGGATTCATTCTGGAGCAGGCGGAGAAGGTAATGATAAAGCCGCCGGGAATGACGTTCCATCACGCGGTCCAGAGCGGTCTCGTCGCCGGCCGCCAGCCGGGACATTTCCAACCGATCCTCGGCGTCAGTGGTGTCCCTGGTGTCCATGCGAAGCCTCGCCTGGGGGGCCCGGTTCGTGGTCCATGCGGAAGGTCTTTTCCTTGACCCAGGCAAGATAGCGCCGGCCCTGTTCGGGCGGCATGGCGCGACTGACCTGGAAGAAATGCTCGAGCATGTTCTTTTGACATTCGACCCGGGTTTGCGCGGCTTCGAGCAGGAGCGCTTCGATCTCGGGGGTCAGGTGGTCGGCTTGGTCGAGCAAGGTTCGAATGCGGGCTTCGCAGCTGGCAATGCGCTGGCAGAGCTCGGCGCACTGGGGCAGATAGGCCTGGTGCAACGCCGAGATCCGGGCGAAATCCTCGGGAGCGACCTTGAATTCCGCCCGCAACCAGGCGAGCTCGGGTTGTTCCTGCCGCAGCAACGCACGGTGGTGAGCGGTCATGGACCAGTACGTGGCGGCGGCAGTCAGGAGGCCGAGGATGGCGCCGAGAACGAGGATGACCAGGGGCCGTCTCATGGCGCCGAAGCGGCCTGGGCATAGGGATCGACCGAATGGACGTAACGGCTCGCCATAAGCTGTTCCCAACGAGCCGTTTGCGCGGTTGCCTGCCAGTAGCCGGCGAGGAGCCCCGCGCTCACGAGAAACAGGGCGCAACCGATGGACCATGCCGGGCGCGCAAACCAACGATCGAGCCGGAGGCGCAGGGCTGCCACAGGGGATACCGGTGCAGGCACCGCCTGGGCGGCAATCCGGCGCCAGACGGCGCGGTTGAACCCAAGAGGCAACGGGTCATCGACCCGCCAATCTCGAAGGAGTGAGTCGAGGTTGGCGTTAGGCCCGTGAGACGATTCGTGATTCATGGAATCGATGAGCTGCTTACCCGGCGGTTCCGCCGCCGAACGCATCCAGGTTAGCATACGCCGAGGTGCGGCAAAACCCTCAAGTTTTTAACCGGCCGCCGAGCTTCAGTTTCCACTCCTCGACCAGGCAGTACAACACCGGCACGGTGAACATGGTCAGGTAGGCGAGGGTCATGCCGCCGATAATCGGGATGGCCATCGGGATCATGATGTCCGCGCCGCGGCCGGTGCTGGTGAGGACGGGCATCAGGGCAAGGATGGTGGTGGCGCTGGTCATGAGGCAGGGACGAATACGGCGCCGGCCGGCAGCCAGCGTGGCCTCACGGATCTCCGCAACGGTGGAGTTGACGCGGGCGTCGAAGCTCTGACGGAGGTACGTGGCGATGACCACGCCATCGTCGGAAGCGATCCCAAAGAGCGCCAGGAACCCCACCCAGATGGCGACGCTGAGGTTGATCTGGTGAAACTGGAAAAGGTCGCGGAGATTGACGCCGAACAGGGGGAAGTTGGCGAACCAGTCCTGGCCGTAGAGCCAAATCATGGCAAAGCCGCCCGCCCAGGCAACGCCGATGCCGCTAAACACGATCAGGGTCGTCACGGTCGAACGGAACTGGAAGTAGAGCAGCACGAAGATGACGAACAACGAGAGGGGCAACACGAGCGCCAAGGTGCGCTGGGCACGCAGTTGATTCTCGAAATCACCGGCGAACCCGTAGGTGTACCCGGCCGGCCAGAGCAGTTCGCCCGACTCGATCTTCTCGCGCAGATACCGATCGGTTGCCTCGACCACATCCACCTCGGCATGGTCGGGCAACTTGTCAAACAGCGTGTAGCCAATCAGAAACGTATCCTCGCTCTTGATCGCCTCGGGACCGCGGACGTACTCGATCGACGCCAGGTGCGACAACGGGATTTTCACGCCATCCATGGTGCTGACCAGGACGCGTTCCAGATCCTCGATCGTGCCGCGGAGTTCGCGGGGATACCGGACCCGGACGGGATAGCGTTCGCGGCCTTCGACGGTGGTCGTGATGGGGCGACCGCCGATGGCAACCTCGATGAGTTCCTGGACCTCGTTGACGCGGAGGCCGTACCGGGCGAGGGCATGCCGGTCGAGCCGGATTTCAAGGTAAGGTTTGCCGACGATCCGGTCCGCGATGACACTCTGCACTTTCACACCCGGAATCTCGCCGCGGCGGAGCAGTTCTTCGATGCGCAGCACCAAACCGCCAATCACTTCCAGGTCGTCACCCTTGACCTCCACGGCCATGCGCGCCCGGATGCCGCTTTGGAGCATGACCCGCCGGGTCTCGATCGGCTGGAGCTTCGAGACGCCGGTGGCCCCCGGGATCTGGGCGGCGCGGACGATCTCATTCCAGATGTCATCGGGGTTCCGGACGTGGTCACGCCACTGCCGATACGGTCGGCCCTCCGGGTCGGGAATAAGTTCGCCCCGGCCGTCACGGACGAAGACCCCGGCGGGTCGGTCATAGCGAAAGCGGAGAGGGTATCCGTGGACGTCGGTGATGTATTCCGGCTTGTACTGGATGACGGTCTCGACCATGCCGATGGGCGCCGGATCAAGGGCGCTCTCGACCCGGCCGATCTTGCCGACCGCGCTGTCGATTTCCGGGATGGCGCTGATGAGTTGATTCTGTTTCGAGAGGTAATCGAGCGATTCCCCCAGCGAGGCGTGCGGCATCGCCGAGGGCATGTAGAGGAACGATCCTTCGTCCAGGGCAGGCATGAACTCCCGACCCAACCCCGGGAACGCATGCTTGAGCGCCACCCACGGCTGGTTCAACCGGATCCACTCCTCCTTCACGCCGATCGTGGCCAGACCTCGCGGGATGAAGCCGAACACCCGCTCGAAACCAAGCCAGGAGCAAGCGCCCAATCCTACGAGCAGCGCAACCACGCTCAGGAACAGTCCCTTGTGGCCAAGGCACCAACCCAGCATCACACCGTAGCCTCGCTCGAAGAGACGGGACATCAGCAGTGCGCCGCCGACAAAGATGGCGACGAACAGGAGGTTGCGCCACAAACCTCTCTCGGGGCCCAACGGCAGCCAACCCTGGGTCAGAACCCAGGTGACCAGCAACACCGCAATCGCGCTCGCCACAGTCGGCGCCGCCTTGCGCCACGCCGCCGGAAACCGGTCAAGCGTCAGCTGAAACGCCGCGGCGCCCACGGCCAGCAATCCCGCCAACCCTGCCGGGACTGATCCCAGCACCATCGCCGCGATCAGGGTCAGAATCCCCAGGCCGCCAAGCCCAAACCAGAGTGCGCGCCGGAACCAGGTTCGTCCGATCCGGGGCGCAAGCAGGAGATGAGCGCCCGCGGGGATGATGAAGAGAGCGATGAGCACGGAGCCGAGCAGCACGAAGGTCTTGGTGAACGCCAGCGGCTGGAACAGCTTGCCCTCCATCCCGGTCATGGTGAAGACGGGCAGGAAACTGATCACGGTGGTGGCAATGGCGGTCAGCACGGCGGACCCGACCTCCCGGGTGGCGCGATAGATCAACTCGAGGGAGTTCCTGGGTCCGAGGTCCGAGGCCTGATTCTCGATCCCTGGTTTCGGATCCTGTTTTTCGGGATTCGAATTCCGGTCTTCCTCGAGGTGTTTGAGGATGTTCTCGATGACGATGATGCCCATGTCGACGATCGTGCCGATGGCGATGGCGATGCCGGCGAGGGCAACAACATTGGCTTCGACGCCGAAGAGGTTCATGGCGATGAACCCCATGAGCACCGCCAGGGGCAACATGCTGCTGATGAGCAGGGCGCTGCGCAGATGCAGAACCATCACCATGACAACCAGGATCGTCACGAGCGCCTGCTCGATCAGGGCCTTGTTCAGGGTCCCCAGCGTTTCCTGGATCAGCCCCGTCCGGTCATAGAAGGGGACGATGGCCACCTGGCTCGTGGTCACCCAGGCCGGCCATTGGTCGCGCGGAGTCGCACGCAGCCAGTTCAGCCAGGCCGGTTCGGCCAATTGCGTGCTCCCTGTCACAAACGCTTCAAAACCATCGTCGCCGGCAAACCGGCGCACCTGATCCGGAGTCACCTGCTCCCAGTCGATGACGGGCCGCACCGGCAGGGCCGGGGCCAGAACCTGGATCTGGCGTTTTACATTCCGGATGGCCTCGAGCGGGTTGTATCCGTGGCGCACCACCGCGACGCCACCCACCGCCTCGGCGCCGCCCTTGTCGAGCGCCCCCGTGCGCAAGGCCGGCCCCAGACTCACCCGGGCGACGTCCTGGATGCGGATCGGGACGAAATCCTCGGATTTGACAACCGCCAACTCGAGGTCCTCCAGCGAACGGATGAAGCCGAGTCCGCGGACGAGATACTCGACGCTGTTGATTTCGATGGTGCGGGCGCCGACGTCGAGATTCGAGAGGCGCACCGCCTCAAACACTTGCTCGAGCGACACGCCGTGGGCGCGCATGGCATCGGGATCCACATCCACCTGGTATTCGCGAACGAACCCGCCGACCGAGGCCACCTCGGCGATGCCGTCGGCGGCCTGCAACGCGAACCGCACGCGCCAATCCTGCAGACTGCGAAGTTCCTGAAGATCCCAGCCGCCGGCGGGTTGACCGTCGGGATCGAGCCCCTCGAGCGTATACCAGAACACCTGGCCCATGGCGGTGGCGTCGGGCCCAAGCGCAGGCTGAACACCTTGCGGAAGAACGCCAGGGGTGAGGCTGTTGAGTTTCTCGAGGATGCGCGTGCGCGCCCAGTAAAAGTCGATGCCGTCGTTGAAAATAATGTATATCGAGGAGAACCCGAACATCGAGGTGCTGCGGATGGTCTTGACGCCCGGCACTCCAAGGAGCGACACCGTGAGCGGGTAGGTGACCTGGTCCTGCACATCCTGCGGCGAGCGCCCCATCCATTCGGTGAAGACAATCTGCTGGTTCTCGCCCAGGTCCGGAATGGCGTCGACCGACAGGGGACGTCGCTCGAGCCCGGGGACCTGCCAGTCGAACGGCGCGACGACGATGCCCCAGCCCACGATAAACATAACGAGCAGGGCCACGATCAGCTTCTGTTCAAGGCAAAACCGGATGAGGCGATCGAGCATTGGAAAGGTTGAGGGTTGTGCGTTAAGGGGCGCCAAAAACCCAGGTCACGGGAGCCGGCCGACGATGTCGCCGCAACGGAACATCTTTGCGCCAAAGTACGGATTGGTGATCTCCTCGGCGGCTTGCAGCCAGTCCGCCCCGCGATTCCCGAAAGCCATCGGGCAATGCGCCCGGTAAAGGGTATCCACCTGGCCCGCGCTGAAGCCGATGACGGCGTGTTCAACGTAACGGGTCAGCGGCACCAGTTGTTCGCGCAGGACGCCGATCTCCTCCGCGTTGCGCATGGGAGCAAGGGCTTCACGGAGACCGGCGGCGATGCTCCCCCACGCTTCCACGGCATCCGGAGTCAGCAGAGTGTCATCGGCTCCAGGCAGGCGCTCGTCCATGGCCGACGCGGCGACCCTGGCCTGGGTCGGATCATCGGCAGCCAACCGGTCCACGAGCCGCAGATAATCGCCAACCACGGAGGCAAGCCACTGGCCGAAAGCCGGTGGCACGCCGTCGATCGGACCGGCAGCGGCAGGGCCGGCAACCTGGACGGCAGCGGGACGGTTTGGGGCCGTGGCATGCGTATCCGAGGGAGGTGACATCATGCTGGGGCGGCCGCGAATCTGAAGTTCGCTGTCGATTTTGAAGTTGCCATGGGTGACGACCCTTTCCCCCTCCTCGAGACCGTCGAGGACCAGATAATGATCGCCCACGCGGGGGCCAAGCGTGACATTACGGCCCTCGAAGGTGGGACGCTCCTGACCGGGCAGTTGGACATAAACCACGGCGCGCCGGCCGGTGATGAGCGGCGCCGTGGCGGGGATGACCAGTGGCGGCACGAGTCCGGTGAGGTCGTGGATCGGGTCCAGAGCACCGGCGGGCTCGAGCGCCATGTTGCAGATCGAGCACGGCTCGGCGCTGGCGCCGGTGATCTCGGGGTGCATGGGGCAGATGAATCTGCCGGCCAGATCCGGACCATAGGCATCGCCGGTGGCAGTGAGCGGGATCTGGAGCAGAGCCTGTGCGAACATGCCGGGACGCAGCCGGCCGTCGGGGTTGGGGACGTTGAGCCGGACTTTGATGGTGCGCGTGCGTTCGTCGAGATCAGGAGCAACGTAGGCGACAAATCCGGTGAACGATCGCCCGGGCAAAGCGGGAACCTCGAGCCCCACCTGCTGTCCGTAATGGATGAGGGCGATGTCGGATTCGTAGGCGTCGAGCAGCACCCAGAGCGAGGTGATGTCGGCGATCTGGGCCAGGCGCTGGCCTTTCATGATCCAGGATCCCTGGCGCAGGTCCAACCGGGTGATCACGCCGGCCACGGGACTGTAAAGCGTGAAGTTCTCCGCCGCCTGGCCCGACTCGAGGATGGCCTCGACCTGCGCGGCGGTGACATTGAGCAGGTGCAGCTTGTGCCGCGCGGCCTCAAGCGCGACGGGATCGCTCGCGTCGGAGCGGGCAATGAGCAAATCGCGGGCGGCCGAGTAGAAGTCGGGGCTGTAGATTTCCGCGAGGTGTTCCCCTTTGCGCACGGGGACGCCGGTGTAATTGACAAAGAGCCGCTCGAGCTGGCCTTCGGCGCGGACCGTAACGTCGTGAAGCCGGGTCTCGTCGTAAACGAACTTGCCCAGGAAACGCCTCTCGGCCCGCGCCGGCCGGCGTTCGACGGTTGCGGTTTGAATCTCCATGAGGGCGGCGGCGCGACGGCTCACCTTGAGCACCGGCAATCCCGCCTCCTCCGACTCCCCCTCGGGATCGGCGGCGATGGGCACGAGGTCCATGCCGCAGAGGGGGCATTGCCCGAACTCGGGCTGCCGGATCTGCGGATGCATGGGGCAGGAGTAAACGCCGGCCGGCGCTCCGGAAGCCGAGGCGGTGTCGTGGTTGTGACTCGAGCCGCAACCCCGATTGGCCAGCAGGACCAGAAGCACGAGCGCGAGCAGAACGACGGCGCCGGCAATCAGCTTGGGTTTCATAGCCTATGGGGTCGGGGACGCGGGAGCCGCTTCGAGCATCTCGAGCGCCTCGAGATCGCCCAGCCCGCAGCAGAGCACCAGGTCCGACAGCTGATCGTACTGCTCGGTCTGGGCGCGGGCTTGCAGCAACCGGGCTTCGAGCAGCATGCGGCGGGCGTCCATGACGTCGAGGAACATCCCGCGATTGGCGATCCAGGCGGCCTGGGAACTCTCGAGGGCGCGTTCGGAGCGCGGGACGATCTGCTCCTGGTAAAGCAGGGCTTCGCGACGGGCGGCATCGATGCGGACGGTGAGCAGGTGGATCTCCTCCTGCAGTTCAAGCATGTCGTCCGCCGCCGCCTGCTCCACGGTCCGGGCGAGTGCCTCCGCCCGCTCGCGATCAGCCCGGTATTTCCCGGCGTTCCCCCACGGCAACGTGAAGCCGAGCATGACCTCGGCCGAACGAAAATCGCCGTCGCCACTGTAATTGCGGCCCCTGGCTCCGAGAACAATCTCGGGGAACCGCTCGCGCTCAACCATCCGCGCCATCGACCGGGCCTGCTCGATGGCCTGGCGGCGAACCCGAAGCCCGGGCTCGAACCGCAGAGCGAGTTCGACCAGCCGCGGAGTGTAAGCGACCGGGCCGGCAACGGGAGGCAGCTCGAATGTCGGCCAGGGGGAGGTGAGATCACGATTCAGGAGACGATTGAGCACCAGGTGTTCGTGCTCGAGTTGGCGCCGATCGGTCCGGAGTCGGTCCGCCCGCATCTCCTGTTCATTCTGGAGGCGGAGAAAATCGACGAGCGTGCCTTCCCCGGTGCGGTAGCGTTGTTCGGCCAGCTGGGTCATGCGCTCCAGCCAGGCCAGGTCTTCGGAGCCCACGAGGACGGTTTGGCTGGCCAGGGCCGCCCGGAATAGCGCCTGGGCCAGGTCGCGGCGGCGTGATTGAAACTCGTAGTCCGCCCTCGCTTGCTCGGTTTCCCATTCGGCTTCGGCAACGGCCCGCGCCAGCTTCGGGCGGCCGAACAAGGGCAGCTTCTGTTCAATCCCGTAAATGAGATCGCCGTCGTCCG
This sequence comes from Verrucomicrobiota bacterium, assembly GCA_023383055.1. Classification (GTDB taxonomy): domain Bacteria; phylum Verrucomicrobiota; class Verrucomicrobiia; order Limisphaerales; family JAHDYP01; genus JAHDYP01. Next base: position 4,477 of record JAHDYP010000053.1, on the reverse strand, counting down.
CCCGCATCATCTCTTCGGCGAACATTCCTCCCACGGTGAACATCGGATCTTCCCAGGTGCGAACCCCCTCGACCCCCGATCGGGCGGCCTCGGCTTGCGCGCGCGCAGCCTGTAAAGCCGGATGGTTGGTGCGGAGTTCTTCGCTGAGGGAATTGATGTAGGCGGGGGTCAACCGGACCCGGTTTGTCGACAGTTCCCGGGCAAGCGTGCCGGGGTTCGCAACCAAACCGAGCAGCGCGAACAGGCACAGGCCGATCCGGTTGTGATTCCGCGGCGGGAAATCGATACGGGTGGCGGACATGTTACAGGTGTGAATTGGGCTCCGGACAGAGAATACCCGCACTGCGTCGGTATCAACGGCCCACGAAACGGGAACGGCCGTCCCGCGGATGCCTCGGTCCGCGGGACGCCTGTCCGAGGGTAAATGGCGCCGGGATGGGGCGCCCGCGCGCTATTTCGAGGCGGTCTCGAGCTTCTTCAGATACGCAGCCTGATCTTTGTTGAATTCCTTCAGGCAACCTTTGCAGCAGAGCTTCACTTCCTGGCCCTTGCGGATGAAAACGTAAGGCTCACCCATCCCCCCCAGTTTCTCGTCGGAAACCAGGCAGGTCTCGGGCTTATACGGTTTCACTTTCTTGGCGGCGGCATCCACCTTGGCCAGGATGCTGGCCTTGTTCTTGTCGAAGTCCTTCTGGCACGATTTGCAGCAGAGCTGGATTTCCCTGCCATCGACTACGAATACATACGGTTCGCCGTGGTCACCCCCCAGGGCTTCCCCAGAGACGGCACACACGTCAAGGGGATAGGGTTTGGCCTTTTCGCTCTTGGCTTTGCCTTGAGCCAACACGCCCATCGGCGCGGCGAGAAAAGCTCCAGTGAGCACCAGCACGGTCAGTGATTTAAGATTTCTCATAGTTCGATTGATTTGATCGTTCGTTGCAGGGCATACGCCGCCGCGGGCCAAATCCCTCAAAATTTCTTGAGCCCCGAACTATGCGACTGAACTTCAATGGGTTAAACCCCCGGATCTCGGGGACCCGCGGAACTGGAATCAACCTCCACCAGCCACGCCGGGTTGGAGGGCCGGCGTCAGTGGGCAATCGACCGCTCGTAGATGCGATAGGTCTTGTAAGGCGTGCCGCCGAAAAGCTCAATCACCCGGCGAACATTCAGATTGTCCTCAAGGATCCAGGAGGCCTCACAACCGGTGAACCCGAGCCGAAAACCGGTTCTGAGTCCTTCGACCAGCATGACCGACTCGATCCCACGATTCCGGTAGGCTTCTTTCACCCCCAGCACGACGACCCGGACCGTGGCGGGCGTTTTCCATTGGAAAAGGTAAGGCAAAAAGCGAAACAGCCCCGGGCTCAACAACCGCCCGCGAAGCGGCTTGAGCGACTCATTGAAATCGGGCATCGCCAGCAGGAAACCAACCGGTTCCCGCTCGGTTTCCGCAAGCCAGACCAGGCCCTCGGCCAGCATCGGCTTGAGGCGTTCGGCCATGAAATCGATCTCCCCGTCCGTCATCGGCACAAAGCCCCAGTTATCGTCCCAGGCTTCATTGTAGATCTCCTTCACCTTGGCGAGGTCGGCGCGGAGGGTCTTGCGGCGAACGGGTCGGAACCGGATGTCGGACTGGCGTTTGGCGTAACGGGCGGCCACGCGTTCGAGCCGCTGCATGGGAGTTTGCCGCAGGTCGATGTCGAAGGCGATGAGATCCTTGCTTTTCTGAAAACCGGCGCGCGTGACCAGATCGAGGTAATAGCGCGGGTTGTAAGGCATCATGAAAACCGGCTCACGATCGAAGCCCTCAACCAACAAACCGCATTCGTCGTTGCTCGACGGGTTCATCGGTCCCAACAGCCTTACATGCCCACGTTCCGTGGCCCACCGCGTCGCCGCCCGAAACAGGGCATCACTGACTTCGACCGACTCGATGGACTCGAAGAAGCCGAAATAAGCGGAGGAAATCGGTTGTCGCAAGTTGAAGGAACGATCTTCGATGGCGGCAATCCGGCCCACGTCGCGCCCCTCCCGCACGGCCACCCAAAGCTGCATGGAGGCGTGCTCGAAAAAGGGGTTTCGATCGAGAAACACCTTCTTCAAATCCATCAAAAGCGGCGCCACCCAGTTCGAATCCTCGCGGTAAATCCCGTAAGCGACGTTCAGGAACCGCGCCACATCCCTCGGCGAGCGACTCAGCGGCTCAACCCGGATAGAGGCACTCATACGCGGGGCCGGCGGCGGTTGGCCGTGGCCCGGCCCGAATGGGTGTCAATCGATCGCATGGCGGGAGTTCTGCCCAATGAACCCGCGGGAGTCAATCCCGGCGGAGCCTTGGAGCCTTGCATTTCCCGTGGATAGGTTACCCTATGAGCCTATGGGTGGAACATCTGATGCACATGTGGTGGTGCTGGGCGCCGGGTTTGGCGGCCTGACCTTTTGCCAGGCGTTCCGGCATCCGTCGGCCCGGATCACCTGCGTGGACCGGCAAAACCATCACCTGTTTCAGCCGCTGCTTTACCAGGTCGCCACCGCAGGCCTGTCGGCCCCGGACATTGCCGAACCGATTCGCACGATCCTGGCCGACCACCGAAATGTGTCCGTGCGGTTCGACACGGTGCGGGAGGTGCACCTGGCGGATCGCGAGGTGGTGCTCGATGGCGGCCGGCTCCACTACGATTACCTGGTGCTGGCGCTGGGCGGCGTCACCAGCTATTTCGGCCATCCCGAATGGGCCGAGTGCGCTCCGGGACTCAAAACCCTGGACGACGCCCTCGCCATCCGGCGAAACGTGCTGCTGGCGTTCGAACGGGCGGAAAATGAACCGGATCCTGTCGCCCGCCAGCGGCTCATGACCATCGCGGTCGTCGGCGGCGGACCCACCGGCGTCGAACTGGCCGGAGCCTTCGCCGAACTGTCGCGCCATGTCCTCCGCCGCGATTTCCGCCAGATCGACCCCACCCAGGCCCGCATCGTGTTGATCGAGGCCACCCCCCGCATTCTCTCGCACCTCCCGGAACGTCTCTCCACCAGCGCGCGGCGTCACCTCGAACGGCTCGGCGTCGAGGTGCTCACTTCCGCCCCGGTCAAACAGATGACGCATGGCCGGATGGAACTCGAAGGAGGAATGACCATCGCAGCGGATACCATGATCTGGGCGGCGGGCGTGCGGGCTCACCCGGTCACGGCAAGCCTGGGCGTGGAACTGGACCGCGCCGGCCGGGTCAAGGTGAACCCGGACCTGAGCGTCCCCGGGCATCCCGAGGTGTTTGCCATTGGCGACCTGGCGCTCGTGTTGAATCCCCGGGGTCAGCCCGTGCCCGGCGTCTCACCGGCAGCCATGCAAATGGCGCGGCACGTCGCCCGGATCGTCACCCGCGAACTGGCCGACCTATCACGCGCAAACTCCCTCGCTGCGCGACCCGCATTCACTTATGTGGACAAGGGGACGATGGCGACCATCGGCCGGTCGGCGGCGGTGGCAAAAATCGGGGCGCTCGAACTGACCGGTTACCTGGCATGGATCGGCTGGCTGTTCGTCCACCTGATCTTCCTCATCGGCTTCGACAACCGGCTGTCGGTCCTGCTCCAGTGGATCTACTCCTACTTGACCTACAAACGCGGCGCACGGATCATCACCGGCCTGGATCGACCCTCAAACCGCGGCGATTCAACCCAACCCGACTCATGTTCAGACCCTGCATCGACCTCCACGAAGGCAAAGTAAAACAAATCGTGGGCGGCACCCTCGGCGCCCCGGGCGAGCTCCGCACGAACTTCGTCTCCGACCGCCCCGCGGCCTGGTTTGCCGACCTCTACCGGCGTGACGGACTCCATGGCGGGCACGTGATCATGCTCGGACCGGGAAACGAAGCCCCGGCCCGACAGGCGCTGGCCGCCTATCCGGGCGGGCTCCAGGTGGGCGGTGGAATCACCGCGGATAACGCCGGCGCATGGCTCGATGCCGGCGCTTCCCATGTGATTGTCACCTCGTGGATCTTCCGGGACGGACAGCTCGACTTGGACCGGCTCACCCGGCTCTCCCAACAGGTCGGCAAACAACGCCTCGTGCTCGATCTGAGCTGTCGTAAACGCGACGACGCCTACTGGGTGGTCACCAACCGCTGGCAGCAATTCACCGGACTGTCCGTCACCGCCACCACCCTCGCGCAATTGGCGAACTACTGCGCCGAGTTCCTCGTTCATGCGGTGGACGTCGAAGGACTCTGCCGCGGGGTCGACCTCGAGCTGGTTGCACAATTGGCCGGCGGTTCCCCCCTCCCCGCCACCTACGCCGGTGGCGCACGATCCCTGGACGACCTGATCGCGGTGACCACAACCGGCCGCGGCCGGGTCGATCTGACCATCGGCTCCGCGCTGGATATCTTCGGCGGCCACGGCGTCCGGTATGAGGATGCCGTCGCCTTCAACCGCCCGCCACGCCGACCCGGCTGACAACCGCGCGCCGACCATC
>JAHDYP010000052.1:2866-38108 GCA_023383055.1 Verrucomicrobiota bacterium | reverse complement strand
GAACGCTTGACAGGTCGGGCGATGAGGGGACGATTGGCCATGATGAAAGCCTCCCCAGCCGGCCCGCTTTCCCTTCGGCGTTATCTCTGGATCGGGTTGGCCATGGCGGTTCAATCGCATGCCGTCACGCCGGGACCGGAAGACTTCGGATTGCGCGACCGTCAACTCAGTCCGCTCTGGGGGCAGCCACCGCCGCCGCCCCCACCCCGCCTCGAGCTGCTGGCCGAAGACGCAAGCGACGGAATCTCCCGCGGCCAGTCATGGCGCGGCACACCGTTCCAAATCGGAGATCAAACCTACGGCCACGGACTGGCCTTCAACGCCAACAAACGATTTCGGGTTCACCTGGAAGCCCCCGGCGAATGGTTCGCGGCCAAGGTCGGACTCGAGAACAATGACGACACCCGTCGCGGCGCGGCCATGGGCAATGGTTCCGTGACATTTCATATCTCCGTAAGCGGCCGCGAGAGGTTCGCCTCCGGGGTCCGGCGGCTCGGCGACCCGCCGCTCGCGCTGGAGGTTCCCTTGAACGGCGCCGCTGAGTTCGAGATCGCGGTGGGCGATGGCGGCGACGGCCGCGGTTGGGATCAGGCCCTCTGGGCCGATGCCACCGTCCAACTCCGCAACGGCAGCCAAATCCGCCTCCAGGACCTGCCCCGAGAGGAGACGCCCGCACCTGCGCTCTCACCAGTCGTGCCGCCGTTCTCCTTTCACTACGGCGGACGTCCGTCCACCGAACTGCTTCCCCAATGGTCGACCGCCATCCAAACGCGGCCGCTCGACGCCCTGCGCACCGAACAGGTCCTGACTTACCGCGACCCCGCCAGCGGTCTGCAAGTGCGGTGCGTGGGCATCACCTACCGGGATTTCCCCGTTACCGAGTGGACCCTTTATTTCCGCAACACCGGCACGGCCAATACCCCGATCCTCGAGAAGATCCAGGCCCTCGATCTCGGGCTCAACGGCAGCACCACCGCCGAGTTCCATCTCCATCACCACTTCGGCTCGCCAGCCGACGGAAACGATTATGGTCCCCGTGAAACCCTCCTGGGACCGGGCGCCACCCATCGCCTCGGCGGTGCCGGCGGCCGGCCGACCAATGCCGACTGGTCCTACTTCAACCTCGAATGGGGCGGCCGCGGGCTGATCACCGCCGTGGGCTGGCCCGGACAGTGGGCCGCCACCTTCACGCGCGACGGCGGTCGCAACCTGCAGCTCGTGGCGGGACAGGAACTGACCCACTTCACCCTGTGGCCCGGGGAAGAAGTCCGCAGTCCGCTGATCGTCCTGCTCTTCTACCGCGGCGACTGGATCCGCAGTCAAAACCTCTGGCGCCGCTGGATGATGACGCATTCGATGCCGCGCGCCGGCGGGCGCCTGCCGCAACCGCAGCTGATGGCCTCGAGCTCGCGCCAGTACGACGAGATGATCAACGCCAACGAAACCAACCAGACCTGGTTCATCGACCGCTACCTCGAAGAAGGCATCCGGCTGGACTACTGGTGGATGGACGCCGGCTGGTACGTGCATCACGGCGGTGGTTGGCCCAGAGTCGGCACCTGGGAAGTCGATACCAACCGGTTCCCGCACGGGCTGCGCGCGGTGTCCGACCACGCCCACAAGCTCGGCCTGAAAACCCTGCTCTGGTTCGAGCCCGAACGGGTCACCGCCGGCACCTGGCTCGCCGAAAACCGCCCGGATTGGGTCCTCGGCGGCCGTTTGGGCGGCCTGCTGAACCTCGGCAACGACGACGCCCGCGCCTGGCTCACCGAGCGCGTCGATGCACTGCTGACCAGCCAGGGAATCGATCTTTACCGCCAGGATTTCAACATGGACCCGCTCAAGCATTGGCGCGGCGCCGACGCCGGAGACCGGCAGGGCATCACCGAAATCCGGCACGTGACCGGTTACCTGGCCTATTGGGACGAGTTGCGACGGCGCCATCCCCGGTTGCTGATCGATTCCTGCGCCAGCGGTGGGCGGCGCAACGACCTGGAATCCATGCGCCGCGCGGTGCCATTGTGGCGGAGTGACTACGCTTACGAAGCCGTCGGACACCAGTGCATGACGCACGGCATCTCCCTCTGGCTGCCGTTCCACGGCACCGGCACGGTCGCCACGCGCAACGCCCCCTATTACGGCAGCGGTCCCACACCCGTCGAACCGTACGCCTTCTGGAGCAACGTCGCCCCCAGCCTCGCGCTCGGCGTCGACGTCCGAATCCACGAACTCGATTATCCCGCCTTGCGCCGGCTCATCGGACAATGGCGGCTGATCGCACCGTGCTTTTACGGGGACTTCTATCCACTCACACCCTGGACCCGCGATGACACGGCCTGGATGGCCTGGCAATTCGACCGACCCGAAGCGGCGGAAGGCGCGGTCAAAGTGTTCCGACGCCATCGCAGCTTCTATGAGGCCGCCCGATTCAAGCTCCGCGCCTTGGAACCCGGCGCCGACTACACCCTGACGGAGCTCGGTTCCGGGATCACCCGCAAACTCTCCGGCAAAGAACTGATGAACGACGGCCTGCTGGTCGACATCAACGATCAGCCCGGCGTGGCGGTTTGGCGATACACCGTGTCCAGTCCAACGCGGACTCTGCCGTGACCGGTTTCGCCGCGTCCCACCAAAAACAGGCTGTCCCGGCGCGAATTGGCTTGACGGATCGGCCCATCTTTCGAAAAGGCTTTAGCATTCCAATGGCCGGCGTTGCCGGAGTCAAACTGACGAAGCATCATTCGTGGAGAACCAACTTATGCGCACACAACCAAGAATGAGAAGGCCGCTCGCCGTGATCGCCTGCTGGCTCTTCCTGCTCAGCCCAAGCCTGCTCGGTGATCCTTTAATCACCGGGTTGACGGAGTTCAGCGGTGATGACTCCGTGAATACCCCCGCGCAATACAGCGGCCAGACCTTCACCCATCCCAATCTCGGCGAGATCACCCTGGGCACTTTCGGCGAAGATGTCCCGGCTTTCCGCGATCGCACCCACCAATGGAACGGCGCGACCGCCGCCCTCCCCCTGCCCTCCTATCTGCTGGGGGGCGAATACATCATGATCCGGAACGATAACCGCGACAACCCCACGTTCGGACTCGACGTCTCGGTGTCTGAACCGGTGTTCGTCTATCTCCTCATCGACAATCGGCTGAGCGACGGCTCGGCAGCCGATCCGCCCCATGGGGGCGCCCCGTTGGTGGAGTGGACCCTCATGCCGTGGCTCTACTCGCTTGATTTCGAACCGGTGTTCACGGGGCACAATCGCGCGAACAATGACACGATCCCGGACGAAGTCGGCGTCGATGAAAACGCCGGCGGCACCGGGCCCGGCACGTCCATCGAGAGCTTCTCCTCCGTATACCGGGCCCAGTTTAGCGACGTCACCTTCTCCATCCCCCTTTATGAGATGGGGGAAGCGGGACGAAACATGTATGGCGTGGTGATCACCCCGCTGCCAACCTCGGTGAACAATCCGCCCGTGATCGCGAACCTGGTCCCGGCCAACAACACCCTGTTCCATGACGCGGCTGCTGGACTCCAATTTGACGTCTCCACCGTCACCCCCAACCGGCTCGAACCGGCCAACATCCAAGTGATCCTCAACGGCGAAGACGTCTCGACGGCACTGGTGATCGGCGGCACCTCCACCGCCCGCACCGTGGCTTACCCAAACCTGGAGCCAAACCGGAGCTACCGCGCTGAGCTCAGCGTCGCGGATCAATCCGGGCGCACCACCACGCAAGTCGTGACTTTCGACACCTGGAGCACCGCCGACGCGGTCGTGATCGAGGTGGAAGACTACAACTACGGCGGCGGCAATTTCGTCAGCCCCGCTCCGCCGGGGAGCTATGCGGGCCGGACGGGCACGCCCGGGATCGATTACGCCTACAACGTTGCCGTAACCAATCTGGCGGCGCTCTATCGCACCAATGATCACGTCGCCATCTCCCTGGGCACGGACGGCCAACGCCAGGCGTTCACCAGCGCCGGCGCCACCGATCATCAAATCGGCAACTTCGACGTCGGCAATTGGCTCAATTACACCCGGGTCCTCCCCGAGGGCACCTACGAAGTCTACCTCCGTGCGTCCGCCGGCGCGTTCCCGCATCCGGTGGAATTCTCCGTGGTGCAGGGAGACCCCGCGACCACCGACCAGAACGCCTTCCCGCTCGGGACCTTTACGGTGGCGCCGGGACCAGCCGGCGGCGCTTACCATTACCTGCCGCTGCTCGACGCGGCCGGCGCGCCCGCGCGCATGGCTTTGTCGGGCACTCGAACCCTGCGTCTCACCTCGCTGCCCGCGGCACTCCAACGCGCCGCCAGGTTGAACTTCCTCTTCCTGGTACCCGTCGCGGACGCGCCGTCGCAACCTTACGTCAGCCGGACCATCCCCGGCGCCGGGGAAAAGGGCGTGGCCCAAGCTGCGCAGCTCGAAATCCGTCTCGCCAACGGGTCGTCGGAGGTAGCCCCGGGCACCGTGCAACTGAGCTTCAACGGTGTCGACGTGACCGCCGCGGCCTCGATCACGCCAACCGACAACGGCGTCGCGGTCACCTACGCTCCGGGCCTGCTGCCTCTGAACACCCTCTGCGACGTCACCATCGCCTATGGCAGCACCACCGGCGGCAGTTACACCCACCCATGGTCCTTCACCACCGTGGCCCATCCCGCCATCATCACCTCCGTGGTCGAAACCGGCGGCGACGATTCCGTCAATACCCCGGCGCAATACACCGGTGAGATCTTCGTGCATCCGAACCTGGGCCCCTACCAGGTTGGACGGTTTGCCGAAGACGTGCCGGCCTTCCGCGACCGCGTGCACCAGTGGAATTCCGCGACAGCGGAACTGGGTCTGCCCTCTTATCTCGTGGGCCGCGAGTACATCATGATCCGCAACGATAACCGCGATAACGCGACCCTACGGCTGGATGTCACGGTCGCGGAACCCGCCTTCGTCTACGTGCTGGTCGACAACCGTCTCACCGACGGCAGCGCCGCCGACCCGCCTGAGTCCAACCTGCCGCTCAACCAATGGACCGCCATGACCTGGCTCTCAACCGAGGGCTTCCAACCCGTGCTCAACGGGCTTAACCGCGCCGCCAACCCCACTGTGCCCGACGAAATCGGTGTCGACGAAGGTGCCGACGGCGTGGGACCGGGAGCCGGTATCAACCAGTATGCTTCCGTTTACTACAAGCAGGTTCCCGCCGGAACATTCGCGCTCTACCAACCCGACAACGGCGGCCGCAATATGTACGGCGTGGTCATCGCGGCCGTCGCCACTCACACCTACTTCCCCACCGTCTCCATCACCAGTCCGCCCAATAACAGCGCCTACCCGAACGCGCCCGCCGCGATCACCCTGACCGCGGATGCGCAGGTCCGGGAAAGCTCGATCGTCAAGGTCGAATTCCTCCACAGCGGCGACACCCTGATCGGCGAAGCCACCACCGCGCCCTTCGGTCTCACTTGGAACAATGTCAGCCCCGGGCGCTACGAGCTGACCGCGCGCGCGACGGCGGCCAACGGTGAAATCACCGTTTCCCAACCGGTTTCGATCGCGGTCGGCAGCGTCATCAGCATCAACTTCCAGGATGCCACGGCCGACGTTCCCGCGGGTTATCTGGCCGACTACGGCGCCCCCTTCGGCGATCGGGGCAACGGCTACAGCTACGGCTGGGATCTCGACAACAACACCAGCGCCCGCAACCGGAACGCGGCCAACTCTCCCGACGAACGGTACGATACGCTCACCCACCTGCAACTGGCGCAGCCGTCCGGCTCCCGGTGGGAAATCGAGTTGCCCAACGGCCGTTATCGCGTCCAACCGGTGGCCGGCGACGCCACGGCCACAGACAGTATCTACGACCTCCAGGCCGAGGGGATCACCATCCTCGCCGGCACTCCCACCGCCGGGCAACGTTGGATCACCGGCTCGGCTGTGGTCGACCTCACCGACGGTCGTCTGACACTCACCAGCGGGCCCACCGCGGCCAACAACAAGATCGCCTTCGTGGATATCGCCTCCCTGCCGCAAGTGGAACCTGAACCGCCACGGATCAGCACCGAGCGCCAGGGGGCTCAACTCGTGCTCAGTTGGACTGGCAACAGCCCCCTATACACCGTTCAGCGCAAGGGCGCCTTGAATGATGCCGAGTGGATCGACGTGATCACCACCCCTGAGCGCACAGCCCAGGTCCCGATTGAATCGGACAGCGGCTTCTTCCGGGTACAGGCGCAGTAAGCGTCTCATTCCGTCCCGACGCAGGGGAAGGCCGGCCGGCCTTCCCCTGCGCTCTTGAGGACCGCACCCTGAGATCGGCGGATTTCCTTGACCCCAGCGCGGCACAGACACAATTCTGTGCGGGTTCCAACCAACCGACGCCTATATGCAAATGCACCGATTCGCCTGCAGCGTAACCGCCGGCGTTCTCCTCGCCCTCTGTCTCACCGCCTGCCGCTCCACTTCCAAGCCCGCTCCTCCCCCGCTCCCCGCGGCGGAGTCTTATCCGGCCGTCGGAAGCATCGAACGCCTGGATCCGAGGCTCGATCTGCTCATCGCGCCGGGAACCCCCATTGAGAAGCTGGCGGAAGGGTTCGACTGGTCCGAGGGCCCCGTCTGGGTTCCGCACGGGAACTACTTGTTGTTCTCCGACGTGCCCCGCAATACCGTGTACAAATGGGCGGAAGGTGGCGAGGCCACCGTATTCCTCAGGCCTAGCGGCTATACCGGCCCGCGGAACCGCGGCGGCGAACCCGGCTCGAACGGGCTCCTCCTTGATCCGGAGGGACGACTGGTCCTCTGCCAGCACGGCGACCGGCGGATGGCTCGGCTCGAGCCCGACTGGACGTTCCAGACCCTGGCCCGTTTCTATCAATACCGGCGCTTTAACAGCCCCAATGACGCCGTATACCGTTCCAACGGAGACCTCTATTTCACCGACCCCCCCTACGGCCTCGAAAAACTCAACGACGATCCCGCCAAAGAACTGATGTTCAGTGGCGTGTTCCGACTCGCCGCCGACGGGCAACTCGAGCTGCTGACCGACCGGCTCACCTTTCCCAATGGAATCGCCTTTTCCCCCGATGAACGCATCCTTTATGTCGCCGTTTCGGATTCCCAACGCCCGGTGATCATGGCTTTTGACGTCGCGCCGGATGGCTCCCTCCAACACGAACGCGTCTTCTTCGACGCCGCCCCTTTGCGCTCGGGCCGCAAGGGGCTCCCCGACGGCCTGAAAGTCGATCGCCAGGGCAACCTGTTCGCCACCGGCCCCGGCGGCGTGCTGGTCATCGCCCCGGATGCCACCCTCCTGGGCATCATCAATACCGGTGAGGCCACCGCCAACTGCGCCTGGGGCAATGACGGCTCGGTGTTGTACATAACAGCCGACATGTTCCTTTGCCGCGTTCGCACGCTGACATCCGGCGCGGGCACGCTTTGACCGTATGCAACCGAACTCATCCAACTCGATCCCGGACACGTCGCAGGGCCTCTTCGCCGGGGTCACGTTCTACCACTGGCTGGTGGTGGTCATCGCCTCATGCGGCTGGCTGTTCGATTGCATGGACCAGCGGCTGTTTATCCTGGCCCGCGAATCGGCGCTCAGGGAGCTCCTCGGCGACAATGCCGCGGCCCAGGCCCAGCTCAAGACCTACATCGGCTACGCCACGACCTCCATGATCATCGGCTGGGCCACCGGCGGCATCTTCTTCGGCATGATGAGCGACAAGGTCGGCCGCGTCAAAACCATGATCGCCACCCTCCTCGTTTACTCGGGCTTCACCGGCCTCTCCGGCTTCGCCCAGGGCTGGATCGATTTCACGGTCTACCGCTTCCTGGTCGGGCTGGGTGTGGGCGGGATGTTCGGCGCGGCGACGACCCTGGTGGCCGAAAGTGTTCCGGGTGGATTTCGCTCGGTCGCCTTGGGGTCGCTGCAGGCGTTGTCGGCCACTGGCAACATCCTCGGCTCGTTGATCAGCCTGCAAATCCCGCCGGGAGCGGAGAATTTCCTCGGCAGTTTCTCGGGCTGGCGCGTGCTCTTTTTCGTCGGGATCCTGCCCTCCCTGCTCGCCATTCCCATCATCTTCTTCCTCAGGGAACCCGAGGCCTGGTTGAAGGCCAAGCAGCTGGCCGCCTCGAGCGCCGAGGTGCGAAAAGTGGGGTCGCCCTCCGAACTGTTCCGGCATCCCCGCTGGCGGCACCACACCCTCGTCGGTCTTTTCCTGGGTGTGTCCGGCATGATTGGCTTGTGGGGGATCGGGTTTTTCTCGCCGGAACTCATTTCCACCGCCCTGCAGGGCGAATCTCAGGAGATGATTGACCGGGTGCGGGGATGGGGCACCGCCCTGCAGGATGTCGGGGCATTCGTGGGGATGATGACCTTCACGTTTGTGGCTTCCTATCTCAACCGGCGGATCGCATTCCTGGGCGCTTTTCTGCTCTGTTTCGGAACCACCATGTACGTCTTCAACTCGCTGAACAGCGCTTCCGATGCGTACTGGATGCTGCCGATGATGGGCTTCGCCCAACTCGCCGTGTTCGCCGGGTATTCCATCTACTTCCCCGAGCTATTCCCGACCCGATTGCGCGGGACCGGCGTTGGCTTCTGCTACAACACCGTCCGGTATCTGGCCGCGCCGTTCCCGATGCTCATGGGATATCTCAGCACGGTCCTCAGCTTCCGCACCGCCGCGATGCTGATGTCCTCCATCTACCTCGTGGGGGTGATCGCCCTGCTCTGGGCTCCTGAGACCAAAGGCAAACCGCTGCCGGAAGATCACCCCGCCAAATAAGCCCAAGGCTTCGACCTCCGGGAATGCAGGCCCGCTCGCGGCCAGTCCACGACAAGGGTCGAGAACCACGCTTTACCGAACCGGCGTGCCCACCCCGCCAAAACGAAGGGCGACCCCGCTCGCGCGGCGTCGCCCTTCCAAACCCAGACCGGCGAATGCCCGATCGCCCGCTCAGCTCTTCTCGGCGGGAGCGGCGGCCGGCTTCTCCGCAGGCGCAACCGCGGCCCCTTCAACCCACTCGAGAATCGCCCGCTGCGCGGCATCGCCCTGACGCACACCCAGCTTCACAATGCGGGTATACCCGCCGCGGCGCTCCTTGAAACCCGGCGCCAACTCTTCGAAAAGAATTCGCACCAAATCATGATGCTTGCGCCATTCCTCGCGATCCGCCTTCCGGCGGTGCAGGGTGCGCGGCTGCTGGCGCAGGCGGGCGGCCGCCAGGCGCCGGGCATGCAAGGTCCCTTGCTTGCCCAGGGTGATCATCTTCTCGGCCACCGGCCGGGCGGCACGCGCCTTGGCCAGGGTGGTGGTGACCCGCCGGTGCTTGATCAGGCTCGAAACCAGATTCGCCAGCATGGCGTTCCGGTGCGACCCGGTGCGGCCGAGTTTCGCGGTGTGCTTAAGGTGACGCATACAAATCCTTACGTCGTGGCAGGCTCCTCCTTCGGAGCTTCCAGCAGGCCGGGATCCAGATTCATCCCCAGGGACAAGCCCAGCGCGGCCAGTTTGTCTTTGATTTCGTTGAGCGATTTCTTGCCGAAATTGCGGTATTTCAACATCTCGGCTTCGCTCTTCAGGGCCAATTGCCCCACCGTAGTGATGTTCGCGTTGTTCAGGCAGTTCGCCGCCCGGACACTGAGTTCGATTTCGTTGACGCTCATGTTCAGGAGCTTCCTCAACTTCGAGCGCTCGTCGTCCTGCCGCGTTTCCTCCTCCTCGAACTGCACCGCGTTCTTGTCGTAACCCACAAAGACGTCAAGGTGATGTTGCAGGATGGCTGAAGCCTGCGTCAGCGCGTCATCGGGCGACACCCGTCCATCGGTCCAGATCTCGAGGATCAAACGGTCGTAATCCGTGCGCTGACCCACGCGGGCATCTTCGACCAGATAGCGAACCCGGGAAACCGGCGAGAACAGCGAATCGATCGGGATCACCCCGATGGGTTGATCCACCTTCTTGTTTTCGTCGCCGGGACAGAAGCCGCGCCCCACCTTGACCTCAAGCTCCATCTCGAACTTGCGCTTCCGATCCAGCGTGCAGATGTGCTGGTCCGGGTTGACCAGTTCAAGATTCTGATTGAGCTGGATGTCCCCCGCGGTCACGGCCCCTTCCTTGTTCGCCGAGAGCAGCAAGGTCTGCGTTTCGCGGCTGTGCGCCTTGAACAGCACCTTTTTCAGGTTCAAAACAATATCCGTCACGTCCTCGACCACCCCGTCGATCGCCGTGAACTCGTGCATCGCGCCGTCGATCTTGACCGAGCTGATGGCCGCTCCTTCAAGGGAGGACAGCAGGACGCGTCGCAGGGCGTTGCCCACGGTGTGACCGTACCCGGTTTCGAAGGGCTCCGCGATGAACTTGGCGTAGGTGCCGGTCGCGGTCCCATCGTCTTTGATCAACCGCTTCGGCATTTCAAACCGACCTAATCGTACTGGCATAGGATCTCTTTCGGAAACGCAATTTTAACCTGGCCCCGGCGCCTATTCCCGCCGCCACCGGAACCCATATAATTGCTATTTGATCCCCCTTCCAACCGGAATGGGGGAGGCACTTAGCGGGAATAAAACTCCACCACCGCTTGCTCGTTGGCAATCGGTTGAATCTCGTCGCGTGTCGGAATGCGCATGACCACGCCTTTGAAGGCGTCCTTCTGCAGGCTCATCCAGTCCGGCACCGCCCGACTGGTTGACAGCTCCAGATTCTTGGTGGCCAACTGGCGCGACACACTGTTGTTCCGCACTTCCACCACGTCGTTCACCCTCACCGCATAGGACGGAATGCTCACCTTCCGACCGTTCACTTGAACGTGACCGTGGGCCACCATCTGGCGGGCCGCCGGACGGGTGGTGCCGAACCCCAGCTGGTAAACCACATTATCCAGCCGCGTCTCGAGGATCTGCAGCATGGTCTCGCCCGTGACCCCGCGCTTCTTCAGCGCCCGCTCGTAAACGGTCCGAAACTGGCGCTCCATCAGACCGTAGTAATATCGGAGCTTCTGCTTCTCAATCAAACCCAGCGCATAGTCCGTGACCTTGCGTCGGGATTTGGGGCCATGCATTCCCGGACCGTAGTTGCGACGTTCCAGATACTTGCTGGGACCGTAAATGGGCACGCCAAAACGGCGGCTGATGCGGGTGCGGGGACCAGTGTAACGAGCCATAACAAATTCCTGATTCGAATTAAACGCGCCGCTTCTTGCGCGGCCGACAACCGTTGTGCGGCACCGGGGTGACGTCTTTGATGGCCGAGATCTCCAGCCCGATCGCCTGCAACGCCCGGATCGCGGATTCCCGGCCCGACCCTGGTCCTTTGACCTTGATTTCGACTTCCTTCATGCCGTGAGACATGGCCTGCCGGGCGGCATCCTGGGCCACCTGCTGGGCGGCAAAGGCGGTGCTCTTGCGCGAGCCCTTGAAACCCACTTTGCCGGCGCTCGACCAGCCAATCAGGTTCCCCTGCATGTCGGTGATCGATACGATCGTGTTGTTGAAGGTCGCCAGCACGTTCGCTATACCCACGATCACGTTCTTCGAGCCTTTGGCCCGGATGATCTTCTTGCCCGCATTCTCGTCGGCCAGCAAGTCCGCCGCCGTCGGTTGCGCCGGGGGCGCCGCGGGAACACCTTCGCCACCTGCCGCCGGCGCGGTGGCCGGAGGAACCGATGCTCCCTCCTTCTTGGCTGCCTTCGGCGCCTTCGGGGCTTCCGCCGGCGCCGGGACCGCCTCGGCTGCGGCTGCGGTCTCGGGTTTGACCTCCTTTTTCAAGGCGGGCTTCTTGGTTTTGGGTTCGTCTGCCATAACTGGAGATTAGTGAATGCCGGTCTTGGCGTTCGGATTGCGTTGAACACCCACCGTCTTGCGCGGTCCTTTGCGGGTCCGCGC
The DNA here is from genome assembly GCA_023383055.1 of Verrucomicrobiota bacterium. Classification (GTDB taxonomy): domain Bacteria; phylum Verrucomicrobiota; class Verrucomicrobiia; order Limisphaerales; family JAHDYP01; genus JAHDYP01. The sequence goes on along the minus strand of JAHDYP010000052.1, from coordinate 26,211 downwards.
GTTGGTCGAAGTGCGCTGACCACGGACGGGCAGGCCACGCAAATGCCGGACGCCACGGTAGCATTTGATGCCCTGCAGCCGCTTCAAGTTCAGACCGACCTCGCGGCGAAGATCGCCCTCGATCACATATTTGCCGTCCTGCATCGCATGCACGATCTGCGACAACTGTTGCTCGTTCAGATCCTTGGCCCGCAGCGCCGGATTGATCTGGGCGTTCTCGAGAATCACCCGGGCGTTCACCGGACCAATGCCGTAAATGTAGCGCAGGGCGATGTCGATGCGTTTCTGACCGGGAATGTCAACACCTAGAAGTCGTGGCATACCTTAACCTTGTCGTTGTTTGTGGCGCGCGTTGCTGCAAATAACCCGGATCACACCTTTCCGGCGCACGATCCGGCAGTGTTCACACAACCGCTTAACTGAGGCTCGAACTTTCATGTTTCAAATCCGTCTTCCAGCGCATCCGGCCTTTCGATAAATCGTAAGGCGTTATTTCCACCGTCACCGTCATCCCCACCGCCAGGGGGAGATTCAACCGCGCATCCCGACGCGTCCCGTGGCCCACCAGGCGATGCCCATTCGACAGCTCCACGTCCGCCAAACCCGGACCCCGCACCGTTACGACCCGACCCTCAACCTTAAAGGCGCTTTTTCCAGACACGTCAGTATCTCCGGCTCCGACTCCGTGACCAACACCGTATGCTCAAAATGAGCCGACCGTTTACCATCCTGCGTCACCACTGTCCATCCGTCTTTTAACAACCGAACCGCCGCCCCACCCTCGTTCACCATCGGCTCGATCGCCAGCGTCATGCCCGCCCGCAGCTTGGGCGACGGCTTCCGATCCGTAAAATTCGGCACCTGCGGCTCCTCGTGCATCGACCGGCCCACCCCGTGCCCGACAAACTCCCGCACGACGGTCAATCCGTTCGATTCGACGTGCCGCTGAATGGCCTCGGAAATATCCGCCACCCGGTTGCCCGCCACCGCCCGCGCCATGCCCTCGAGCAGCGCCTGCTCCGTCACATCCATCAACCGCTGCGCGGCCGCGTCGCACCCCCCGACCGCCACGGTCCGCGCCGTGTCACCAATGAAACCAAGGTGCACCACCCCGACATCCAGGCTGACAATATCGCCAAACTGCACCCGCCGATCGCTCGCCAGCCCGTGGACCACCTGTTCATTGACCGAAATGCAGATGTGACACGGATACTTGCGATAGCCAAGAAACGCGCTCTTCGCCCCGTAATGCTTGATCCGGCCGGCGGCGTAGTCGTCGATCTCACGCGTGCTGACACCCGGTTGAATCCAGGCCGCGACTTCATCCAGGACCGTCCCCGCCAACTGGCAGGCCGGCCGCATCGCTTCCAGATCCCGTTCGGTTTTGAGTATGATCATGCCATCGACGGGTTGTCCCGGCTTCCATCTGTTCACCGAAACAACGGCGCTCTAACTCATGATTTTCAGAGAACTCGATTCCACATCCCCACAGTCGCCCGGATCCTCGCGAATCCGGACACTTCCCTAAAACCGGCCGCGAATCCGGCCTTTCTTCAGGAACCCATCGTAGTGACGCATCAACAGATGCGACTCCATCTGACGCATCGTATCCAACATCACCCCCACCGTGATCAGAATGCTGGTCCCGCCAAAAAACTGCGACACCCGTGGATCGATGTTGAACCAGTCGCCCAGCAACATGGGCATGATTGCTATCACAGTCAAAAAGAGCGCGCCCGCCAGCGTGATCCGGCTCATTGAATGATGCAGGAAATTGCTGGTGGCCTGACCCGGCCGCACCCCCGGAATATACCCGCCATGCTTCTTAAGGTCATCCGCGATCTGAATCTCGTTGAACTGCGTTGCCACCCAGAAATAGGAGAAGAACAGGATCATCCCGCCATAGAGCAGGTAATACATGAGGTACCCCGGGCTCAATTGCCGCCCGACCTCCTCGAAGAACCCCATGTCGACAATCCGCCCCAGTTTGAAGAAGACCATGCTGGGAAACATGAGGATTGCCTGCGCAAAAATGATCGGCATCACGCCCGCATAGTTCACCCGCAACGGCATGTACGAAGTCTGACCCGCATAGACCCGCCGACCGACCGCGCGCTGGGCATATTGAACCGGGATCTTCCGTTGCGCCTGAGTGACGGAGATCACCCCCGCCACCACCGCCACCAACAGCAGTATCAAACCGGCCAATTGAAAGATATGCAACCCGGCGCCGCCACCCTCCGGCGGGAACATCATGTAGTAGACACCCTGGCCCGCGCCGGGAATGTCGGCAATGATCCCAATCGTGATGACCAGCGAAACGCCGTTCCCAATCCCCCGCTCCGTAATCTGCTCGCCCAGCCACATCAAGAGCATGGTCCCGGTGGTCAGCATCAATACCGTTTGTATGCGATACCACCAGAGATTCTCAACCACCACCAGTTTCCCCTGGAATTGCTCGCCGAACAATTGCTGCGGATGCTCCCATCCCAGCGCCATCAGCGTGCCGTGTCCCAGGCAGAGAACCACCGTCAGATACCGCCCGTACTGGATGATCTTGGCCCGTCCACCCTCCTCCCGAACCAGCTTGCTCAACTGGGGCACCACGGCACTCAGCAACTGAATGATGATCGTCGCCGTGATGTACGGCATGATGCCCAACGCCCCTACGGCGCACCGCTGAAGCCCACCTCCCGTGAACATGCTGTACATGCCCAGCAACGAGTTCATCTCCCGGCTGGCATCCTTGAAGAATTCGTTCAACGAGGATGCATCCAGTCCCGGAGCCGGAATCCAGGCCAACAACCGGCAGATTCCCAGCAGCAACAGCGTGAAGAGAATCCTCGACTTCAGCTCCGGAATCTTGAAGCAGTTGGAAAAGGTGCTGGCGATGGCCTTGAACATAGCAGCGAATACCCGATGTGCCTTAGCCCTTAACCTGCGTCGCGGCCCGTCGTCCCACCAACTCGCAGGTACCGCCCAGCGCCTCGATCTTCGCGCGTGCCGACGTGCTGAAATTGTGGGCGCTGACCGTGAGGCGCTTCGTCAACTCACCGGTCCCAAGAATCTTGATCCCATCGGCGACCCCGTTGGCCAGGCCGCGGGCGCGCAGCGCCGCCGCGTCCACCCGGCTGCCATCGTCAAAGACGTTCAAAGCCGCCAGGTTAACCGGCAGAAAACGGATGCCAAACCGCTTGTTGTTGAATCCCCGTTTGGGCATGCGCCGAATCAACGGCATCTGGCCACCCTCAAAACCTGGCCGAATCGAACTGCCTGAACGAGCCGTCTGCCCTTTGCCACCCCGGGTGCTGGTTTTCCCGTGGCCGCTGGATTCCCCCTGGCCCAAACGCTTGCGCCGCCGCTTGGCACCAGGCCGTGGTTTCAAATCGTGTAAACGCATAAACTTAACTGACAGTCACCGCCGGTGCCGCCACCGACAAACCACGCCCGCGGAGGATTTCCTCGCGTTGACGAAGCATCTGCAACGCTTGCAGGGTGGATTTGGCGACGTTGGCCGCGTTGTTCGATCCCAGGGACTTGCTCAGCACATCGCGGACTCCCGCGGCTTCAAGCACCGCGCGCACCGTCTTGCCCGCAATCACCCCCGTGCCCGGCGACGCCGGTCGCAGTAAAACACGCGCCCCGCCGTAATTGGAGAGCACCTCGTGCGGAATGGTCGCTTCACGCAGGGAAACACCCACCATGCTGTGCTTGGCAATGTCGCTTCCCTTCCGGATGGCGTCGGCCACCTCCCCGGCCTTGCCCAACCCCAGGCCGACCCGCCCGCGCCGGTCCCCTGCCACCACCAGCGCGCTGAAACTGAAACGCCGACCGCCCTTGACCACCTTCGCTGAGCGGTTGATGAAGATCACCTTCTCGGTCAACTCGTTCTCGCGGTTCTCGTCAAGACTGTCTGAACCGGGCGCCGGTCGGCCTCGCCGCGGTCCCCGGCCACGCATCGGCCGGCCGGAATCGGATGGTACTCGTATTTCTTCAGCCACAGTAGAATCTCCTCAAAAACTAGAATTTCAGTCCGGCTTCCCGGGCCGCGTCCGCGAGTGCTTTGACCTTGCCGTGATAGGCCGCGCTCCCGCGGTCGAATACCACGCGGTCAATCCCCTGGCTCCGCGCCACTTCGGCGGCCAGTTGACCCAGTCGCTTCGCCCCAGCCACGTTGGCGCCCATCGGCTCGCCCGAACTCGGCGTCTTCCGCCGCGTCGAGGCGCTCGCCAGGGTTCGCCCGGCCAAATCGTCCACAAACTGCACGTAAATGTGCTTGCCGGTAAAACAAGCGCTCATACGCGGGCGTTCGGCGGTTCCCTGAACCTTCTGACGCACCCGGAAATGACGGCGCTCGGCCAGTTTTCGCTTTTTCTCGGTCCTCATGCTCTTTTTGACAAACGGGGCTGCCGCACCGGCGCATTACTGCACGGTCTTGCCCTCCTTCCGGATAATATGCTCGCCGGCATAACGCACTCCCTTGCCCTTGTAAGGTTCGGGAGGATAAAATGAACGCAACTCCGACGCGACCTGGCCGACCACTTCTTTGCTGGGCCCCTCGATGGTGATCTTGGTGTTTTCATCCACCGTCACCTTCACCTGGTCCGGTATGTCGTAGACAATCGGATGCGAATACCCGAGGTTCATCGTGATCACCTTGCCCTGCACGGAGGCTTTGAAGCCAACGCCGACAATCTCCAACCGCCTGACAAAGCCTTGACTGACCCCCTGAACCATGTTGTTCAGAATGGCCCGCGTCAATCCATGCAAGGCCTTCGCCTCGGCATCGTCGCTGTCCCGGCTCACCTTGATCTGGTCATTCTCGACCGCCGCGGTCGTTCGTTTCGGCAGGTCAAACGCCAGCTTGCCCTTCGGGCCTTCCACCCGGATGGTTCGACCCTGAAACGCGACCTTGACCTTCGCCGGGATCGGCACCGGCATTTTTCCTATACGCGACATAAATCAATAGCGCTACCAAACGTAGCAAAGCAGTTCACCCCCGACATTCTGTCGGCGCGCCTCAGCGCCCGTCATCACCCCTTGCGGAGTCGACAGAATCGCCACCCCCAACCCGCCCAGCACCCGCGGCACCTGCTGGCTTCCCACATATCGCCGCAGCCCCGGTCGACTCACGCGGCGCAAACCGGCAATCACGCCCTTGCGGCCCAGGAATTTGAGCTTCAACCGAATCTGCTTGATCGTGGCGCCCTCCACCCCGTAATCGGCGATATACCCTTCCTTCTTGAGCACCCGCGCCAGGTTCTCCTTCAGCTTCGAGTAGGTCACTTCCACTTCCGGCTGCAACGCTTGGCTCGCGTTGCGGATCCGGGTTAACATGTCGGAAATCGTGTCGGTCATAGTCCTACCAGCTTGCTTTGGTCACTCCCGGAATTCTCCCGGAAAGCGCCATCTCCCGGAACGTCAAACGCGAACAGCCGAACTTGCGCAGATACCCGTGCCGCCGGCCGGTGAGCGAACAGCGGTTCACCACCCGCACCGGACTGGCGTCGCGCGGCAGCTTCGTCAGCCCCACGTAATCACCCTTGGCCTTCAGTTCTGCCCGCAGCGCCGCGTACTTCTTCACGGTCCGGGCCTTTCTTTGGTTGCGCTCTATCCAAGACTTCTTAGCCATACTCTATCTTCCTTCGGCAAACGGCATGCCCAACAGCTTCAACAACTCCAACGCCTCCTCGTCCGTCCGGGCGGTCGTGACCAGGGTGATGTCCATGCCCTGATGCCGCTTGATCTTGTCCAAATCGATCTCCGGAAAGATGGTCTGATCCGCCAGTCCCAGCGAGTAATTCCCCCGGCCGTCAAACGACCGGGACGACAATCCCCGAAAATCCCGAATCCGCGGCAGGGCGGTCGCCACCAGCCGGTCGAAAAACTCGTACATCACATCCCGTCGCAGGGTGACCCGGCAGCCGATAGACTGGCCCTTGCGCAACTTGAAGTTCGAGACGCTTTTGCGCGACCGGTTGATGACCGGCTTGCGCCCGGTGATGGTGGTCAGGTCCTTCGTCGCGTCGTCCACTGCGCTCTTTTCCAGGGAGGCGCTCACCCCCATGTTGATTACAATCTTCTGCAGGCTCGGCACCTGGTGGACGTTCTTGTAGCCCCGCTTCTCCTGCAAGGCAGGGCGGACCGACTCGATGTATTTCTGGTAAATTCTCGATTTCATGGCGCTTCTAGGCGGCGCTGCGCTTGGCAGCTCGTCCATCATGCTTCGCCGCCAGCATGACGTTGGAGAGATGAACGCTCCCCTCCCGTTCCACAATCGCTCCCTGCGGATGCTGCTGGCTCTTGCGCGTGTGCCGCTTGATCATCTTGACGCCCTCGACGATGACGCGCTGCTTGTCGCGCAACACCCGGATCACCTTGCCGCGCTTCCCGCGCTCGGTACCCGCGATGACGACCACTTCATCTCCGCGCTTTACGTGCGTTGTCCTCATACCTTAGATGACCTCCGGCGCCAGTGAGATGATCTTCATGAACTTCTTGTCCCGCAATTCCCGCGCGACCGGACCGAATATCCGCGTCCCCCGCGGGTTCTGATCCTTGTCGATGATCACAATCGCGTTGCTGTCAAAGCGCAGATAGGAGCCATCGTTCCGCCGAATCGCCTTCTTGGTCCGCACGACCACCGCATCCACCACATCGCCTTTCTTCACCGTTCCATCCGGAGTCGCTTCCTTGATGTGCGCCTTGATCACGTCCCCGATGTGAGCGTAACGCTGGTTTCGCCCCAAGACCCCGATCGCCGCAGCCCGCTTGGCTCCGGTATTGTCGGCCACGTCCAATATGGATCTTACCTGCAACATAACATCTTCTCCCGCTTAGGCCTCCGTCACCGCCGGCGCCCCGCTGCGCGCGACAATCTCAACCAAGCGCCAGTTCTTGGTTTTCGATAGCGGACGCGTTTCCCGAATGCGCACCCGGTCGCCGACCTGGGCTTCGCGCTTCTCGTCGTGCGCGTAAAACTTCTTGTATCGAGTGATCACCTTCTGAAATTGCGGATGCTGAAACCGGCGTTCGACCCGGACCACGATGGTCTTCGTCATCTGGTTCGACACCACTTCTCCCACCCGCTCTTTGCGGTGCTCCGGCTGGACTTTGGCTTCTGACATAGAAATGCTACTTGGTCTCGCGCTGCAATTGCGTGATTCGCGTCTCCAGCCGCGCCACATCCCGCCGAAGCAGGCGCAGCCGCGCTGTCTTCTCCAGTTGCGCACTGGCCTGCTGCAACCGGAGGTTGAACAACTCCTGCCGAAGATCGCGGCTCTTTGCCCGCAACTCGACGAGGGTCAAATCTTTCAACTCGGACATCTTCATGACTCAGACTCCCGCGGCGCCGCCCCGGTGCCGCGATATAAACTTGGTTTTGATCGGCAGCTTGGCCGCCGCCAGGCGCATCGCTTCCCGTGCTATCTCCGACGTCACCCCGTCCACCTCAAACAGGACGTTGGCCGGCCGAATGACCGCCACCCAGGTCTCCACCGCCCCTTTGCCGGTGCCCATCCGCACCTCGAGCGGTTTCTTGGTGTAGGACTTGTCGGGAAACACCCGCAGCCAGACCTTCCCCCGGCGCTTCATGAAGCGCGTCAGGGCCACGCGCGCCGCTTCGATCTGCTTGGTGTCAAGCCAGCATCGTTCCAGGGCTTGCAGGCCGAATTCGCCAAACGCCACGGTCATCCCGCGCGTGGCCAGGCCACTCCGATTGCCCCGCTGCATTTTGCGGTGCTTAACTCGTTCGGGCATCAAAGCCATATCAATTCCTCTCCCGTCGCCGGATCAGGCCGTCACCGCCGCCGCTCCGCGTGTGGCGGGCGGCTTCTCGTGCTTCGTTTCCCCGGTGCAGATCCAACATTTGATCCCCAGCTTCCCGTAGACGGTCTTCGCCTCGGCAAACCCGTAATCGATGTTCGCCCGCAGCGTGTGCAGCGGCACCCGCCCCTGATGATACGATTCGGTGCGCGCCAGTTCCGCCCCGCCCAGGCGGCCGCAGCATCGGATCTTGATTCCCTCCGCCCCAAAATCCATCGCCGTTTGCACGGCCTTCTTCATCGCCCTCCGGAAGGAGATGCGTCGCTCCAACTGCAGCGCAATGTTCTCCGCCACCAACTGCGCGTCGATCTCGGGTTTCTTCACCTCCACGATCTCCACGTAGATCTCCTTGCCGGTCAACCGGCTCAACTCCTCCTTGATCTTGTCGATCTCAGCCCCCTTGCGGCCGATCACCACGCCGGGCCGCGCCGTGTGAATCGTGATCCGACAGCGGGTTGCCGCCCGCTCGATCTGGATCCTCGGCACCGACGCCGACTCCAGCTTCTTCTTAAGCAGCTCGCGAATCCGCTCGTCCTCGGCCAGCAATTTGCCGAATTCCTTCTTGTCGGCATACCACTTCGAGCGCCAGTCCTTGTTCAGGGCAATCCGAAGTCCGATCGGGTTGGTTTTTTGTCCCATAGGCCTTACTTGTCCGATAAAACAATCTTGATATGACAGGTCCGCTTCAGGATCGGCCCCGCCGACCCGCGCGCCTTCGGCACAAAACGCTTCAGCGTCGTGGCCGCCCCCGCCACCGCTTCCTTGATCCGGAGCGTCTCCGGCTTCAGCCCCTGGTTGTTCTCGGCATTCGCCAGCGCGGACTTTAAAGTCTTCGCCACCCAACGCGCCGATTTCCGCGGCACCACCGCCAGGACCGCCTGGGCCTGGACCGCGTTCAATCCCTGGATCTGGCGCGTCACCTCGCGCATCTTCTGCGCGGACATCCGCACGTTCCGTGTGATCGCTCGCACTTCCATATGTCTACTTCGCTTCGGCTTTCGCCGTATGAGCCCCATGCCGCCGGAAAATCCGGGTCAGCGAGAATTCACCCAGTCGATGCCCCACCATGTTCTCCGTTACAAACACCGGGTTGAACACCTTCCCGTTATGCACGTTGAAGGTCAACCCGACAAATTCCGGCGTGATCACCGACCGCCGTGACCAGGTCTTGATCGGCGCCTTGGACTTGGCGTCCCGCGCCTTGACGATCTTGTCCATCAGCGACTGGTCCACGAACGGACCCTTTTTGATCGAGCGTCCCATATGCTATTTCGCTTTCATCGGACGGCCATCCCGCCGAACCAGTATGAATCGATCCGAATTCTTGCGCCGTTTCCGGGTCCGGTAACCCTTGGCCAACAAACCCCAGGGCGAAGTCAAATGCTGCCGGCCACCGCCGCCCTTCGATTTGCCCTGTCCACCCCCGTTCGGGTGATCCACCGGGTTGCGCACCATGCCCCGGCTCATCGGCCGGCGGCCCAGATGCCGCGACCGCCCCGCTTTGCCCAAAACGATGTTCTCGTGATCCGTGTTCCCGACCTGGCCGATCGTCGCGTAACACTCCTCGTTGATCAGCCGGATCTCGCCCGAAGGCAACCGGACCTGAGCGTAGCCCTGGTCCCGCGACATCAACATGGCCGACCCGCCCGCCGCCCGCACCACCTGCCCGCCCCGGCCCGGCACCAATTCAATGTTATGAATCGCCATGCCGACCGGCACCACCCGCAGCGGCAGGCAATTCCCCAGCTCCGGTGGCGCATCCGGACCGGACCGGACTTCCGCGCCCACCGCAATTCCATTCGGCGCGATGATATATCGCCTTTCCCCGTCGCTGTACTCGAGCAAAGCCAGCCGCGCCGACCGAATCGGATCGTACTCCACCGCCACGACCTTCGCGGTCATGCCGCGCTTCGCCCGTTTGAAGTCCACGAGCCGGACCTTCTGCTTGTGGCCGCCGCCAATCGCCCGGGCCGTGATCCGGCCATAGCAGTTGCGACCGCCGGTCTTGACCCGGCGTTTGACCAGGTGCTTCTCCGGCCGCTGCTTCGTGATCTCCTCGAAGGACGCGATCGTCACATAGCGCAGTGACGGCGTCAGGGGTCTGAAAGTTTTAACTGGCATAATTCCCGGCTCCTAGGTCAGCACAATCTTGTCGCCCTGCTTCAGGGTGACCACCGCCTTCTTCCAATCGGGCGCCTGGCCCGCCTGCGCGGTCCGCTGGCGCCGGAACTTGCCGCGCACGTTCAGCGTGTTCACCTGGACCACCTTGACCTTGAACAACTCTTCAACCGCGGTCCGGATCTGCACCTTGTTCGCGCGGCAATCGGCCACCACGGTGTACTGGTTGAATTTCTCGGATTGGGTTGTCCCCTTTTCCGTCACCCGCACCGTCTTGATAATCTGAAAGGCATTCATGAGCGTCTATTCCGCCAGGCGTTCCTCAACCTTGGCAAACGCGCCGCGCGTGACCAGCAGCTTGTCGAACTTCAGAACCTGATAGGTTGTCAATTCCTCCCCCGTCGTCAACTCCACCCCGGCCAGATTCCGCGCCGCCAGCGTCAAGGTCGCATCGGGCTCAGCCACCACCAGCGTGGTTCCCGCCAACTGCAGCGCCGCCAGCACCCCCGCGAACTCGCGCGTCTTCGGTGCCGTCAGCTTCAAATCCTCCACCACCACCACATCGCCCGCTTTCAGTCGCTCGGTCAGCGCCTTCCGCAGCGCCAGCTTCCGCGTGCTCTTCGAAATCTTCTTGCCGAAATCACGCGGCTTGGGTCCAAACACCACGCCGCCGCCCCGCCACAACGGCGAGGCAAACGAACCCGCCCGCGCTCTTCCCGTGCCCTTCTGGCGCCACGGCTTCTTTCCCGTTCCGGCCACCTCGCCCATCGTTTTGGTGCAAGCGGTCCCCATGCGCTGATTGGCCTGGTAGGCCACCACCGCGTCATGTACGGCCTGGGTGCCGCGCCCCCCCTCAACCAGCGGAAACCGCACTTCGAGCGCGCCCTGGTCCTGGCCCTGGATGTCTTTGACAGTCAATTTCATCGCGGTCTGCTCACTGTTTGCCCGGCTTGGCCGCCTGCTTTGGTTGCTTCTTCGCCACGCGGATCACCACGTAGTCCCCGCTCGCACCCGGAATCGCACCTTTGATCAACAGCAGTTGATCCGCTTCCCGCACCTGGATGATCTCCAGGTTCTGCACCGTGCGCCGCACTTGTCCCATGTGACCCGGCATCCTGGTGCCGCGCATCACCGTGCCCGGAAAGAGGCGTTGACCAATGGCGCCCGCGCGGCGATGCCAACCCTTCGCGCCATGGGTGCTGTCGCCCCCCCGAAAGCCATGGCGCTTGACCACGCCCTCAAAACCCCGACCCTTGGTGATGCCGATCGCGTCCACAAAATCGCCCGGCGCAAAGACGTTGACCCCAACGACGTCCCCGGGCTTCACGTCGACCGGATAATCGCGAAACTCCCGAACCCGCTTCGTCGGCACTCCCTTGAACTTCTTGAAGTGCCCGAGCGTTGGTTTCGGCAGCCGCGACTCCTTTTGATCGTCAAACCCGAGCTGCACCGCCCGGTATCCGTCCGCTTCCACCGTTTTGCACTGCAGCACCCGGTTGGGACCCGCCTGCACCACCGTGACGTGAATGGCGTTGCCTTGCGGGTCGTAAACCCGGGTCTGACCTAATTTCTTTCCGAGTAAACCGAGCATAACCTAGATCTTGATGCTGATGTCCACGCCGGCCGGCAGATTCAGTTTCTTCAGCTCGTCCACCGTCTTGGCCGTGGGATCGATGATGTCCAATAACCGCTTGTGCGTCCGCTGCTCAAAAGTCTCGTGGGATTTCTTGTCCGCGTGCGGCGATCGCTGCACCGTGAATCGCTCCACCCGCGTCGGCAGCGGAATCGGTCCCGCCACCCGCGCCCCCGTCCGCTTCACCGTCTCCACGATGTCGTGCGCGGATTGGTCAATCACGCGATGATCGTAAGCTTTCAGGCGAATCCGTATGCGTTGTCCAGCCATAACTCAATCAATCCAGGGTTCTCTCTAAGCCCGCGCGGCCTTCGGTTTGGCCGTGTCCAAAATGCTTGCCGTAATGCTGTTCGGCACCGGCTCGAAGGAAAACGGTTCCATCGAATAGGCCGCCCGCCCCTTCGAGAGCGACCGGATCGCCGTGGCATAACCGAACAATTCCGCCAGCGGCACCTCGGCGTAGAGGATCGTCGAGCTGTTCTTGCTTTCGATGTTGATGATCTTCCCTCGCCGCCGGTTGAGATCCCCCAGCAAATCCCCCTGATACTCATCCGGGGTCGTGACTTCCACTTTCATCACCGGTTCGAGCAGAATCGCCGCCGCTTTCTTGGCCGCGTCCTTCAGCGCAAATATGCCGGCCATCTTGAAGGCCAATTCGCTGGAATCCACCTCGTGGAACGTCCCATCCACAATGCTGATTTTCAGATCCACCATGGGATAACCCGCCAACACCCCGCCCCCGATCGCCTCCTCCAACCCGCGCTCCACCGCCGGAATGTACTCCCGCGGGATCGCCCCGCCCACAATCTCGTTGAGAATCTCAACCCCTTTGCCCCGCTGGTTCGGCTCCAGCTTGATCACGGCATGGCCGTACTGGCCGCGCCCGCCCGACTGCCGAATGAACTTGCCCTCGCCATCCGCCGGCTTGGTCACGGTCTCGCGATACGCAATCTGCGGCGCCCCGGAGTTGGCCTCGACCTTGAACTCGCGGAACAACCGGTCGCGTATGATCTCCAGGTGCAGCTCGCCCATCCCGGCAATGATCAACTGGCCGGTTTCCTCGTTCGTGAAACAGCGGAACGTCGGATCCTCCTCCGCCAGTCGCTGCAGCCCCTCCGACAGCTTGTCCCGGTCCGCCTTGGTCTTCGGCTCAACGGCCATCGAAATCACCGGCTCCGGGAAGGTCGGCGGCTCGAGCAAAATGTCGAAGTCCTCGCAACACAACGTGTCCCCGGTGGTAATGTTCTTGAGACCGACCAGCGCCGCGATGTCCCCGGCGAAAACCGACTCCACGTCGATTCGCTTGTCGGCCTGGATCATCATCACCCGGCTCACCCGCTCTCGCTTGCGCGTGCGCGGATTGTAAATCACGTCCCCCTTCTTCAACTGCCCGCTGTAAACCCGGAAGAACACCAGCTTTCCAACGTACGGATCGCTCCACAGCTTGAAGGCCAGCGAACAAAACTGCGCGCTGTCGTCCGAAGGCACGGTGACCGGCCGGTCGGTTTGCGTGGGATCCTGACCCTGCGCCGACGGCACGTCCAATGGCGACGGCAAATAGTCGATCACCGCGTCAACCAGGGGCTGCACGCCGCGCTTCTTGAACGCCGAACCCCCGAGCACCGGCACCAGCTCCAGATTGCAGGTCAAACGCCGGATGGCCCGCTTCAAGGTCACCGCGTCCACCGGCTTGTCCTCGATCACCAATTCGGCGACCGTGTCGTCCTTGTCGGCCACGGCGCCGATCAACTCCGCCAGCGCCCGTTTCGCCCGCTCGCGTTCCTCCTCGGGAATCTCGGTGATCGCATAGCGCATTCCCGTATCGTCCGTCTCGTCGTAGATCAGCGCCTGTTGCGAAATGACATCGATCACCCCGCGCAGGTAGTCTTCCTTCCCGAGGGGCAGCACCACCGGAAAGGCGTAGGCACCCAGCTTCCGCCGCATCTCCGCCACCGCGTTTTCGAAGTTCGCCCCCACCCGGTCCATCTTGTTGACGAAGGCGATGCGCGGCACTTTGTACTTCGTCGCCTGCCGCCACACGGTCTCCGACTGCGGCTGCACGCCCGCCACGCCGCAGAACACCGCCACCGCGCCGTCGAGCACTCGCATGGACCGCTCCACCTCCGCTGTGAAATCCACGTGGCCCGGGGTGTCGATGATGTTGATCCGATGCGGCACGCCCAGCGCCAGTTTCGGCCAGCCGTCCCCTTTCTGGGTCCAGTAGCAGGTGGTCGCCGCCGAGGTGATGGTGATCCCGCGCTCCCGCTCCTGCTCCATCCAGTCGGTCACCGTGTTGCCGTCATCGACATCCCCCATGCGATGAATCAGCCCCGTGTAAAACAGGATCCGCTCCGTGGTGGTGGTCTTCCCGGCATCGATGTGCGCCGCAATCCCAATGTTGCGGGTACACTCCATCGTATACGGCCGCTGAGCCGCGTTCACCGATCCCGGTTTTTCCTTAACAGCCTGCATCTAAAAAAAATTCAGAGACTAAAAGCGCCCCGTTCAACATCCTTCGCGGGGCGCATCCTGCGGTTTGGCCGCTACCAGCGGAAGTGAGCGAACGCCTTGTTCGCCTGGGCCATCTTGTGTACTTCGTCACGTTTCCGGATCGCGTTGCCCTGCCCCTGATACGCTTCCATGACTTCCGCCGCGAGCGCCGCTTTCATCGGCAATCCCTTGCGCCGGTTGGCCAGGTCGACCAGCCACCGCATCGCCAGGGCAAACTGACGATCCATCGGCACTTCCATGGGGACCTGGTAGGTGGCGCCGCCCACGCGGCGGGCCTTCACTTCCAGGCGCGGCTTCACGTTGTCCACCGCGCGCTGCAGAATATCGAGCGGATCGCCGGCCTGGTTCTTGGTGGCGATCTGCTCCAACGCGTCATAGACGATCCGCTGGGCCAGACTCTTCTTGCCCCGCTGCATGATCACATTCACCAACCGCGTCACCAGGGTGCTGCGGTACTTCGCGTCCGGAATCAAGGGACGTTTGATGGCTTGGCGGCGTCGCGACATAAAAATCTACTTGGCTGCGGGGGCCTTGGCTTCCTTGGGCCGTTTAACCCCGTACTTGGAACGGCTCACGCGCCGCTTCTCCACCCCGGCCGCGTCCAGCGTCCCCCGCACGATGTGATAGCGCACTCCCGGCAAATCCTTCACCCGCCCGCCCCGCACCAGCACGATCGAGTGCTCCTGCAGGTTGTGGCCCTCGTCCGGTATGTAGGCGATGACCTCGTGTCCGTTGGTCAAACGGACCTTCGCGACCTTCCGCATCGCGGAGTTCGGCTTCTTGGGCGTGCGCGTCATCACCTGCAGACAAACCCCGCGCCGGAAAGGCGAACCCCGGAGCGCCGGCGACTTCGACTTGAATCGCAGCCTTTCGCGCCCTTTGCGTATCAGTTGGTTGATGGTCGGCATTGCTTATGAACCCAATTCTTCCGGTTGCCCGGACCTCGGATGCGACTCACTCGCACTCCCGAAAAAATTGAGTGCGGATCATATCAAAGGCCTTTGGTCGCGCAACTATTATTTGTCCTTTTTTGATTTTGCTCAGTTCCCGGGCACTAGCCCACGAGATTCTCATCCGAAGTCAGCGCCATCGGCTCTTCCGGTTGCGGCTCCACCAGCGGTTTCAAAACCACCTTCCGATGCCGCTCGAATCCGGTCCCGGCCGGAATGATGTGCCCCATGATCACGTTCTCCTTGAATCCGCGCAGGCAATCCATCTTGCCCATGCTCGCCGCCTCCGTCAGCACCCGGGTCGTGTCCTGGAACGAAGCCGCGCTCAGGAAGCTCTCGGTCTCCAGCGAGGCCTTGGTGATGCCCAGCAACACCGGCTGCGCTTCGGCCGGCTTGCCGCCCATTTTCTCGACCCGCTCGTTCTCTTCTTCAAATGGAATCTTGTCCACCTGGTCACCCCACAGGAAAGTGGTGTCGCCCGGCTCCACGATCCGCACCTTGCGCAGCATCTGCCGCACAATGATCTCGATGTGCTTGTCGTTGATGGTCACCCCCTGCAGGCGGTAGACTTCCTGTACTTCGTTGACCAGGTGCTCCTGCAACTCCTGCGGCCCGCATACGTCGAGAATCTCGTGCGGCACGACCGGGCCTTCCGTCAACTGCTGTCCCTTCTTGACAAAATCGCCCTTGAACACAATGACGTGCTTGCCGATGGGAATGAGATGTTCCTCCTCCGTCCCGGTCTGCACATCCTTGATCAAAATGCAGCGGCGCCCCCGCACCGTCGGCCCAAAATCGACAATCCCATCGATTTTCGAAATCTCGGCCGCGTCCTTCGGTCGCCGCGCCTCGAACAGCTCGGCCACCCGCGGCAGGCCGCCGGTGATATCCTTGGTCTTGACCGTCTTTCGCGGCGTCTTCGCCATCAGGGTGCCCGCCACGATCTTGCTGCCCTCGTGCACCACAATGTGCGCGCCGGAAGGGATCGGGTAGCTCGCCACGATCTCGCCCTTGGTATCCTCCACCAGCAGCTGCGGGTGCAGATCCTCCTTGTGCTCGATGATGACCATGGCCTCCTGGGTCGTGGTCTCGTCGACCTCCTGCTTCATCGTCACGCCTTCGATGATGTCCTGGAAGCGGACCTTGCCCGCCTTCTCCGAGAGAATCGGCACGTTGTAGGGATCCCACTGCACGATGGTCTGGCCCTTCTTGACCTTGCCTCCGTTCGGCACCGAGATCACCGCGCCGATCACCACGTTGTGCACCTCGAGTTCCCGCCCGTCTTCCGCCAGCACGGAGACCGAGCCGTTCTTGTTGAGCACGATGTTGCTGCCGTCCTCCAGCGCCACCAGGCGCAGTTCGTTGTACCGCGCCACGCCGTCGTACTTGACCTTGATCTGCGGCTGCTTGAACACCTGCGACGCTGTCCCCCCGAAGTGGAACGTCCGCATGGTCAACTGGGTCCCCGGCTCGCCAATCGATTGCGCCGCGATGATGCCCACCGCCTCGCCGAGCTTCACCGGCGCCCCGGTCGCCAGGTTGCGGCCGTAGCACGCCACGCACACCCCGTGCTTGCTCTCGCAGGTCAGCACCGACCGGATGCGCAACCGCTCGATTCCGGCGTCTTCGATGGCCTTCGCCTTGAGCTCGTCGATCTCCTCGTTCGCCGCCAGCAGCTTCCTCTTCGGGTCGCGCGGATCGTAAATGTCATCGCAGCCGCAACGGCCCACAATGCGCTCGCTGAGCTTGACCACCTCGTCCTCGCCCTCGTAGATCGCCTGCAGCCAGATCCCGTTCGTCGTCCCGCAGTCGTGCTGCCGGATGATGACATCCTGGGCCACATCCACCAGCTTCCGCGTCATGTACCCGGAGTCCGCCGTCTTCAGCGCCGTGTCCGCCAGCCCCTTCCGGGCGCCGTGGGTGGAAATGAAATACTCCAGCACCGTCAAGCCTTCGCGGAAATTCGAGAGAATCGGCTTCTCGATGATGTCGCCCGAGGGTTTCGCCATCAATCCCCGCACCCCGGCCAGCTGCCGCACTTGCTGGCGATTGCCGCGCGCGCCGGAATCAACCATCAACCAGAGGGGATTGAACTCGCGCTTGCCCTGGTTCTGCTCGAGCGTCTTCAGCATCACCTTCGCAATCTGGTCGGTGCAATGGGTCCAGATGTCGATGATCTGGTTGTAGCGCTCTCCCGAGGTGATCACACCTTTTCGATGCTGCTTCTCCACCTCGGCGATCTGGCGCTGCGCCGCCTCGATCTCCTGATCCTTCTCCTTCGGAATGATCATGTCGTCGATCCCGATCGACACCCCCGAACGGGTGGCCTCGTGGAAGCCGAAGTCCTTCAGCTTGTCGAGCACGTTCACCGTTCGCTCCTGCCCGCACAGCTTGTAGCAGTTCCAGATCATGTCCCCCAGCTGCGACTTGCCCACCTGGCGGTTGGCGAAACCCAGCTCGGCCGGCCAGATCTCGCTGAAGATCACCCGCCCCACCGTCGTCTCAATCACTTTGCTGGTCGGATCGCCGTACACGCTCGATCGACCGACATCGGGATTCGCCAGCCGGATCCATTCGTGCTTGCCCGCCGCCCCGTCGAGATAGGCGAAAATCGCCTCGCTCTGGGAACCGAACAACTTGAGCCGCTTGCTGCGCGCGGCCACCAGCGACTCGCGCGGATTCGCGGTGAGATAGTAGCATCCCAGCGTAATGTCCTGGGTCGGCGTCATGATCGGTTTGCCGCTCGAAGGACTGAACACGTTCATCGGCGCCAGCATCAGCAGCCGCGCCTCCATCTGCGCCTCCACGGACAAGGGGACGTGCACCGCCATCTGGTCGCCGTCGAAATCCGCGTTGTAGGCCGTGCACACCAGCGGATGGATCCGAATCGCCTCGCCTTCGATCAGGACCGGCTCGAAGGCCTGCACCGAGAGCCGGTGCAACGTCGGCGCGCGGTTCAACAGCACCGGATGCCCCTTCGTCACCTCCTCGAGCACGTCCCACACTTCGGGCGACTGTCGTTCGATCATCTTTTTCGCCGAGCGCACGGTGTGGACGTAACCCAGTTCCTTCAGCCGCCGGATGATGAAGGGCTCGAACAACACCAGCGCCATCTTCTTCGGCAAACCGCACTGATGCAGTTTCAACTCCGGGCCGATCACAATCACCGAGCGCCCCGAGTAATCCACCCGTTTGCCCAGCAGATTCTGACGAAACCGCCCGCTCTTGCCCTTGAGCATGTCGCTGAGGGACTTCAAGGCGCGATTGCCAGCCCCGGTGACCGGCCGGCCATGCCGCCCGTTGTCGAACAACGCGTCGACCGCTTCCTGCAGCATGCGCTTCTCGTTCCGGATGATGACCTCCGGCGTCTTCAGCTGCAGCAGGTTCTTCAGGCGGTTGTTCCGGTTGATCACCCGCCGATACAAATCGTTGAGATCCGAGGTCGCAAAACGGCCCCCCTCCAGCGGCACCAACGGCCGCAGATCGGGCGGGATCACCGGCAACACCGTCAGGATCATCCACTCGGGACGCATCCGCGAACTCAGAAAGCCCTGGAACAACTTGATCCGTTTGGCCAGCTTCTTCCGGATCTGCTTGCTCTTGGTCTCCAGCATCGAGCTCTGTAGCTGGTCGATCTGCTTCTGGAGATCGACCCGCGTGAGCCCCTCCCAGACCGCCTCCGCCCCCATCTTCGCCACAAATGCGTCCGCCCCGTAGGTCTGGCGGGCCTCGCGACATTCCATCTCGCTCAGGAGCTGGTGCTCCTTGAGCGGGGTCTGCCCGGGATCGATCACCATGTAATCCTCGTAGTAGATCACCCGTTCGAGATTCCGCGCCGTCATGTCCAGCATCAGCCCGATCCGCGACGGCATGCACTTGAAAAACCAGATGTGCGAAACCGGCACTGCCAGCTCGATGTGCCCCATCCGCTCCCGGCGCACCCGGGACAGCGTCACTTCCACCCCGCAACGGTCGCACACCACCCCCCGGTGCTTGATCCGCTTGTACTTGCCGCACGAACACTCCCAGTCCTTGACCGGACCGAAAATCCGCTCGCAAAACAACCCGCCCTTCTCCGGCTTGAAGGTGCGGTAGTTGATCGTTTCCGGGTTCTTGACTTCGCCCTTCGACCAGGACCGGATGGTCTCGGGCGAGGCGATGCCAATCGCCACGTTGTCGACCAGGTTGACCGTCTCGAGCCCGAGCAGTTCGCGCGCTGATTCTTTGTTGCTGATCATAGATGCTTGTGGTCTTGCCTAAGGTTCCCTCGGTTAGCTCAGCGCCGACAGCGCCGTGGCCGACGTCGGCGTCTGGTCCAGCGGATTCGAATAGCCGACCTTCACGTCGAGGCCCAACGACTGCATTTCCTTCACCAGCACGTTGAACGATTCCGGCACCCCCGCGTCCAGGGAGTTGTCCCCCTTCACGATGCTCTCGTAGATTCGCGTCCGTCCCTGCACGTCGTCGGACTTCACCGTCAGCATCTCCTGCAGCGTGTAGGCAGCGCCGTAGGCTTCCATGGCCCAGACTTCCATCTCGCCAAACCGCTGCCCGCCATACTGGGCCTTGCCGCCCAAGGGCTGCTGCGTCACCAGCGAATAGGGTCCCACCGCCCGCGCGTGAATCTTGTCCGCCACCAGGTGCCCCAGCTTCATCATGTAAATGAAACCGACCACCACTTCCTGGTCGAACGGTTCGCCGGTCCGGCCGTCGAACAACCGCGTCTTGCCGTGCTCGCCGATCAACGGGGCTTCGCCGGCATGCTTCTGCCCGTCCGCGGCCTGCTTGAGATAGCCGCGGATGTCCTTCTCCTTGATCCCGTCGAATACCGGCGTCGCAAACCGCAGCCCCAGCAGCCGCGCCGCCCAGCCCAGGTGCGTCTCCAGCACCTGCCCCACGTTCATGCGCGACGGCACCCCCAGCGGGTTCAGCACCACGTCCACCGGCGTGCCATCCGCCAGAAACGGCATGTCCGCCTCCGCCACGATCTTCGCCACCACACCCTTGTTGCCGTGCCGGCCGGCCATCTTGTCGCCCACGGACAACTTGCGCTTCGAGGCGATGTACACCTTGACCGACTTGATCACGCCACTGTCGACCTCGTCGCCCGATTCCATCCGCTCCAGCTCCTCGTCATACTGCATCTGGAGGTCTTCGAACTTCTTTTTGAAGCTGCCGATGATCTCGTTGATCTTGTTCCGGATGGGCGAAGGATCGATCTCGATCCGGTCATAAACGCCCGCCAGCTTCCGCAGCAGCGTCTTCGTGATCTTGCGATTGGCCGGAATGATGATCTCGCCGGTCTCCGAGTTCACCACGTCCAACGGGATCTTCTCGCCGAGGAGAATGTTGCTGAGCGCCTCGGTGAGCTGCTCGCGCAACTCGTCCATCTTGGTGCGGTATTCCTCCTCCACCTGCTTGGCCTGGCGCTTCGCCTCGCCCACGTTCACCTTGGCGGCCCGCTCGCTCTCTTTCTTCGAGGACACCTTGACGTCCATCACGATGCCGTACGTGCCCGACGGCACCCGCAGCGACGTGTCCTTCACGTCCGCCGCCTTTTCCCCGAAGATCGCCCGGAGCAACCGCTCCTCGGGCGCCAGCTCCGTCTCGCTCTTCGGCGTGATCTTGCCCACCAGAATGTCGCCCGGCTTGACCTCCGCCCCAATCCGAATCACTCCATCCAGGCCCAGGTTCTTCAGCGCTTCCTCGCCCAGATTCGGAATGTCCCGCGTGATCTCCTCCGGCCCCAGCTTGGTGTCGCGCGCGTTCACCTCGAATTCCTCGATGTGAATCGACGTGTACACGTCGTCCTTGACAATCCGCTCGCTGATCAGGATCGCATCCTCGAAGTTATACCCGCCCCACGGCATGAACGCGCATAGCGCGTTGCGCCCCAGCGCCAGCTCGCCCCCGCTCGTGCAGGGCCCGTCCGCGACGATCTGTCCCTTCTTCACCGTCTCGCCTTTGGCCACCAGGATCTTCTGGTTGATGCAGGTGGCCGCGTTCGAGCGCATGAACTTGCGCACGATGTAGACATACACCCCGCTCGCCGGGTCGTGTCTGATCTTTTTCTTGCCCTCAGGCAGTTTGCCGTCGCGCGTGATGATGATCTGGTTGCCGGTGACCGCCGCCACTTTGCCGGCCTCTTCCGACACAATCACGGCCCGCGAGTCGCGCGCCACGCGCTCCTCCAGCCCCGTCGCCACCAGCGGCGCCTCGGAGACCAGGAGCGGCACCGCCTGCCGCTGCATGTTCGAACCCATCAGGGCCCGGTTCGCGTCGTCGTGCTCCAGAAACGGTATCAATCCCGCCGCCACGGATACGAGCTGCTTGGGCGAAACGTCCATGTAGTCGACCCGCGCCGGCTCCACATCCAGAAACTCGCCCTTCCAACGGCAGGTCACCTTGTCGTTCACGTACCGGCCCTTCTCATCGATGGCGGAGTTCGCCTGCGCAATGATGTAGGATTCCTCGCGATCGGCCGTCAGGTACTCGATCTGCGCCGTCACCCGGCCGTGCTCCACTTTCCGATAGGGAGTCTCGATAAACCCGAAATCGTTCACCCGCGCGAAGGTGGCGAGCGAGGCGATCAAACCGATGTTCGGCCCTTCCGGGGTCTCGATCGGACAGATGCGCCCGTAATGCGATGGGTGCACGTCCCGCACCTCGAACCCGGCTCGATCCCGCGACAACCCGCCGGGCCCCAGCGCGGAAAGCCGCCGCTTGTGCGTCAACTCGGCCAACGGGTTGATCTGATCCATGAACTGCGACAACTGGCTCCGACCGAAGAAATCCCGGACCACCGCCGAAAGCGCCTTGGGATTGATCAGCTTTTGCGGCGTCATGGTGTCAACCCCCTGGTCGAAGAGCGTCATGCGCTCCTTCACCAACCGCTCGGTTCGAGCCAGCCCCACCCGGCACTGGTTCGCCAGCAGTTCGCCCACCGTCCGCACCCGCCGGCTCCCCAGATGATCGATGTCGTCCAGCGTTCCCTCACCCCGCTTCAGTCTCAGGAGGTACTTCGTCGCCGCCACCAGGTCTTCCTTGGTCAAAATGCGTGAATCGTTGTCCTCGGCCAGACCGAGCTTCTGGTTGATCTTATAACGACCCACCCGCCCGAGATCGTAACGCTTCGGGTCAAAAAAGAGCCGCTTCAACAGCGCCCGCGCGTTCGCCGCCGTCGGCGGATCCCCGGGCCGCAACCGGCGGTAGATGTCCTTCAGGGCCTCCTCCTCGTCGCGCGCCGGATCCTTCTTCAGGCACTTGATCACGATGCCGTCGTCGACGGAGGTGTCCACCACCTGGATCTTGGAGACGCCCAACTCGGCCACCTGACGCACCGTCGCCTTGCTCAACGGCTCGAAGGCCCGCGCCACCACGACGCCCTTGTCGTCCACCTCATCCTTCACCAACACCTTGTTCGAAAGATCCTCGAGGTTCTCCGCCGCCTTCACGGTCAGTTCCTCGATGTCATAGAACAATTTCAAAATGTCCGCGTCCGCCCCATATCCCAGCGCCCGGAAAAAGGTCGTCGTCAGGAATTTCCGCCGGCGCTTCTTCCGATCCAGATAGACGTAGAGCAGATCGCCCGTGTCAAACTGCGCCTCATACCAGGAACCCCGGTCCGGAATAATCCGGAACGAATGCAGGATCTTCCCGTTCGGATGCTGCGTGGCCTCGAACGCCAGACCGGGCGAACGATGCAACTGGCTCACAATCACCCGTTCCGCCCCGTTGATCACAAAGGTGCCCTGCGGCGTCATCAGCGGCAGTTCGCCCATGAACACCTTCTCCTCCGTGGTGCCTTTCTCCTCCCTCAGCATGAAGGTCACGTGCAACGGCGCGCCAAACGTGATCCCCTCCCGCAGGCACTCCAACCAGGTCTGCTTGGGCTCGCCGATCTCGTAGCTGTCGTAATCCAGCTTCACCTTGCCGTCGTAACTCTCGATCGGGAACACCTCCGTGAAGACGGCCTGCAGCCCGACATTCTTGCGCCGCTTCGGCGCGACGTCCAACTGCAAAAACTCCCGATACGAATTAACCTGGATCTCGATCAGATTCGGCGGCGCAATGACTTCCTTGATCCGTCCGAAGTTTATCCGTTCAGTTGTTCGCGATGACATGATCACGTTAGATGTTTCAAACCGGCCGACTGCCGGTCAATGGTTGATGCTTTAGACGACACTGCGCCGCCCGGCCCGAATTGCTCCGGGCCCTGCCAGCGACGTACTCCCACCCCGTTTTCCCCGACTGACGAACGTATTGATAGCGCTAAGATCCAACACAAAACTCCCGGCGGACGGGCCAAC
>JAHDYP010000052.1:0-2856 GCA_023383055.1 Verrucomicrobiota bacterium | reverse complement strand
CCGCCCCGCCGAGAGGCACCGACCTACTTCAATTCCACTTTTCCGCCCGCGTCTTCCAGCTTCTTCTTGGCTGCTTCCGCATCGGCCTTCTCGGCCGCTTCCAAAACCGGCTTCGGAGCGCCTTCGACCAAGGCCTTCGCCTCGGCCAGGCCCAGGCCCGCCTTCACTTCGCGAACCGCCTTGATCACCGCGATCTTCTTGTCCGGCGCCACCGAGGTCAGAATGACGTCGAACTGCGTCTTCACTTCCGCCGCCGGAGCCGCCGCGCCACCCGCCGCCGCCCCAACCGCCGCCACCGCCACCGGCGCGGCTGCGGACACGCCCCACTTCTCTTCCAACTGCTTTACCAGATCGGCGGCCTCGAGGACCGTCAACTGGCTTAACTCATCAACCAACTTCGCTAGGTCTGCCATGTTTCCTTTCAGTCTCGTCGCCAGCCGCGGCCGCGGTCGAATTATGCCCCCTGCCCGGGGACCGACGATTTACCCTTTTCGTGTTCTCCGTCACCCGCGCCGGGCGCCCCCGCCCGCCCGCGGTAGATTCATTCTCAGGTCTTTGCCGCCACTTCTGATGCCTCGCCCCGCGCCTTGATCACCCGGGCCAACTGCTGTGCCGGCGTGCCCAAAAGCCGCGCGAGTTTCGTCGCCGGCCCTTGCACCACGCCGAGCATCTGGCCCCGCAACACTTCCAGCGACGGCAAATCCGCCAGGATCGCCAGCTGCGCCGCCTCCAGCCGTTGGTTGTCCAGAAAACCGAAACGCAGCTTGGGTTTCTCAAATTCCGCGGCAAAGGTCTTCAACACCTTGGCTGCCGCCGAAATGTCTTTCGGCCCGGTGACCACCGCCAGCTGGCCGCTCAATGAACCCGCCAGATCCGGCAGGCCCACTTCCTTGGCCGCCAGCCGCAGGATGGAGTTCTTCACCACGTGCACCTCGGCCCCGCTCACCCGCAGCCGGCGACGCAACTCCGTGAACTGGCCCACGGTCAAACCCTGGTAGTCCACCACCACCGCAAACGGCGACGCGTTCAGCCGCGCCACGTATTCCTTCGTCAGGTATTGCTTTTCGATACGCATGATCAGGATCAGTAAAATTATGCCACCGCCTGCAGCGTCCGCAGATCCAGACGCACCGGAGGACTCATGGTCGCCGACATGGTGCAGCTCCGGAGATAAGTCCCCCGCGCGCTGCTCGGCTTCGCCTTCAACACCGCCTCCAACACCGCCCGGGCATTCTCAACCAACTGCTGCTCCGCGAACGAGACCTTGCCGATCGGCACGTGCAGGTTGCTCGTCTTGTCGATCTTGAACTCCACCCGCCCGGCCTTGAATTCCTTCACCGCCCGCGCCGTGTCGTCCGTCACCGTCCCCGTCTTCGGGTTTGGCATCAGCCCGCGCGGTCCCAGCACCTTGCCCAGCTTCCGCACCTCGCCCATCGCCTCGGGCGTCGCCACCGCAATGTCGAAATCGGTCCATCCGTCGGTGCACTTCTTGATCATGTCCTCGAAACCGACGTGCTCCGCCCCCGCCTGGCGGGCGGCGTCCGCCGCGGGACCGGGTTTCGCGAACACCAGCACGCGGACCACCTTGCCGCTCCCGTGAGGCAGCGCCACGGTTCCCCGAACCATCTGGTCCGACTGCTTGGGATCGACCCCCAGCCGGAAGGACAATTCCACGCTCTCGTTGAATTTTGCCTTCGGGAATTTCACCAGCAGCCCGGCCGCGGCCTCCAGCGGATAGGATTTGCCGGCCTCAATCATGCCCAACGCTTTCTTGTATCGCTTGCTCGCCATGTTTTCAGTGCGGTGCCATCGAGCGCTCTCGCTCTCCCGCGGTTAAGGTTCAATCCAGCACGTCGATCCCCATGCTCCGAGCCGTCCCGGCAACCACCCGGAAACCAGCTTCCTCGCCGGTCGCGTTCAAATCCTTCTGCTTCAACTTCACAATCTCCAGCACCTGCTTCCGCGTCACTTTGCCCACCTTCTCCTTGTTGGGCATCTTCGACCCGGAGGCAATCCCCGCCGCCTTTTTCAACAACACGGCCGCCGGCGGCGACTTCGTGATGAAGGTGAACGACTTGTCCTGGTAGACCGTGATCACCACCGGAATGATCATCCCGGCCTGCTCCCGCGTCGCCGCGTTGAACTCCTTGCAGAACGCCATGATGTTCACCCCCTGCTGCCCAAGGGCCGGACCCACCGGCGGCGCCGGATTCGCCTGGCCCGCCGGGATCTGCAACTTGATCTGTCCCACCACCTTCTTCGCCATAAATTACGCTTTCTCCACTTTCCAATACTCCAACTCCACCGGCGTGTTGCGACCGAAAACGTTCACCGTCACCTTCAGCTTGCCCTTGTCCGGGTCAATCTCTTCGATCACTCCGCTGAAATTCAGGAAGGGCCCGTCGTTGATCTTCACCGTCTCGCCGACGTCGAAGCTCACCTTCGGCCGCTCGGTGTCCTCCGAGGCCGCAATCTGACTCTTGATCAAATCGATGTCCTCGGCCGGCGTCGGGGTCGGCCGTTCGCCCCCCACAAAACCAATGATCCCGGGGGTGTCCCGGATGAAGTACCATGGCCGCTCGACCAGCTTCTGGTTGTCATCCAGCAATACAATGTCAATGAACACATACCCCGGATAAAGCTTGCGCGAGGTCACGGTCTTCTTGCCATTCCGCACCTCGGCCACCTTCTCCATCGGGACCAACACCTCCTTGATGTACTCCCCCATCTCCTCGGCCTTGAGGCGCCGTTCAATGCTCTCCTTGACCTTCTGCTCCTGGCCCGAGAGCGTGTGTATCACACACCATTGGCTTCGCATGATCTCGTTCTTTCGGAGCCCTACAACATCTGCCGAAT
>JAHDYP010000051.1:22019-38762 GCA_023383055.1 Verrucomicrobiota bacterium | reverse complement strand
TTCCGCGCCCCAGGTGAAGACGTTCCAGGTGAAGAAATAGACCTGGATACCGCGGTCGGCGGCGTGCTGCATGACCCAGCGCCAGAACCCGATCTTCTCGTCCATGGTCAGGCGTTTCACCACCTCGTGGTCGGCAAGCATTTCGGGACGGACCATGTCGCTGCCCGCAAAGCTGAAGGTGTCATCGAGCCGGGCGCGGGTGCGCCAGACATCGGCCAGCGCGACCTCGGGAAACTCCGGCACCTTGACCAGCGAAGGGAAGGGATGGAGGCTCCAAAGCGAGAGCACGTTGTAGCGGTGACGCGCCATCGCGTCGAGGAACTCGGTCCAGAACTCGCGCTCCCACATCTCCGGGATGTTCGCCTGCGCGGCGTCGGAGCAGTCGGTGTAGCTGGGCGTGCGCAGATCGAGCGGGATATTGAACTTGATGCCGCGCCGCGCGATGTGTGGCTGGTGATCGGAATCCTTCAGGGCATCGAGCGTCCCCGTTCGGATCGCCTCCGCAATATCCAGCCCACCATACATCGCGCCGGCGGCATCGGCCCCGTGCACCGTGATGACGCGGCGCCCGCCTTCGCTCTGCACGCGAATGCGATAACTCTGCGCGACGCCATCTCCCCCTCCAACCGTGAGCTCAATGCGTGTCGCACTGGCGTCATCGCCCAAAGTCATGCCGCGTGCCTCGGCCGCACGACGGATCTCCTGAACCGCAAACTCCCCCGGCCTGCCCGTCGCGGCGTCGTTCGCCAATTCAAGACCTCCGCAGAGCGCGGAAACCGATAGCGCGACCATCAAGGCCGCCATGCGTGTGGTACCCGCCAGCGAGGTCAACGTGGGGAGCAGGTCAATCGCGCCCGCGATCTGAGTGACGGTGTGGCCGGCGGGCAGCTGGGCCGGCCAGCGCACATAGCACACCGAGCGCACGCCGCCTTCGTCCAGGGTGCCCTTCTTTCCCTTCATGCCGCCGGTCCAGCGCATCGAGTTGGGGCCGTTGTCAGAGAAGTAGATCACGATCGTGTTCTGCTCGAGCGCGTGCTCGCGCAGCTTCGCCAGCACACGGCCCACGTTTCGGTCCTGGTTCTCCATCATCGCGAGCGCGCAGCGCGTCTCGTCGGCGGCTTCCCGGCTGGCATCGGTCGCACGCAGGGTGATCGGCTGGTCCTTGAACCGCTCCCAGTCCTGCTCCGGGGCGGCCCAGGGCGAATGCGGCGTGGTGAACGGCACGTAGCAGAGGAAGGGGTTCGCCTGGTTCTTCTCGCTGAGATCGAGCCGCTCCTGCCCGGTCGAGACGCCGCGCACGCCGCCGCGCGGGTGATAACGCCCGGTGAGAAACTCCGCGCGGGTGGGCGCGCACACGGGTTGGACAAAGAAACGGTCGAGCGAAACGCCGGCGCGCGCGAGGGAGTCAATGTGCGGCGTGCGCAACTGCGTGTTGCCGGAGTGACTGTAATCGCCCCAACCCGCATCGTCCGCGAGGAAGATGACGACGTTGGGCCTGGTCTGCGCGGCCGCCGCGACCCACAGCGTGATCCACAAGAGGAGCAATGGAACAATACGAGGTTTCATGGCGGGGAACAGAGTGCGGGTTTGCGGTGGTGGTTCGTTTGCGCCGGCACTCTATTGATCCGCGCTGAGGGTGATGGCCTCCGCAACCGTCCTGGTCCCGCTCGGTTGTTTGTCATCGAAAGGACCGTCCGCACTGCCTTTGGGCCATGTGGCCGGGTCCGCATATTGACCCTCGTCCTGGAATTCCTGTTGCAACCGGGCAATCTCGGTCTTCAGTTCAGCCAGCATGGCGGCGGTCCCGGATTTCCAGGTATCGCTGGGACCGAACAGGAGGTTGCACTGTTCGGTGGGGTCGTTGATGAGGTCGAACATTTCGTAAGCGTCCTTCTTCCAGTAGTAAATCAGCTTGTGGGTGGCCGTGCGGACACCCAGGTGGGCGGCGGTATTGTGATGGCCGGGGTCGTGGTAATAACGGTAGTAAACACTACTGCGCCAATCGGCGGGCGTTTCGCCGCGCAACAGCCCGGCCAGGGACCGGCCCTGCATCGAGGCGGGCACGGGCAAGCCGGCGAGGTCGAGGAACGTGGGCGCCAGGTCGATGTTGGCGGCGAATTGTGTGGGCACATGGCCGGCCCGGATGCCCGGCCCGCGCGCAAGCAACGGGACGCGAAGCCCCGGTTCATACATGAAACGTTTGTCGTAGAGACCCAGATCGCCGAGATACCAACCGTTGTCGGCGGAATAGATGACGATAGTATTGTTGGCGAGACCGGATTGCTCCAGGTAATCGAGGACTTTGCCCACGCCGTCATCCACACCCTGCACACAGGCGAGGTAATCCTGCAGGTAACGCTGATATTTCCAGCGAACGAGTTCCTTGCCGGTCAGCGTCTGGCCGTCCACGGTAAGTTCCATGGGCTTGGCATTGAGCCACTGGTTGCGGGCGGGGCCTTGGAGATCGGCGGGTGGCTCCAGCTTGAGATCGCGACGGGTGAGGTCGCGGGCCACGGTCTGTTCGTTGGCCGGCAACGCCGCGGGGCGGGTGGCGTAATCATCCCAGAGCGTGTCGGGTTCGGGGAAGACCTTGTTCTTGAAGAGGGCCTTGTTCCGCGCATCCGGTTCCCATGCCCGGTGCGGCGCCTTGTGATGGAGCATCAGGAAAAACGGCTTGTCCTTCGGCCGGGTCCTTAACCACTCGAGACCCAACTCCGTGGTGATTTCGGTGCAATGGCCCGCGATGGTCACACGACGGCCGGGGACGAGAAAGGCTGGATTCCAGTACGCACCCTGGCCGGGAAGCACGATCCAGCGGTCAAAACCGGTGGGATCGCTGCCGAGGTGCCACTTGCCGATCATGCCGGTGTGATAACCGCCGGCTTGCAGGCGTTTGGCCACGTGGTCGCGTGAGCCGTCGAAGCGGTTGAACACCGGCACGCCGTTGAGGTGAGAGTATTGCCCGGTGAGCAGCGTGGCGCGGCTCGGGGTGCAAATGGAATTCACACAAAAGGAATTCTGGAACCGCACGCCTTCGCGGGCCAGGCGATCGATCTGCGGCGTCTGGTTCACCTTCGAGCCATACCCCGAGATGGCGTGTTCCGCGTGGTCATCGGAGAAGATAAACAGGAGGTTGGGGCGCGTGACTTCGGCGGCCGGAGAGGCGGTTATCAGGCCCAAAGACAGCAGGCCCAGGAGCGTGTGGAGTGCGGATTTCATCGTGAGGTGTTCAGGGTTCCTGAAGGGTTTCATGGCTGTCGGCTGCGTTGGCCCGTGAGCGTGATGACGCGATCCGGCGGTTCACCGATTTGGACCCGGTAACTTCCCTCGGCGAAGACCCATGGTTTGAAGCGCGGAGTCTTCGCGCGCAGGGTATAGACCACCTCCCCGCTGCGCTCGTCCACCACCTGGACCACCGGCGTGGCGATGCCGGCCGGAGCCTCGACTTCGGGCAACCAGGCCACCGGTTTGCGGCCGTAGTTGTCCCATTGATTAATCGTGATCGGCCAACCGGGATATTGCTTGGCGCCCGGCTGGGTCACGTCCACCCCGCGCGGCCAGCATTCCATGGTGATTTGGCGCGTCGCTTTGTCGAAGCGGACCAGGCCATGGCCGCTGGCGCTGGCGGCGAGATTCGTCAGGGGCGCGGGAAAGGCCGTCGGGTTGGCGTAGGTGAACATCGTGATCTTGTTGCCGAAACCCTCCGTGTAATCGCCGAGGTTGGGGATTGGGCCTTCTAGCGCGCGAACCGCAGGGCCAAGCGGCAGCCACTTGCGCGGATAGTAATTCACAATCGATGGCACGCAGAAGGCGACACTGGAATCGCGCCAGTCGTCCAGACCATATTGCGCCACGCAGCCGAGATGCTGGTCGCCGCTGATATGAAACGCGAAGCAGCGGCGCATCAAGTCCACCGCGCGTTGCCGGCCGGATTGGGGCCAGCCGTTGGAATCGAGATCGGCCAGCAGGCGGTTGCCGTGCGAGATGTGGGTCGCATAACTGAAGATGGTCTGCGAGAGCACCGCCTTGAACTCCGCGCCGGTCCAGTCTTCTCCCCATGCCTTGAGGAAATGTTCCTGCCGTTCGCCGAGCAACTGGAGGCCGGGCAGGTCCAGCGCCTGGGGATCGTAGTTGGCGTTGGTCACCCAGTCCGGACGCGGCGCGAACTTCGGCTTGAGCTGCAGCGGGCCGTTCGGGCCGGTTTTGAACTTGCGATCCTCCAGAATCGCGAAGCTCACCCCACCCCAGTTCAGTGCGGTGAAATAGACGCCGAGGCCGCGTTCGATGGGCGCGGGGTCCACCGGGTCGGGCAGATGCCACGTCTGCGCGCGCTCGACCGCCTTCACATACTCGACCGGCATGAAATAGCCGCCATCGTCGCCGGCGGAGTTCGTGGACACCTTGCCGCCCGCGCCCCAGAGGTTGGCCTGGCCAATGTCGTGGTCGTCCGGGATGCTGATCATCGGGCGATCCTTGATGATCTCGCCGAACTGCCGGCCAAACAACAGCCAGGCGCCGAGATGATCCGTGTGGTCATACACCTGGTCGCCGGAGAAAAACAGCAGGTCGGGATCCTGGGCCTTGAGATTGGCGATGAGATCGGGCTTCAGACGGCGGTCCTGGTTCGAGTTGCCGGTGAACGCGGCCACGACGATTTCGCGTTTGCCCATGGGATTCGCGCGGATGCTGCCCTCGTAAGCCGCCACGCCACCGAGCGCCGTCACGCGGTAGGGCACCGTGCGGCTCTCGTCCCATGGCTCCACCCGGAAATGCGCGGTCCAGGTTTTGTCCTGGCGATAATTGTCGTACGGCTCCTCCGTGACGCGGGTGCTGGCGATGGTTTTCCAGTCATCCCCAACCTGGATCGCCAATGTCGCCTCGCGAGTTTCGCCGTCCTCGAGCGGATACAACTGGGCCGTCAACTTGAGGACGCCACGGTTCACGGTGTAATAGGCGAAGCAGATGGCTTCTCGTCGCGCGACGGCGGGAATCTCCGGCTGGTTTCGGCGTTGCGCCGCCGGACCTTGGGCGGCAGCGCTGTGTGCTGGCGCGGCGGAGATAAACGCGGCTACCAGCATGGATGAGGCGATTGCTTGCGATCGTTTCATAATTCGGAGATCAACCTAAGCTGGGCGTCGTTCGCTGGCCGGTCAAGCGGGCTCTTCGGCCCATGTTTGTGCACTCGCATTGGCCATTACTTTCGAATAACCGCCAGCCAGTCCTCGTTGCCATCGGTGGGCGGGGTGCCGAGGGCAACCTTGCGGCCGCCGCTCACTGACCTGACAGAGCCGCCCTGCAACGCACCACCCCGACGCGGATTAAACCACTTCACCTCGAGGCTCCGGTTCACTCCGGTCAGGTCGAGTTCGGTCGTGCCGCCCTTGGGCAGATAGACCAGATAGAGTTCACCTGGCCTGGCCAGACAGTATTTCGAGTTGTCGTTCTTCTGCGACTGGCCGCCCAGCAACGGCGTGTAGACCTTGTCCTGCTGGCCCGGGAAGGTGTGGATGACGACGTGATGTTGATAGGGATCGTGGGCGCGGAGGTAATCGATCATGGCGTTGATCGCTTCCGTGCTTTGGGTGTTCTCCTCGCCAATATTCCAGTTCAGCGCCAGCGCGTGACCGAAGCGCGCGATGATTTCCCGGCAATACAGCTTGCGCTCGTGGCCGAGCTTGCCGCCGTCGAGCGACTCGGCACGCGGCCCGGTTCGGACTTATCGCCACGGCGATCGTCATCGATTTCGTTTTCCTGGAGTTTGAAGTGGAGGTAAAGCCCCTGGGCCGTGGCATGGTCGAACACCATGCCCCATTGGTCGAGCTTGGAGCAGTCCCAGTGACACTTGTCGTCACGCGCGACGAACGGCCAGACGTTGTCGCCATCGCCGCCCGCGTTGTAAGGCAGGCAGGAGACGACGTTCATGCCCTTGCCGTCCGTGAACGGATTCGGCGCGTTGTCCAGTTCGTGCGCATACGGGCCGTCAAGCGTCAGCGTGACCTTGTGCCACTCCTTGAGTTCGCCGGAGATTTCCACCGCTCCCTGGCCGTCGGGTTGGCGCGGCAACACGAGAGGCGCGGCCTTGGCCACTTCGGGGAATGGCGCGGGGATCTGGCCCGCCTTCGCTTTCACCGCCGGGCCTGTGCCCTCGGGCGTGTACTCCTGGTTGCTGGCGAGAACGAACTTGTCCATCTCGAAACCGTCTTCGCGCATCGAGAACAGGATCTCATGTTCGCCCGCCTTCTCGATGTCGAGGAAGAGCTGCATGGGCACCCCGGTGTGGACGTCCGCCGTGCGTTGTTTGCAGTCCCACGCCCACTTCTGCTTCTGCACCGTTTGCCAGCGCTGCCCGGACTCGGGCCATCGGCCGTTGAGCCCGAGATGCACCCCGTTGTCCTCGCTGCCGGTCGAGAAGGAGCGCACCCAGACATAATAGCGCCCCGGCGTGTTGATGTTCACTTTGTAATGCAGGACCGCCATGACGCCCGGTTTATCGCTGAAATTCTCGCCCGCAATCAACTGGTCGCCATGCGTGGCGCGCGTATCCGGCAGGATTTCGAGATACGCGCCGCCACTGGCGCCCGCGACGTGCGGCGGGTCGGCATCCGGATTCATATCCGGCGCGCTTTTCGAGGACGTGATGTGCCAGGCGCGCTGCTCCGTGAGCGTCTGCCTGTAAAAGTGCTCGGCCTCGACGGCGACGATGCCGTCCACCTCGTCGAACACGAGGTCTGGCGCGGCCATGGGCGCGGTGGGGTCGGCCGCTTGCGCAGAAAATGCCGTTGTCAACAACGCAACGGTCAGCAGGTTTGTGAGTGACATTCGTTTCATTGAATCATGGATTCAGCTTGAACCCGATCGTCGCCGGTTCCTCGTAAAGGCCTACCGCTTCTTCGGCCCGCGTCAGCTCCTCGAACCGCGCCCAGGCTGCCGCCAAGATAGACCAGACCCTCGCGATGCACGTAAAGCGCCGCCGGCAGCCGCTTCCCGTAGGGCATACGACCGATTTGTTCTCTGTACTCGCGCAGGTTCACTGCCTTGAGAGGACGGTTGTCCTTCCCACACCACCACGACCTTTTCCGCGACCCGGGCGTTCGGCGAAACGCGGGGCGTTTTGCCACTGAGAAAAAAGCCCTGGTAGTCATCCGGATGATTCGAGTCGTCCACATGGAGTCCGTCAATCGTCATTTCCCTGGGCATGAAGCAGTCGTAGCCGAAGTCGTGCTGGCCGTCGTTGCGCAGGGAAACCAGGTAGGGGGTGGTCGTCCGGCCGGCGGATGGGATCCAGCGGCAGTTGCGGATGACTACCTCGCCCTCCCACGTGCTCCCATAGTCGCTGCGCAGATTGATCAGTGAACCGCCATACAGGGTCGAATCTTCGACCAGGAGGCGTCCGCGACCGATGGCGTTCAGGCCCGCGTAACCCAGTGTGCAGCGACGAATGATGTAACTGCCGGAGACTCCCATGTGCGCGTCCATTCGGTTCAGCACGCAGTCTTCCAGCAGCATGTTCTTGCAGAAATTGCTTCCGATGACTCCCCAACGGCTCCGATCGTTGATGTCGTCCATTCTGCAGTTGATCATGGTGAAGTTCACCACACTGCTGGCAGAATAATCGTACGACCCCATGCTGACCGGCTTTCCTGCCGTTCCGATGGTTTGATAGGTTCGGTGCGCCGCGGCCACGCAGTCGCGCAGCGTGACATTGGCGCAAGAGTGAATGCTAATGAATCCGGAGTAGGGATGCCCGACGGATGTCTCCCCTGTGACGTAGTGCCGC
Organism: Verrucomicrobiota bacterium; assembly: GCA_023383055.1. Classification (GTDB taxonomy): domain Bacteria; phylum Verrucomicrobiota; class Verrucomicrobiia; order Limisphaerales; family JAHDYP01; genus JAHDYP01. Next base: position 30,985 of record JAHDYP010000051.1, on the reverse strand, counting down.
AGGCCCTGAATTTCCGTATTGGACCGGCTGATGACCATATGTCGACCCCAGTAGTTGTAGCCGACCTCCTGCGTCATCTGGTTTGCGATGGTCGTGAATACCCCGCCCCTCAAAACGAGCTTCTTAGGGTCGATCGGAAGGGCATCCACATGACTGATGTGATCGTAATCCCAATCGATCGCCCCCTCGATCGAGCCGTCTCGATGGAGAATGAAGCAGTCGCGCTGGGAAGTCCCGGCGTTCTGATTGAGACCGCGCCGGATGAAGCGCTTGATCTTGTCGTTCCTCACGGCCACGTAGCACTCTAGCTCGGGCCGGACATCCAACCGCTGCTGATCACGCACCAGACTCTCGATCTTCAAGGTCGCCGGCGGGAGCAGACTGCGCACCTCAAAAAGCGCGTGCTTGTGGTTTTCGACCTCGCTTGAGTCGTCGATCGTGAATCGTGACGTGCTCCAGTCGGTGTCGGTGGCGATGACCGCCGTCAGCGCCCTGCGGCCGAGATGGTAGGTTGCGCCGGGATCCGACTTGACCGGCAGCCCGCGGGCGTTGGCGTGCTCGTGCGCCCGGCAAATCGCGGGCAGATCATCGTGCGTGCCGTCGCCGACGGCTCCGAATGCTTCATAACGGACGACGTCCGCGGTTTCGGCCTCAGCCGTGCCTGGACCCATGGCCAGTGCCAGTGCGAGGAGGACGAGAGGTTGTGGTGTGCTCATGTTGCTCTATTCTCCGAGATACCACGTATCTGGTCCGTCACCCCGGACAATGAAGGAGGCCGGGGCAAGTACCGCGGATTCATTCATATGGGTATTCAGACCTGGGGCATCCCATATCCAAGATTGGTGTACTTGTCCAAGGAGAAAATGAACGGGCTTGCCGGGAAACCTCTGCGCTGGAGTAGAAGCCAACCCCGGCGAACTTACCGTGCCGGGCAAGGGCCACCTTTTGATCAAACCGGCCTGGATGTTCGGCGCTCCGATGGCGGTCAAACTGGTCTCAACCTTCCTCGGCAACCCTTCAGCCGGGCTAACCGCCACCAATTGAGTGCGACTCCGGTGCCCACTGTGCCGTGGTTCGGCCCGACCGCATCCAGCATGGTCACCGCGTCAGGATTCTCCTGGCCATCGTCGAGTCTCCAATACGAAGTGAGGTTCTGTCGGATTTGCTCCTCCAACACCGCGTCCGGTTCATAAGCCGCCATGCGAAATGCCCACGTCAAGCTCACTTCCCCGCCTTGGGCCGGGTCCGTATCATCCAGCCTCAGGGTGTTGTCGGACCGTGGATCGAGTTCCGGCAAACCGGCCTTCACCGTCACCCGCCCGTCGGCGGTGGCAATCGCCGGGCTCAAAGTTTCCTCGTTCACCCGCGGCTGGATCTCACCCGGGTCGAACGCTTCCGAACCCAGTTTGAGCACAATCTCGAGCTCGGTGCCTGGCAGAATGTTGACCGCATCGGCTGTGGGCCGACGCGATAAGACCGTCACGGGCACCACCACCGTCGTCGGGATGCCGTCGCCACCCGGCGCGCCGAGTGCCTCGAGGTACCCGGCCGACAACGGCACATCGTGAACCTGAATGCTGCTGACGAAACCCGGTTGCACATGGTCCCCTGCCTCATTGTTGTCGGTGAACAACAACACGCTGTCGCCAAACACCCCGCCTGCCGGACTAAGGGCCTAGCGCCCGTCCACCCCCTCGCCGAGGATCTGTTGCCCGACCATGACCCCATCCAGATTCCAGGCCGAGAACCAATCCGAAGGCCGACAATCGCATCAGAGTTTCTGGGCCGTGCACAGGTCACCCTTTCGATTTAGGAGTTAAAAGACGTTTGAGCGGGACCATGCTAAAACCGGATCGTCGCTCGTGCAACGTCGATCTGAATAGAGTGACAACCAGGAGATACTTCACTACAAGCAACAGCATGACTGCGCAGCCGCAACCCGTCCCGGCCGCCCGCCCCGGTCAATTCACCAACCCGGACCGGAGGGGGTTCACGTTGATCGAACTGCTGGTGGTGATCGCCATCATCGCCATCCTGGCCGGCATGCTCCTGCCCGCCATCTCCAAGGCCAAATCCAAGGCCCAGGGCATCATGTGCCTGAACAATCATCGGCAGTTGTTGCTCGCCTGGCGGCTGTACGTGGACGATTACATCGACCGGCTCCCTTTCGTCAAACACGGGCCTTCTGCCTGGATCGACGGCTGGCTCGACTACGAGGGCAATAATCGTAGCAACTGGGATGTCACCGCCGACATCGAAAAAAGCCTCCTCTGGTCCTACTCCGGCAGCGCCCACGGCATCTTCAAATGCCCCGGCGATCGCAGTGTCGTCTCCTACCGCGGCCGCCGCATGCCCCGCGTCCGCAGCATGTCGATGCTCAACTGGATGGGCGGACGCGGGGAGGGTCTGGAAATGGGCTGGTCCGGCCCCGGCTGGCGCATCTATCGCCTCGCTACCGAGATCATCGACCCCGGACCAAGCCGCACGTTTGTCTTCCTTGACGAACGCGAGGACAGCATCAACGACGGCATGTTCGTGGTCGATATGACCGGCTATCCCGATCCACCCGCCAGCCTGAACATCGTCGATATCCCCGCCAGTTATCACGGCGGTGCCGGCGGCTTTTCTTTCGCCGACGGCCACTCCGAAACCAAACGCTGGCAGGATCCCCGCACCCTGCCACCGCTCGTTCCCGGCCAGATCATCCCCTACGACAATCCGTCCCCCAACAATCCCGACATCATCTGGATGCAGGAACGCGCCACCCGCCGACTCTGACCCCGCGACCAAGTCCCGGTCATCGGCGGCGTTCGTCGAGCAGGGTGGACGGATCGGTGCTGTGGGGAATTCCTCACGGATGGTGATCCGGGTGGTTGACATGGCCGAACTCTGCCATGGGAGAGTCACAGGCTGCGCCATTACACCCGGTGGGAGAGGATGGAATGACTCGCGGCGTCGATACGCCGCTGTCAACCAGGATGCGGAGCCTTGAGGCGTCCGCCCTTTCCTCCGGGTACCTCCTGTTCGACGGGTGCGACGGAGCCACCCCGTCTGGGGGGCGCGGCTTCCGATTATCCGCACCCTCCGCGGTCTGGTGGCGAGCCGAGTTCAGCAGAGCCGTTCGCGCAAGGCCTTCGAGACGGCCCCGGTGCGGGTGTGGACCTGGAGCTTGTCGTAGATGCGGCGGAGATGCGTATCGACAGTGTGGGTGCTGAGATTGAGCCGGCTTGCGATCTCTTTCTTGAGCAACCCTTCGACCATGAGTTCGAGAATCTGCTTTTCGCGCGGTGTCAAACCGTATTCGCCGGGCGGCCGGGCGAGGGATTTGAACATGCCGAGGACCTGGTGGGCGATACTGGCGGTCATCGGCGCGCCACCGCGGAGAACCTGGCGGATCGCCTCGGCGATGTCTTCTTGAGAAGAGGTTTTCAGCAGATAACCCGAAGCACCGGCGCAGATGGCCCGCAAGATCTTGTCCTGGTCGTCGAACACGGTCAGCACGATCACGTGCGTGTTGGGGGCCGCCGCCTTGAGTTTGGGAAGGCCGGCGATGCCATCCATGCCGGGCAATCCCACGTCGAGGAGGATGACCTCCGGCGGCGGTTCACGGTCCATTGCCGCCAGAGCGTCTTCACATCGGCCGAAGGCATGCGGGCAATTCAAGCCGTCGATCCGCTCGAGCACACGCTGGACAGTGCGCCGGTAGGTTTCGTGGTCTTCGACCAGCCAGACGGTGTGGGGTGTGGCGGCAGTCATTTTAGAGGAATGGAGAGTCGGAGGGTGGTGCCGGCGCCGGGACGGCTCTCGAGCTGCAACGGCGCACCGAGTTCGGCGGCCCGGCGACGCAGGTTCTCGAGGCCCTGACCGGTTCGTTGGGCGTCGAGATCCATCCCGACGCCGTCGTCGGTGATGCGCAGTTCGAGCTGGCCATTTCGCAGTTCGAGGTGAACCTCCACCCGGGAGGCGCGGGCGTGTTTTCGGACATTGTGCAGGGCTTCCTTGAAGATGAGGAGGACATGGCGTTTGAACTCGGTGGACAATCGTTGAACCGGTAAATGGTCCGGGGCATGGAATTGCCAGGTCGTGCCGGCGAGCAGCATGCCGGCGGTTTCCCGCATGCGGAGCACGAGGCGTTCGAGCCGGTCTTCGTCCGGGTTGATCAGCCAGACAATATCCCGCATCGCCTCGGCGGTTTCGCGGGCCACCCGGGTGATTTCGTGGAAGTCACGGGCGGAGGCGGGTTCATCGCTCCGGCTGGCGGCCTGGCTCAGCAGGGCGATGCTGCCGAGGTTGCTGCCCACCTCGTCGTGCAGATCACGCGCGATCCGCAGCCGGACGCGCTCGGTCGCCTGCACCTGGCTCATGCGGAAGCGATAAAACAACGTCCCAAGAACGATCAGCCCGGCCATGGCGGCAGCTTGGAACCCTGGGTGTTGCCACCAGGCGGGCATGACGGTGATCGCGAGCGTGGCGCCGGTCTGGTTCCAGACCCCTTCATTGTTCGCCGCGATCACGTGAAACCGGTAATCGCCCGGCGGCACCCTGGTGTAATGAGCGATGCGGTCGGTGCCGGCTTCCACCCAGTCGGACTCGTACCCCTCGAGCCGATAGCGGAACCGCACCTTCGCCGGCGACACCAGGCTCAGTCCCGCGTAGCTAAAGTCCAGCCGCGAAGTCCCGGGCGGAATCCGAACCGCGGTATTCCATTCGGCCAACGGATAGGGCGGTCCGCCGCGGGCGGGCTGGCCATCGAGCATTACACTCTCGAGATAGACCTGGGGCGCGGCCGCCGCCGGGTAAGATGCGCAAGGATCAATGGTGGCCACACCGAGACTGGTGCAGAACCAGAGTTCGCCCGAGGGCAGGCGAACGCTCGAGGGCTGAAAGCCCGTCCCGCTGAGGATGGCGGGAAAGCCGTCCTCAGAACCGAACACCGTGCAGTGAACCGAGGCGGCGCGTCCATCCAGGCAATCGTTGAGCTCGGCGAGGTCGAGCCGGAGAATTCCCTCGCTCGATCCCAGCCAGAGCCGCCCTTGACCGTCATCGAGAATCTGTTCGATCAGAGAACTGCGGAGTCCTTGATGGCTGGTGATGGTATCGAACCGGCCATGGCGATGGCGGGTAAGTCCGCCGTTCAAAGTGCCCAACCAAAGCGTCCCTTCGGGATCCATCCACATCGATCGCACGGTGTCCGAACCCAGGCCGTGCTCACGGAAGTAGGTTTCGAAGCGGCCAGCCCGCATCCGGTTCAGTCCGTGTTCGGTGCCAATCCAGAGGGTTGCATCAGGCCCTTCCGCCAAACAGAGCACCCGGTCGTCGGACAACCCCTCGCGGCGGGTATACCGGCGCGGATGAGCTCCCTCGAGCACCACGAGTCCGGTGCCGGAAGTGCCGATCCACAACTTGCCCTTGCGGTCCTCGAGCATGACCCGAATGCTGTCCCGCTCCGTTCCGGGGACCAAGGTGAATGCTTGGCCGGGCCGGCGCGCAAAGACACCGCCCCCCGCCGCGCCACACCAGAGGGTGCCATCGGACGACCGACAAACACTGGCGACATTCCCCGCATCCGGCGAAACCTCGACCGGCTCGAAACCATCGCCGGTCCACACGTGCAACCCGTTTCCAAAGGTGCCGACCCACACGGTGCCATCGGGGGCGGCAGCCAGACTTGTAATGGCCGGCGGCCGCAGGCCCTGCCGTTCATCGAGCAATCGCACCCGGCTGCGGCGCACGCGCCAGAGGCCGCTGTTCTCGACGCCTGCCCAGAGGTTGCCGTCGCGATCCTCATACAGCGCATTGACCAGCCCCGGTGTGTCGGCAACCTTTCGCGGGGTGCCGCCGAGGGCCGGGGCGACGAAGAGCCCTTGTTGATACACGCCGAACCAGATCGGGCCCGTGAGCGTGACGCACAAGGCCGTGATCCGGAAGTCTTCCGGCGTTCTATAAACGAGCTGGGAACTGTCGTCGATCACACTGCCCATTCGACGGCTGGTGTAGAGTGTCCAGAGGCGGCCAGCTTCATCCCACTCGAGCTGCGCCACGGGCCGGGGCGACGCATGGCGCGGTTCCGTCAACCGCCCTCCCTCGACCATGGCCACCCCTTGCGCCAGACCCGCCCAGAGTTCGCCTTCCGGTCCGGTCCCAAGGGCGAGCACGGAACTGTCCGTCAGGTTCTCCTCGAATAGGACCGAGATGAGTTTCCCCGCGTGAAGCTGGAACAAGCCGCGGTTGGTGCCGATCCAGAGCGTGCCAGCGGGATCCTCGTGAATGGCGAGCACGGTGTAGGCGTTCCCGGGCACGGGCGAGGGCACGGGTGAGAATTGGCCGTGTTGATATTGGACGAGGCCTCGTCCCTCGGTCCCGATCCACAGACTGCTGTCGGATCCCGCGTGCATCGTCCTGATGTTATCCGAGAGGAGTCCGGGGGTGTCGCTGGCGGTGAACACCGTGAATCGCATGCCATCGAATCGGCAAAGCCCGCTGAAGGTACCTGCCCAGAGGTAGCCATCGGCCGTCTGGGTGATGGCGCGGACTGAGAATGGGAGCAGGCCATCCGCGATGCCCCAAACGGTAATGCTGTAGTCCATCGTCAACGCCGGACTTCGACGATCGCCCGCCTCGGTGCCGCCAGCCACCAGCGCCAGTGCCAGCGCCATCAGGGCGACCCGCCCCAAGGCCGCGGCGGGTTGAAACAACGATCGTCGCCACCCAGTCCTGCCGAAGCGCGGGCGGCATTCGAGGAGCGAAAGACTCGCGTTCGGCAGCGGCGGCGGCATAGGCGCAAACTAACCGAGTCGTTCAAGCCTCCGCAAAGGGAAAGCGCGCCTGGGCGGAGTTCGCCTCGGATGAAAGCTCTCGCATGCGGTGCATGCCAGCGGTGCCGGCCGCGTGGCGCTTACTGACGTTGGGCGCTGAAGTGGCTGAAGTAGATCTCGACATCGTTGAGGTCATCGATGCGCAACACCTCGGTTCCCTGCGAAACGGTGGGAATCTCCAGCACCCAGCCGGTCGCCGCGACGCTCCGTTCCTTGAAAGCCAAAACCCGGTCGATCTCCGGCGGAACCCGGTCGTCCGGGGCCAGTTCCATGCGAACGGAATCGATGGTCAACGCGTCGGTGAATCGCCAGCGGGCAATTCCGGGAGTTGGATCGAAGAACCAGTAACGCGTGCTGTAACTGGTCAATTCGTGCCGCAGACGGTCGGGCCGTTCGGAGTCGGGTGAGCCCACATTGAACTTGCGGATGAAGCTGGCGCCTCCATAAGTGAGACGTCCGCGCAACGAAGTGAGCCCGAGCGTATGCTGCCCGGGGAGCTTGATCTGCAGATAATCGATCTTGTCCAGAAACCGCCCCTTTTCGATCACGGCCCCGTTCGAGAACCGCGGTCCGACAAAGAACGTGCCCCCCGGAAGTTGACGCACGGTATTGAACTCGATCCGGATGTCCCCCTGCGCATTCTGGAGCTGGCGCAGTCGGCTGCGGAACGCCTCGATCGCGGTCACCGGCTCCCCGGTCCGCGGATCCGCGTGGAAAATCACTTCTCCCGCGTCGTTGGTGAGTTGATAACCGAAGAAATCCTCGCGCACCGAAAATCCGTCGAACTCCGGCGTGCGCGCTCGATTGATCAGCAAATCGAAGTTCGCCATCGCGCGATAGAACAGTTCGAGCTCGCCCGCGTGCCGCAGCTTGAAGACGCTGTCGGCAGTCCATTGCCTGCCGCCGGCGGGAAAAACGTGGATAAACGGCGTGTTCCATTTGTATTCGAGTGCCCGCTCGGCAAAGAACATCCATTTGCGGGCCTCCTCGAAGGCCAGATTCGCGCGCACGAGTTCGTTCTCGGCGTATAATCGATGGCTGGGATCGGCGAAGAACCTGGAGGCGAGCTCTTGTCGGCGCTCCGCCAGCGCCCGTTCGAGATCGGCCTTTTCGCGGTAGAGCGCCGCCAGTCGGTTGGCCTCCTGGGTGAGCAACAGCGCGGCGTCCATCGATTCCACCGCCAGGGTGTTCATGTTCAACAACAGCGTCTTGACGATCGCGTCACTCTCGATGCCGACAATCGTTGCCTGCTCGAGGCCCGCCAGTCGCTCTTTCTCGGCCGCGAGCTTGCCCTTTTCGAGCTCGGTGATGGTTTGCACTCCAAAATTCAAGGCGATGGCGATCGACGCCCCACTGACCAGGTTCGCCGGGTTCAGATAATCGGTGAGTTGGTTTGCCCCGGCCTGGGCGGCGTTCAAATCGGCCATCTTTTCCTCGATCCGCGCGCGACGATTGCCGAAGTCAATGTAGACATCCGCGATATCGGCCGCCCGCTGGATCTCGATTTGGACCTGCCGCCGCAGATTGCTGATCTCGGTCTGGTTCTTCAACACCACGAGCCGCGCCCGTTCAATGCTCCGATACTGCTGATCGAGTTCGCTGCCGGGATTGGCCCGCGGATCGTCGCCGTAGTGGTCGTGCCCGGGAAAGACCCCGACGATGTCGCGCAGTCGATCCCGATAGGTGATGGACGAGGTTTCGCTAAGCTCAACCGCCAGTTGATCCTGATAGCCAAGATACCGGTCATACGACGCGCGGGCGCTCTGCCAGGTCGCGAGGGCGAAGAACAACTCGCTCGAATCATCGCCCGGATCCTGCCGGGCCATGAAGGAATTGAAGGAATCGAAGAGCCCATCCTCGTCCACCCCGAAATTCTCGACCAACATCAGAAAATCAGGGGCGAATCCGAGCACATTGGAGTCGCCGTCGATCAGTTGCTGCAAGGTCGTCAGACCCGTTAAACTCGCCGACCACCCGTCGATGGCCGCGCGCAACCCCGACCGACCCGCCGGGTCCGGATCGAGCCCGGGAAACATGCCCTTGAGCATCGCACCGTGCACGAGGAGAAATCTTTGGGTGTCGTTGATGACCCGGCGCGCGGTCTCCCGATCTCCCGCGGTTCCACCACTGGGCGGCCGATCCCGCGCAATC
>JAHDYP010000051.1:0-22009 GCA_023383055.1 Verrucomicrobiota bacterium | reverse complement strand
GCGAGTTCGGCCGCCGCCCGGCCGTGGTCGCGCAGCAAATCGAACAGCAGGACCAAATCCTTATACCCGTCAAAGAGGGTGGGTTCGCCAATCACCGGTTGCGGGTTGCCATTGTCATCGAGATATTCCGCCGGGGTCAGCGGCCGGCCAGGCACCCAACGGCGGAACAGCTCGTGACCCAGTGGGGGATTGCCTGGCAGCCCGAGGTCGTCACTGAACAACTCGAAGTAGCCCTCCAAAACTCGGCGGTTTTCCGTCAACACCGACTGGTATTCTGGAATTTCGAGATCAATCGCGAAGCCGTTGTGTGGCGGCTCCGGGGCGAAGGGGGGGCCGTAGCGAATGCGGCTGGCCCGCACCAAGGTTTCCTTGGCGAGAACCGCCTGCGCCACCGCGGTGTCGTAGTAGAGGTCGAGCACCAGGTTGCCCAGCGTCGGATCTTCCGGTTGCAGGGCCAGTCCCCTGGCCAGTTCCTGCTTGACCATCTCCGCCAGTTGCCGCTCCGCATCGCCGAACAACGCCGGCATGGCCTGGTAATCCGGACGGATCCCGATATGGTCTTTGGTGTAAAGCAGATGCTTGTAGCGGAACACGGCCGAGTTGGGATTCATCGATCCCGAAGCGGCGGCTTCCGGAAAATAAAGCACCCGGCGCGCGTAGGCGGCCAATCCCGCGGCGTTGGCGTAGTCGACGTGATACACCAGCAGGTCGTCATAGTCATTGGTAGGGGGCGCAACCATGAGCGCGAAACGCCCATCCGCCAGCGCCACGTCGGTCAAATGCGCCCAATCCGGCAGGTCGAACCGATGGACCTGGACCCAGCGCCTGTCGAGATCCCGGGCAAACAAATGCGCCGAGGACGCGTCGTCGTGCCCCACCACGATCCGTTCGCCGTCGGTCGCGACGGAGCTCCCGAACCCGCCGAACGTGTCCGGCGGATCAGCCCGGAGTTCACCCGCCAGGCTCCACACTTCGCCCTCGCGCTCGAATATATAGACCGCACCCAATCCGGACTGCGGGACCGAACGAGCCCCCACCGCGACAAGATTGCCGTGCACGGCCAGCGCCGTCGCTGGGAAATGCGGAGCGACCCCCGGCAAACCGAGAAGCTCCGATTGCAGCGACCAGGTTTCACCTTCACGAACGTAAACGTGGGCGGTGGCCCCGAGTTCATCGGATTCCCAACTTCGGGCGCCGATGACGAGAGTGTCGCCGGCCAGGGCCACCAACATTCCAAAATCCTCCGTGCTCGCGGGTAAAGGTGACCAGAAAGTCTGTTGCTCGGTCCAAACGCCCCCCTCCTGGCGGACGAAGACATGGGCGGCGCCGTCCGAACCCTGCCCGTCGAAAGCGTGTGGATGGCCGACCACCAGGGTGTCACCCTCGAGATCCAGCGAAGCGCCGAAACGCGATTCCGAATAGTCAGTTTCGGTGAGCACGGCCTCGAGTTTCCATAACGGGATGACATCGCCGGCCACCGGCCGGCCCGGGTGATTCGCGCCGGTCCGGTTCTCGGTCCAACCCTGGGTAGTCGGATGCGGCACCACCGCGCTGGAAGCCGCCAGGCCGGCGTCATACCGTGCCAGGACCTCGCCCGTCACCGCCGTGCGGAACTCCACCAGGCTGAAGTTCATGCTGCCGCGGCCGGCCGTCGATCCGTTGCCCCAACGCACGCCGTTTAAGCCGGTGATCGGGGTCGAGGCCCAGGGCGCGGAGTTGAGTTGCTGGCCATTGAAATAATAGTCCGCCGTTCCGGTTGAGGGCCGGAAGTGGATCTCATGCTGGTGATAATCGGCCCAGCCCTGGCCGTCGTTCGTGAGCTGCAATACTTCGAGCCCGCCCAGCGATACGATGAGATCGCCTTCGGCATCGAGATCAAAGAAGAGCAGCCACCGCCGGTTGTTGGCGTCCGTGAAATCCAGGTAACAGGCCGGGCTCCCCCCAAAATCGTCCACCATCCGCGCCCGAAGAGTGAGCCTCCAACCTTCGGACGCCGCCAGGGCATGTTGCGCGGGGGTGAAAGTCCGCGCATAATGCAGCGACCCGCTGCCTGTAATCAGGTCAAAGGTGTTCCAGGCGTTCCTCACCGGCGGTGCAACATCACGCGCTTTCCACAGATAAACCCGGTTTTCTTCCGGGTCACCCAGTGCCAGCAGGTCGGCGCTCACTTCGAGCTGCATTCCGAATCCGTTTCCGATTCCACGCACGTTTAACTCACCTTCGCGCTGCCATTCCGTCTGCCCGCGTCGAAACAACTCCAGCCGCCTGGGCAACGGGTCGGATAACCGCGAAGAGGTAGCCGCGGCCCGTTCGCCATCGAATGCCATGGTGAACCCCCTCAACGTGGCTCCCGGCTGTGACCCCAACGCCGTTTCCGATTCGATGATCTCGACCGGAAAGGGTGACTGCGCGCCTAGCGTGGCCCCGAGCAGGAGCAACCCCACCGGGTAAAGTATTAGCGGGTTCCTCATGAAAATGATTACATGTCGCTCAGCAGTTCAACCTCGTTCGTCTGCGCCCGGGTGGGCGGACGCCACAACAGGAATGTGCCGGTGTTCGTGACATTCAGATGCGCACCCTCCGGATAGCGCGTGATCAACTCCGCTGTCCCGCGCACTTCGGTGCTTCCCACTCGCTGGTTCTCCAGCCCGCTCATCGCGTGCAACCGCAGATCCTGAAGTGCCGGCAGGTTCATCAAACTCGCACTCGCATCCAACGGGAGATTGGCGCAATCCGCCGCGAAAGTGTCGTCTGTAAACACCACCGACACAGGATGCGCGGCCTCCGGAAATAATCCCGAGCCCGAACCCTCGAGCGTGGCGGACACCGTGCCGTCGCTTTGGACGATGTTGAGCTGAAGGCCGAGCACGGCGCCATCGAAGAGCAAGCTCCCCTGCCACCGGGCATCGTTCTCCTCGATGGTTAGTGTCGTCGTCGCGTTTCCGGCATCCACCCGGTAGCCTGCCGCGCTCTCGAGCGTGAGAACCAGATCGCGCAGGCTGCCCAGTTCGCCATCGTCGAGGATCTGGATCGGAATGACCACCGAACTGTTCCCCAGCACCTGGACCTCACCGGTCAACGGCGCGTAATCCTCCGCTCCCGCCTTCCCGCTCACTCGATAACGAATCGTCCCGGTGAACGGCTGACTGAAGGTGATCACCGGTTGCGCGGTCCCACCCTCGACCACCTGAAAAGCCACCCTCTCAAAACCAATCACGACCGGCCCGATTCCCCCGAGTGCCAGGACCCGGTAGAAGCCCAGGGGGACTGGCGCTTCCGCTACCACCACCCGATACTCGCCGCCGCCCAATGGCTCGATCAACGCCTTCGGGTCCACCTCCCAGATCGTCCCCGGCTCCAGCCCGGGAGCGAACTCCGCCACATAATTCGTGGCCCCGGTTCCCTGATCTTCGAAGGTGAACTCCACCGGCCCAGCGGTTGTGACCACGATCGTACGCAGCTGAATCTCCGCGGCGCCTTGAACCGGAATGATGCCGGCCAGAAGACCCAGGGCCAGACCTGCAGCCCATCGGCACCACCCGTCTTGGCAGAACGCGAGATACCGGTCGACGCACACACAATGGCGGTGAACCATAAACCAAACTGTAGTTCTGGTTCAGAATAACGGCTATCACGCGTTCGCGGGATGACCGTCGCGGTGGAGCCACCCCGCGCTGGGAAACCGTGAAATCCCAATGGTGGAATCACCGCCGGCACAGGCACTGCCGAAATAGCGGCCGATCCAGCCGGTGTTCGATCTTTGGCTCGGGTCGGCGGTCTCCCAAATCGAACTCGAGACGAAATGCGAACGGTTTGGGTTCGGATACCCGAGAGCTATTTCCAGCCGTCCCGCCTCGGTACAAGCCCAATGGTTGTCCCTGAGGACAAAGGCGTGGACTTCTATTCGTCCCGCACTGCGCGCAGCAGACCCAGCCGGTAAGGCAGCCTCCCGTAGTCGCCGCGATTGTCGGCCTCGGCAATTCCCTGGTAGAGGAACATGAGGTGGTTGGGATCGAGAATCATGCGTTCATCGTTCCCGTCGCGGACCATCTCACCGTGACTGACCTGGCCCGTCCACGGTTCGACACCTTCCTCGAAAGTCACGTTGTGGATGCCGGCGAACGGTTTTTCGAACGTGTCGAACCCTGCCACCGGATACCATTCTCCATCCAACTTGTCGGCCACATAAGCGCGGTAGTAACGGGTGGGGGCCAGGGCTTCCACACAGGTCAGGTACTTGTCCGCACCCTTGATTTTATAGGTGAAGCTTCCTTCGAAGACCGTGTCGCGGGTGCCGCGCATGGCCACCACCGGGCTGCCGAAGCCCTGGGGAAACTCGGCGTAGGTGGTCCGGCTGCGGTAGAAGTTCCCGTCATCGCCGGTGAAGAACAGGTACATGTGCTCCCCGTCGCCAATGCAGTGGTAATCGATCGGCAGCCGGGGCGTGGGAATGTCCGGCGTGAAGAACTGCTCGGGAGCGGTCCAGGACCTGGGATCATTCGGCGTCTCGCTGGTGCAGTAAGCCGGGCGCTGGGTCTGGAAGATGTAGTACCACTTCTTTTGCGGGGCAAAATAGAAGACCTCCGGCGCGCATTTGTAGCCGCCGAAACCCGGCACGGTATCCATGTAGAAGAGCTTCGCGTTGGGGGCGTCTTTCCAATCGGCGAAGCTCAGGTGCACCATACTCCACCCTCCCCGGGCGTCCCGACGTTCGCCTGCCGCGGGCTGGTTGGCGTCGGGATTCAAGAGCGCTGCCGCCGCGGGACCGCTGACCATGAAGGCGGTGGCATAGACCTGCCACCGGTCCTCATACCGGAAAACGGTCGGGTCTTTGACCGAGTATAGGAAATGGGTGGGATCGTTTTGGGGAGCAACCAGCACGCCGGTGGACTTCCATCGGAGGGGTTTGCCCAGCAGGCCTGGCAAGGTATTGGGGACGGGCGCGTGGATTTCCGGAAGCGGCCCGAGATCCCGGTTACCGCGTCGTTCGCCCTGGCTCGCTCCGGCGTTTGCCGACTGAGCCGGCACCGCGGTTTGCGGGACGATTTCGATGGCGCAGATCTGGGGGTTCTCGACCTTCGGGGTGAAGGTGATTTTGAGCATCCCGTCCGTGACTTCAACGGGAACCGACTCCACATGGGCCTTCAAAGGTCCCCCGGCCTTGACCCAGACGTCGAAGTCTTTGAATTCCCTGCCCTGGACGTTGAACGAGAACACGCGCTCGCCCGGGCCTTGGATGCCCTCGAACGTTTCCGCGAAGTGCAGTTTCACCAGGTATTTCCCGTTGGGCAGGGACCACGAGAAGGACTCCATGCTGTAACGCTCAGCGCGATACAGGTCGGGACTTTGGGTGTTGGCGATCTGGAGGGTGGGCCGTTCGATGGTTTGCCCGCCCGCGAAACCCTGATCGGCGAGCCACAGGTTGCCGTCAACGTCCTTGACCGGTTCGAATCTTCCGGCCTTGATCCGGATGATCTTGGCGGCCGGCGACGTGGAACCGGACTCGGCTGGAGCCGGGATGGCTCCCGTCATCTGGTGTGACGACAGGAACCCCACAGGCTGATCCTGGAACAGCAACTGTGCGAACGCGTGCAGGCTGCGGCGCCAGGTCTGCCACTCGTGCCCCGTGTCGGGCGACACATGGAAGTGACTGTTGATGCCCGCGCTTTTCAGGGCTTCGGTATTGGCCTTCGGATCGCCGCCAAAACCGCCGCGGCCGCCCCCGCGATCGCCACCCAGTTCACGGCTGCCGTAGCTGACGAAGACCACCTTGACCTGTTCCTTGAAGGCGGCGATGTCCGTGATGTTGGTCAGGGCAATGCTGCCGCCGCTGAAGATGCCGATGTGCGAGAACTTGTCGAGGTTAGCCAGGGTGATCTGCCGGGTCTGCATGCCACCCATGGAAAGTCCTGCCATGGCTCGATGCGGTTGATCCGCCAGCGTCCGATAGTTCGCGTCAACGAACGGGATCAAATCTTCGATGAGCACCCGGGAAAATGCGCTAAAGTCGAACCTGCGCCCGGCCGGGCCGGCGGTTGCGCGAGGTGCGGCGCCGGGGACATAGCTATTGGCCATGACGATGATGAAAGGCCTCGTTTTGCCGGCCGCGATCAGGTTGTCCATGATCAGCGCGGCGTAGCCCTGCCGGCCCCAGCCGGTCTCATCCTCCCCGCCGCCGTGTTGCAGGTAAAGGACCGGATACCGCCGGGATGGATTCGTGTCGTAATCCGGCGGCGTGTAAACGAAGCAGCGCAGAACCCCTTCGGCATTCGTGGAATGGAAGAACGTCTCCCGCAATTGGCCATGGGGCACCTGCTTGAGAGCATAAAAGTCCTGGTCCGTGGCGGGGATTTCGACGGCGCTGCCCCAGCGGCCTCCGCCGTAGAAATACAGGGTCCCGGGGTCGGGAACCTGGGCGCCATCAATGACGAGCTGGTAGTAGTGGAACCCTTCATCCTGCGGCCGCGTGACACCCACCCAGGCGCCGTCGTCGCCCCGGGTCAGCGGGTACTTCGCACCACCGAGGAATTCGAAACTGACGTTCTGTGCCTCGGGCGCGACGACGCGGGCGCGGACGCGCCTTTCGGAGTTGACCTGGGGATACTGTTTGCCGGGTTGATTGGAGGTCGCGGGCTTCCAGTCGTCCGCAGGTTCGGTGGTCTGGGCGAAGCACATTTGGCTGAGGATCAGCGAAACAAACGCGAGTCGGGGTAGCTTCATATTCATCAGGTTTCACTACTACTTCCGCCCAGACACAGGTTTTGGACACGCCATTGCATGAGGGAACGTCGGACGCCACGTTCGAGCACTGGTTAACCGGATGAGCCGGATGGCACATACCCGCGGAGGCCAACCGATGCTGCTCCCTCTCCGCTCCCCTTGGGAGGGGAGAGGGCCGGGGTGAGGTGAGGGTTATGTAACCCCGTCCAATTCGTGGTTGCCCGAAAGAGCGCCTCGGCTTCGGCGGCGCCGGGCTGGGGAATGGGTGGGCTAGCTTGCCCAACCCCTGGCGAGCGCGTAGTAGACTTCGTTATTGCGAAGTTGCTGCTGAAAATCGCGAACGTTGGTTTTCGCATCAATGATGGCGATTTCGACGTTGGCAATGGTCGCGAAGTCTTCGAGCATCTCGGTCGTGACTGCCTGGCTGAAGCCGGTGTGGTGAGCTCCTCCCCCGTGAATCCAGGCAGCTGCCGCGATCTCGAGATTCGGTTGCGGAGCCCAGATCGCGCGAGCGACCGGGAGTTTGGGCAATGGTCTGGGCACCGGCACCACCTCCACCTCGTTCACCAACAGCCGAAAGCGGTTGCCGACGTCCAGGATGGAGGCGTTGACGGCCGGTCCCGGCGGCGTGTCAAACACCAGACGCACCGGATCGGCTTTGCCGCCGATGCCCAGCGGATGGATTTCCAGCGCGGGCTTGCCTGCGGCGATTGACGGGCAGATTTCAAGCATGTGCGCTCCCAGCACCAGGCTGCGATCGGCATCGAAATGATAGGTGTAGTCCTCCATGAACGAAGTCCCGCCGCTCAAACCACTGGCCATCACCTTCATCGCCCGCACCAAGGCACAGGTCTTCCAGTCGCCTTCAGCGCCGAACCCGAAGCCATCGGCCATCAACCGCTGCACGGCAATTCCAGGCAGCTGCGGCAATCCGTGCAGGTCCTCGAAGGTGTCCGTGAATCCTTTGAAGCCGCCATGGGCCAGGAAGGCGCGCAGCCCCAGCTCGATGCGCGCGGCTTCCTGGAGCGACTGACGGAGCCCGGATCGTTTCGCGGTTGCGGCCGGGATACGGTAGCTGGCCCGGTATTCGTCCACCAGCGCGTCCGCATCGGCCTCGCCCACCTCGCCGACGCACTGGACGAGGTCGCCCACGCCAAACCCGTTCACGGAGTAGCCCAACTGGATCTGGGCGGCGACCTTATCGCCTTCGGTCACGGCAACCTCGCGCATGTTGTCGCCGAACCGGCAGAACTTTGCTCCCTGCCAATCCTGCCACGCGGCGGCGGCGCGGCACCACGCCCCGAGCTGTTGTTGGACTCTCTGGTCCTGCCAGAAACCCACCACGACTTTGCGGCTGACGCGCATGCGGCTCATGATGAAGCCATGCTCGCGGTCGCCGTGGGCGGCCTGGTTGAGGTTCATGAAATCCATGTCGATGGCGCCCCACGGTATTTCGCGATTGTGCTGGGTGTGCAGATGGGCCATGGGCTTGCGCAGCAACTTGAAGCCGTTGATCCACATCTTCGACGGCGAGAAGGTATGGCACCAAGTGATGAGCCCGATGCAATCCGCCGACGTATTGGCCTGCTGACAGAGCTCCATCACCTCCTGCGGAGTTTTCACCACCGGCTTGAAAATCACCCGGACCGGGATGGCTGGCGAGACATCCAGCGCCGCGGCGATCTGCGCCGAGTTGGCGGCAACCTGTTTCAGGGTTTCCGGGCCGTAGAGATGCTGGCTGCCCGTGACGAACCAGACTTCAAAAGCTTTTAGATTAAGCATAGGCGTTGGTGTTGTCTTACTTCAGCGCGGGACACCGGTCCAGCCTGTCGTTCAGTCACTTCGCCGCCGGCTTGAAGATCAGTTGAGAGAACTGGTAAAGGGCCTTCTTCCAGTGCTGAAAGTCATGCGCGTGATCGTCCACGTGCCAGATGTGGGGTACGTGGTTCTCCTTGAGGTAGGCGTGGACGCCCTGGCTGATCCGAATCAAGCCGTCCTTGTTCCCGCAGGAGACAAACAGGAGCTTGAGCTGACCGGCCGCCTTTTCGGGATTGGGCACCAGCTCCGCCGGTGGCTTCGTGTTCGGAGCGGAGGAGAACCCGCCCACCCAGGAGAAGGTGTCAAGGTGGCCGAGCCCGAAGTTCAATGACTGGCCACCCCCCATCGAGAGGCCCGCCAACGCGCGGCTTTCGCGGTCGGACGTCACCGAATACTTCGACTCGATGAAGGGAATGAGATCATCGAGCAGGTCCCGCTCGAAATTGGCAAACGCCGGGGCGGTGGCCATCACGTTGCCCTCGGCCCGGTCATTCGGTTGCGCGCGACCATTCGGCATGACGACGATCATCGGCACCGCCTTGCGATCTGCTATCAGGTTGTCGAGGATAATCTCGGGATGGCCGCCCCGGCGCCATTCCTCCTCATCGCCGCCGATGCCATGCAACAGGTACAGGACGGGATACTTCCGGTCCGTTGAATACCCGGGCGGGGTGTAGATGAGTGCCTTGCGGGGATTGCCAACCGTCTTGGAATCATATTCGACCATCTCCAGCTTGCCGTGGGCGATGCCGTCACGCGCCTGGTCAAAGCCCTCCGGTTCGGGCGGAAAGGCCCGGGTGTCGTCCGGACCCAGCGTGATGGGACCGCCGAATCCGCCGCGCCCGCGGCGCGGCGCGTCGCCGGCCTGAGCCGGTGGAACCGCGGGTGCAGCGAGCCTGGCGACCAGTTCCTCGCTGGCGAATTCACCCACCTCGCGCCGGGTGCCGTCGACGACCGAATTTGCCTTGCCGGTGACATCGGCCGCCAGGGCAGCGAGCGACAGGGCGGCCAAGGCCAGGAGGAGGATTGGTTTTTTCATGATTTCAGTCCTGTTTGAGGTTGTGGAATTCGATCGCCATCAGTTCTTGAAGAGCAGCGGCGCGAACTCCCGCAAACTGCGCCGCCAAGACTGCCATTCATGGGCGGTGTCTGGCGATACATAGAAATGACCGGGAATGCCCGCCTCTTTGAGCGCTGCCATGTCCGCCTGGGGATCGCCACGCCGGCTGCGTCCACCGTCAAGTTCGCGGCTGCCGTAGCTGACGAATACCAGCCTGACCTTCTCCTTGAATCCGTCCGTCTGGTTGACGTCCTCCATCGATATGCTCCCGCCGCTGAAGAGGCCAATGTGCGAGAATGTGTCCAGGTTCCTCAAGGTAATCATCCTGGTTTCCATCCCGCCCATGGAAAGACCGGCCATGGCTCGGTTGGGCTGATCGGAGAGGGTGCGGAAGTGGGCATCGACGTAAGGAATGAGCTCTCTGACGAGAACGGTTTCGAAAGGACCGATATCGAAGTTCCTGAGGCCGCCGAACCGGATGTCGTTCGTCATGCCGTAGGTCATCACGATGAGGAACGGCCTGCTCCGATTTTCCGCGATCAGATTGTCCATGATCCAGGCGGCGCGACCTTGGGCGCCCCAGCCATATTCGTTTTCGCCCCAACCGTGCTGCAGGTACAGCACCGGGTAGCGTCGGTCCGGGTTCTGATCATAGCCCGGAGGAGTGTAAACGAACGCGCGGCGCATGGCATCGGTGCTCTTCGAGTGGAAGAAGACCTCCCGCAACTGCCCGTGGGGCACGTTCCTCAGCGCGTAAAACTCCTGGTCGCGAGCCGGGATTTCGACGCCGCTGCCCCAGCGCATTGCGCCGAAGAACATCAGGCTGTTGGGGTCCGGCACTTCAGCGCCGTCTATCTGGATGGTATAATAGTGAAAACCTTCGTCCAAGGGCCGCGTCGTGCCGTACCAGGCGCCGTCGTCGCCCTGTGTGAATTCGCTGCTGTCTCGGAAGCTGCAGCCTACGCTCTTGGCCTGAGGCGCGACGATCCGGAATTTGACGCGGCCTTCCGAGTTGACCTGGGGATAGTCCTTGCCCGGCTGGTTGGACGAGGCGGGTTTCCAATCATCCACCGGCGGTTGGTCCTGTGCTGGACAGGGCCGGCCGATCAGAAGGGAAAGGACAAGGAGAAGTGGCAGTCGGATTCTCATGGGGTGGTTCGGTGGATCTCTACTGTTACTTCCGGTGAACGACGGGTTTTGGACATCCAAACGCGCGCTTTTTCATGTCCAAAGCCCGCGGTTGACTGGAAGTACCAGTACCAAGAGTGTCTTGCGAAATGCCAGCTGATTCCGATCGTCCATCCAATGACCCGTCCGCCGCGCAACAGCGGTTCTTGTCCCTGTTCCTGCGGAGCGAACGGGAGATCTTTCGGTACGTGGCCGCCCTGGTTCCCCACGTCGCGGACGCCGAAGACATCGTGCAGCAGACGGCCGTGGCGCTCTGGGAGAAGTTCGACGCCTATGATCCCGCGAGACCTTTCACCCCGTGGGCCTGCCGCTTTGCGCTGAACAAGGCTCGCCAGTGGGTCGAACGTCGCCAGCGTTGGCAAGCCCTGCTGGATCAGGGGCTGGCCGAGGAGCTGGCCCTGCGCCGACAGGAGCTCCAACCGGAGTTCGAGCGCCGGTTCAGGCGCCTCGACGATTGCCTCGGCAAACTGCCGTCCGCCCAGCGCTCACTGATTGAGGCCTACTATTACGAGCGCATCGGCGCCGAATCCCTGGCCGAACGTTCGGGCCGGACTGTCGCCGCGACTTACAAAATGATCGAGCGCATCCGGCACGCACTCCGGCACTGCGTTGAGGGCCAGTCAGAAGCCGAACCGGCATGAACCGCACCTTCCCATCGCCCGATTTCGACGAGACTGTTGCCGGCGTCTGCCATGGCACGGCGACGGAGGAGCAAATGCGCGCCCTGAACGCGCTCTTGCGGACCGATCCCCGCGCCCGCGATGAATATCTCCTGCGTGTCGAACTGCACGCGCGGTTGGCTTCCGATCCGGACCTCTTCGCTCGGTCGGAGACGGCACACCCTGGTTGTCGAGGGGTTGACCGGGAATTGAGTGGCCCCGGCAATGGCCCCGCCGTCGGCCGCCGGGTGCAGCGTCAGGGAACGCGCTGGGCGCCGGCGATCGCCTTGGCAGCCTGCCTGGTCCTCGTCGCCGCCGGTGCCTGGGCGTTCTGGCTGAGGCGGCCCGGACCCCTGAGCGGCTCCACCAGCATCGCGGTAGCCATGCTCACCCGGACGGTGGACGCACAATGGGTTGAAGGCACCGAACCACCGCACGCCGGAAGTCCCCTCGACCCGGGCTGGCTCCGCCTGAAATCCGGCATGGCGCAAATTGTGTTCTATAGCGGAGCCAGGGTAGTGATCGAGGGTCCCGCGGAATTGCGGCTCGTCTCCGCAGGTGAGGCGGTTTGTCAGACCGGGCGCCTCCTCGCGGAAGTGCCGGAACCGGCCCGAGGTTTCCGCGTTCGAACGGAGCACCTCGATCTGGTGGATCTCGGCACCTCGTTCGGACTCGAGGCGACCCAGGGCCGAACCGAGGTGCATGTTTTCAAGGGGAAGGTGGAGCTGTCGGCCGGCAATGGCCCGAAGCAGGCGCTCGGCGAAACCCAGGCCGCTGTGGTTCAAGGCAGCGCGCCCCCGCGCCTTACGGCCGCCGACGCCACCGCCTTCACCCCGATGTTCGAATTCCAGCAGCGATCGCTCGCCTCGGAGGCGTTCCGCTACGAGCAGTGGCAGTTCGCGAATGCTCAACTCAAGGAGGACCCCTCGCTGCTGGTTCATTTGGACCTGCAGAACCTGAGCGCCACCGGTTGGACCTTGCGCAACTCCGCGGCTCACCATGCACCCGGACTGGAAGGGGTGATCGTTGGCTGCGCCCGCACCGAAGGGCGATGGCGCGAGAAGCAGGCCCTCGAGTTTCAAAACGTCAACGACCGGGTGCGGATGGGCGTGCCCGGGGATTACGAGTCGCTGACCCTTTCCGCCTGGGTCTGCATCCTCGGACTCGATCGGCAGTTCAATTCCCTGTTCATGTGCGATGGATTCGCCCCCGGAACCATTCACTGGCTGATCCGCCACGACGGCGTATTGGGCGTTACGGTCTTCGGCGACCGACCGGGGAGATTTCAGATCATGCGCAGCCCTACGGTCGTTACGCTCGATCAACTCGGCCGGTGGCACCATTTCGCCGTCGTCCTCGATGGCCAGGCCAAGTGCGTCGTCCATTATCTCAACGGCTCCCCGGTCTCGCGCCATGAGCTTCAACTCGATCTGACATTTCGTATCGGCGCCGCCGAATTCGGCAACTGGAATGCCCGGAGCGGGCCGAACCCCGCCCCCGCGCTCATCCGCAACCTGAGCGGGGCGCTCGATGAATTCGCCCTGTTCAGCCGTGCCCTGGGCGATGCGGAGATCCGCCACCTCTACCTGAATGGGAAACCCTAATGACCATCAAACAAACACCTCCCATGGACCAGCAATTCCCCAAGTGGACCCGTCCAGGCATCATCGCCCTTCTGGGACTTTTTGTGGGCGCGGCCTCGGGTCTCTGTCCCTCCACAACCACCCTGGCCGCGGCAACCGGTAATCCCATCATCCACGCCGACGTGCCGGACATGGCGATGATTCGGGTGGGGGACACCTATTACATGAGCAGCACGACGATGCACCTGAGTCCAGGGCTGCCCATCATGAAATCCAGGGACCTCGTGAATTGGGAGCTCGTGAGTTACGCCTACGACACCCTGGATGACGTCGATGCGCTGAACCTTGATAATGGCAAAAACGCTTACGGAGCCGGGTCCTGGGCCAGCAGCATCCGATACCACGACGGAATGTTCTACGTCACCACCTTCTCCGGCACCACCGGCAAAACCTACGTCTACACCACGAAAAACCTCGAGCACGGACCGTGGGAAGTGAAGTCGTTCAGGCCGTCCCTGCATGATCATTCCCTGTTCTTCGAAGACGACGGGCGGGTCTTCATGCTCTACGGCGTGAACAACCTGCGCCTGGTGGAGCTCAACGAGGATCTCTCCGGGCTCAAGCCCGGAGGATTCAACGAAGTCGTGATTAACAATGCCAGCGCCGTGGCGGGCCGAAACATCATGCTCGGCGCGGAGGGCAGTCAATTGTTCAAGGTGAACGGCAAGTATTACCTGTTCAATATCACCTGGCCACGGGGCGGCATGCGCACGGTGCTCGTGCATCGCGCGGACAGCATCACGGGTCCGTATGAAGGACGGATGGCGTTGCAGGATCAGGGCGTGGCCCAGGGTGGGCTCGTCACTACCCCGGAGGGTGCCTGGTATGCCTACCTGTTTCAGGACCATGGCGCCGTCGGACGCATTCCTTACCTCGTGCCGGTCACATGGGAAGACGGATGGCCGGTGCTGGGCGTGGACGGGAAAGTGCCCGCGACCTTGAACCTTCCCGCCAGCAAAGGTCTCATTCCCGGTCTGGTGAACTCGGACGAATTCGCCAGGCGCCCCGCTGAACCCGCGCTGCCGCTTGTCTGGCAGTGGAACCACCATCCCGACCACGCACTCTGGTCGCTCACCGCGCGGCCCGGTTTTCTGAGGCTGACCACGGGTCGCGTGGATGCGGACATTCTTTCCGCACGAAACACCCTCACGCAACGCACCTTCGGTCCGGAATGCTCCGGCGCGACGGCTGTCGACGTTTCAAACCTCAAGGACGGCGATTTCGCCGGGCTATTGCTGCTGCAAAAGAACTACGGACTCGTCGGTGTCCGCTCGCGCGGCGGCACGAACACCCTCGTGATGGTCAACGTCGGCGCGGGCCAACCGACCGAGGCGGAGAGCGTGCCGCTCACCCAGCACACGGTCCATCTGAAAGCGGAATGTGACTTCAAGAATCGCACCGACACGGCCCGGTTCTTCTACAGTCTGGACGGCGAAACGTGGACGCCCATTGGCAACGAGTTGAAGCTGAGTTACACGCTGCCGCATTTCATGGGCTACCGATTCGGCCTCTTCAACTTCGCCACCAAAGAGCCGGGCGGTCATGCCGACTTCGACTACTTCCGCATCAGCAACGAGATCACCCGGGCAAATTGAAGGGCCAAGCGCCCAGCCGCTACCGGTCGTCGGTTTCGGTGCTTTCTAATTGCCTCCCTGAAGAACTTCCTGGCCAATGCCCATGATCGGGCTCAGGCCCGGAAACGGGGCGGCGGGGTCGAACCGCGCAGACATGACGAGGTCGCGCGCCAACACGGCATCAAGGTCAACGCGGTAGGAGTGGCCATTCACCGGCTGCGACGGCGGTATGGCGTGCTCTTGCGGGAGGAGGTCACCCGAACCGTCAGCCGGCCGGAGGAGGTCAAGGACGAAATTCGTCATTTGCTGGCCGTGATCGAACAACATCCCGGAAGCGCGGCCGGGCGCACGCAGGATCTGACTCTTGCCTGCGACATCTAAAGCCTGGGAGTCATCCTCGACGAGATGCTCACCGGCCGAACTCCCTTTCAGGCCGACACGACGCTGGAAATGCTGCGCCAGGTCCGCGAATGCGAACCCGTTCCCCCCCGTCGGGTGGCCCCAAAGGTACCACGGGACCTCGACACCATCTGCCGAAAGTGCCTGCGCAAGGAACCCAAGCAACGCTATGCAACCGCGCAAGCCCTGGCCGACGATTTGCGGCGCTTTCTGCGCGGTGAACCGGTAATCGCACGCCCCGTCAATCCGCTCACTCGCGCGGCGCTCTGGTGCCGGCGCAATCCCGGAATCACGACGCTATTGGCCGGCATCCTGACGCTACCCGCGGTGGTGCTGTTCGGTTTGCCATTGAATGAGACCCCCGAGAATCATCAGGCCGGCGCTGGCCAAACCCCAATGGGGTCCAGCAAACGCCGCCGCCAAGCCGAATGCACCGGCTCCGAAGTAACATCCGATAAACCATGTTCTCGCAGTTGTCTTCATGGCCTAAGCCCGCACATTATACGGGTTGTTGCTGAAAGTGCGACCATTGAACAGTCTGTACAAAAGGTGTGCGGGTTAGGGGAATCGCTCAACGGTCCCAACCCCTCCTCCGGCTGCGCCCTGCGGTTGAGGGGATGCGGCGTTCTCACCGCTCAGGCGCTCGTTGAGTTCGGCCAGGCGGAGCCGTGCCATGCGCTGGGCCGTTGGCGGCAACAGGCCGCGGAGACTGGCTCGATAAGCTTCCCGCGCCTCCGCAAATTCCCCGCGTTCAATGAGCACTTCGCCCAGGCAATACTGGCCGAAGCCATCGTCGGGATTCCGGCGCAGTCCTTCCCGGAGATGGCCCTCGGCGGCGTCCCAACGCTGCCGATGCGCCTCGAGGAAGCCGCGAACAATGGGAACATCCCAGCGACCCGATTGCAGACGTTCCGCTGCCCGCACCGCTTCCTCCGCCTCGACGTAGCACTGCGCCAACACCAGACCCCGCGCGAGATTGAGCTGAGCCCAGGGAAGATCCGGATGCAGTTTGACCCCCGCCCGCAGCCGTTCGCATGCGTCCGCCGCGCCCGGATTCACCCCGCCCAAAAGTTGATGGGCAATGGCCTGGAGGTCATCCAGCACCACAAACTGCCGATGCGGCACGCCGAACCAGCCATACGCTGGATCCACCAGGAAGGCTTCTCCAGACAGGAAGACAATCGCGCAGTCATGGTACCGCACCCGATGGTCCGGATCACACTCCACATGCACGAGAAAGGCGCGCAAACCCGCCGCCCGGGCAAGGGCTGTCCAGAGTTTCCCCTGCTCGTTGCAGCTCAGTGCCTCGGGTCCCCCGTGGGTCGAAACGAAGACATCCGACGCCGCGCGTCCCTGCCAGCCTTGTTGACCCGAGGCGCGCTGACAGACCGCCCGAAACAGGGCTTGCGCCCGGGCACGATCGTCCGCGGCGTCACGCACCACCTCCTCGGCCCACGCCCGCATTGCGGGAGTGACCTCCAAAGGGTCCGCCACGAACCGGCGCTCCTCCGGAGTCAACCGCGCGGCCAGCGCCGCCGCCAACTCCTCGGGGGTGTACTCCCTGGGGAGGACGGCGCGCACCGGGGTGGCAATCACGCGCTTCCTCAGTTCATCGACGCCGTCGGCCAGTTTCTGAACGAGCTCAGGATGAATGCCCCTGACCACGGCCAAGGCGAAGAATCGGTCGAAGTGCGTGATCGCCTGTGAGAACTCATCCATGACCGCGTAAACCTCGGCGATGGTCTGGGCCGCGTTGACATCGTCTGGGTCGAGTAGTTCCGCGCGGGCGAGTTCGGCACGCGCACCGTCCCGGTCCCCGGCGCCAACCAGGGCTTTGGCCAACGCCGCACGCAGGCTGGCGTCCGTCGGATTCATCCGCACGGCGGTCGCAAAGTAGTGAACGACGGTTTCCGGCCGATTGCGGCTGGCCAGCAGGACACCCCACCAGTAAAGGCTCTCACTTGCTTCCGGATTCAGGCGCAAGGCGGAGCGCCACTCCGCTTCCGCTTCGGCTTCCCTTCCCAGCCTCAACTGAATGAAGCCGCGCAGCGTGTGCGCCGCCCAGCGGTCGGATTCACGCTGCGCATCTTCGCCGATCATGGCCTCCGCCTCAGCCCATCGGCCCATGTTCACCAGGGCCATGGCCAGGTTGAGCCTGCCCGAAACCCACTGCGGATCGGCGGCCAATGCCTCCCTCAGCGCAGACTCAACCTCGCTCATCGGGCGACGATCGTGCATCAATCCCTCAGCCCGGCTGAGCGCGGTCAGGGCCGCGCGCGAGGTGGTGCCGCGCTCACGCAGAAGCTTCCACTCCGCGTCGGTGGGCTCGATCTCCAGCCCGGTCAGGATATGACCCACCAGCGCATCACGGATTACATACCAATCGGTCCCTGGAACCGTCGCCGACATCAACTCATCCCCGCTCGCGACATGCACCACTCGAGCGGTCACCGCCCACACCTCGTTCGTGAATCGATACTCCCCACAGATAACCCGGCGCACTTCGACGCGTTGGCCAACTTCGCAGGCCTGTTCCCGCGTGATCGCTTCCCCGGGTTCGACCTTCAACGCCCGCAACCCGACCCCGACCGCTGATTCCCCCCGCACTCGCAGCCTGGAAACTTCTCCCAGCGCCGTCGACAACGTGGAACTCCACGACCTGCTCCAATGCGCCTGCGCAGAATCACCCGAAAGATTGTGGAAGGGCAGGATCAGGACCGAGAGCCGCCGGTCCAGCGCCTGTTGATGGCGGACGGCAAGCACTTCCCGGAGGTGGCGCGCCAGGCTCCCGTGCCCGTTGACTTCCGCGAGTTCCAGCGGCAGCTCGAATGCCGCGTTCCATGCGCCCGGGTCCGCGCCGCGTTCCAGCAGCAGTTCGACCATCGCCGCGTTCCCCGCCGCGGCAGCCCGATGCAACAGCGTGTTCCCATCCAGATCCCGGCTCGTGACCCACTCCGGATCCGCTTCCAACAACCCGGTCACCCGTTCAAGGTCGCCCACCGCGACCGCCGTCCGGATCGAAGTGGTGCGCGCGAACTCCCGCAACTGTTCCGCCGGCACACCCTCCTCGAGGGGAGCATTCCCGGCTGCCTTCCCACCGACGGCGACGGCGATGGCGAGCGCGCATACGCCTGGCGGCAGGAGATAACGTGGCAGTTTCATAATATGAGCGGCAGTACTCGCATGAATAAGCTCCGCTCGTCAGCGCGGGTCAAGCACTCTTGCCGGGTGAAATCTGCGCCATGATCCAATGGGAAACGCACATTCACGGCGACAGCAACTGCTGCCGGCTTTCCGCGTGTTCATGTCGGTCTGCGTGCCGGAACCCGTCTGAAACACCCCCAGCGGGAATTGGTCGTCCCACCGACCTTCCGCCACTTCCTGCGCCGCCTGAGCGAGGGCCGCGATCAACTCGGGTTCGGACATCGTGGTCGGACCGCGACAAGTAGATGCGGAGGAGCAGTTTGCTCCCAAGTCAAAGCCTCAGGAAGCGTCATGGATCGATTCTCCGACCCGAAAACAGGCGCATTCTTCCCGCTGCACCCATGCCCCAGCGCCGTACCAGCCGCCCCAGTTTCCGGTAATGGTGGACGGTAAATTCTACGACCCCTGGTTTCGACAATCGGTGAACCTCTGGCAACGATGCGCGAATCGACACCAGGCCTATAGCTCAAAATCCGGGTTCGAAAATCGAGTCATGAAGCTCTTTAAGACCACGGAACCTTGACAAACCACTCGCGCACAACGGCTTGGCATGGTCCGACCAGGATCACCGGGATCACCGCAGGATCACCGCAGGATCACCGGTGGGAAACGGCGGCACACGCTCAATCTGCGAATGCTGGTCCCCGAATGCATCTTGCCATTCAATGGCCACTCGCTCCGGCGTCGGCATCGATTGCTTCGGCTGAATCGCAGTGACGTTTGTCTCGATGCTAAACAACCGATTGGTGCTGTCACTTTCGCTGAGGACCGCCCTAACCATAGTGACTGCGCGGAGGGCGTAACCTTGGCAAGCTCCCGCCTGAACCGGCGCGACCGGAGATACCGAAGCCGCAACCATTGAAAAAAACCCGCCCGTTCGAGACGGCGTGCGTATCGGGCCTCGACCGCCAGCCATACCGCCCGACGAAGTTTCTCATCTTCGCCGGTCAGCAACCATCGGAAAGGACCATCAGCTACGATTCCTGTTTTCATAATCATATCGCGTGTCGATGGCTATGCCTGCCTAAGCAGCTCGATAAGGTCCCTCGACCCAGCTTCCTGTTTGGGCGCAGGCCGGAACATGAGGACGATCGCCAGGACCGCACCGGCCAAGAGCACTACGATGGAGGCATAACTAATGATCCCGAAAGTCCGGGAAGCGCCAATCCGTTTGGGGTCACGTACCATCGCGCCCAGCCCGAGACCGGCCAGAAATCCTCCCAGATGCGCCGCGCTATCCACCAGATCGAAGGCCACGATGCCAGCAAGAGCGGCGAAGCACGCTACAGTCGCTACCAAATGCTGAATGGCGTCCCGGTCGGCTGCCGACAGAGTAACGTCCTTTCGGTGCCGCACTGCCATCGCAAGGAACCCGGCCAACCCGAGGATCCCGCCAGACGCCCCTACCGAGGGCGCGTGAGATAAGAAAAGGCTGAAAACCGATCCGGCCAGAGCACAACTCAGGAACAGGACCGGAAGAAACAGTCGGCCGAAAAGCACCTCTACCTGATGTCCTACGAACGCCAGCACCATGGCATTAAACATCAGGTGCATGAGGCCGGCATGAGCGAATACCGCCGTCAGGAGTCGCCACCATTCTCCTGCAAATAAGGCCTGGGGAACCAGCGCTGCGTTCTCAACGGATCCCCCAAGTCCTGCAGCAACAACGATTCCGACGAGCGTCACCCCGGCGAAGACCGACCCCAGCGCCACGGTCCACGGGGATGTCTGGAGACTGCTCCAAAGCCGGAAGCCCTTGGAGGCCTCTGCCGCCTCGTGTGTCAAGGCTTGGGGAGTCAATCGATTGGCCGCCTGCAGCGCTCGGATCCCGGTGACGGCGGGCAGGACAGTCAATAGGCCAAGAAAGAGGGTTAGGTGCCTCGGGTTGGATAGGCCGCCCACGCGATCCCAGCTTTCCAGCGCCAGCAAACCTCCCCACATAGCGCTTTCGACAAGTTGCATAAGTGCGCTCCGACGGCGCTTCTCCTTGATCGCCCCGAAGAGAAACGGAATGGATTCCACGGGCACCACGCGGTCGACTTCCGGCGTCCACGCCAGGCTGACCTCCGTGCTGTTGTATCCCATGCTCTTGCATCGCTCGATCAACTCCTCCTGGCTGCAAGAGATGAGCTTGCGCCCATTGACGTAGCCATACTCGCCCTGATCCGGTTTCCGCGGCAGAAACTCTGATTCCCATGGCACTTTGGCAGCGGCTTGCGTATCCATTTGGGCCCCCTTGACGATGGCGTCACGGCTTCAGTGCCGCGTGTCCTTTCCGCACGGTGCGCACCGGGAGGTGCTCCAGTATGGTCAACTGGTGGCTACGACGCACCGGCCCCTCCTTTCTCTCGCAGGAGGACTTGACGAGCCCCTTCTGCTCCGACCCCGGCTTCTCGCCCACAAATATCGAGGCCTGCGTCAACTCGCCGACGCAGTTCCCGCGCTTCTACGTGACTCGACCTCGCATCCTGAACACGCCCGATCGCGGCAAGCGCGTCACCCAAGCTTTCCAAGGCTTTGGCCAACGCCATGGCTGCACGCGGATTTCGCGGGCGCATGACTTCCGCGAGCGCCCGGCGGTTCGCAACGGCCTCCTGCCACGCCTTCACCGCGCCGTTCGCGTCCCCGCGGGCTGCAAGAATTACCGCCTGAACCTCCGAGTATGCCGCTTCAGTGGCCATCGGACCTGGACAACAGGTGGGTGATCGTTCCTCGTCCATTAGGCGCCGCGTGTGATCCAAGGCTGCCTCAGCATCCTGCCAATTCTGTTTTGCCGACTGACACCGAGCTCGAGACGCCCAGAGCCGCGCCCGCATTCCGCGAGTCAACGGTGACGATTCCAACCCTGCGAACGCCTCGTCCATCGCCCTCGTGGCACCGCAGACATCACCCCGTCTCAGAGCGCACTTCGCTTCGTTATCAAGCATCAGGGCAGTGAACATGCTGGAGCCGAACTGACGGGCTGCGGCGCTGGCCTCCAGCGCAGACTCCCAAGCCGCATCCAATCGTCCCCGTAGCTGGAAAAGCTCACTCAAGTCGAGGTGCGCCTTGGCGAGGCAGCCCTCATTCTCTTCGGTCTCCCGGAGGGCGAGGATCTCCTGCCGAATGCGCTCCGCGCCGTCCCAATCGGCACGCGCCTCTCGATCTGCGGCCTCTTTCATCAGCTGCATGTCGCGGGTAGGATTCCGCTCCAATTCCTCGGCAGCCAGGGCGAGCGCCTCCAAAGATTTCGAGAAGGCTTCACTGTCGTCTCCCGCAAGCTTCGCCTTGGCGAACTGCTCGATCAGGCTTTTGAACTCTGACATGAAGCTGGTCTGCCCCCTGCCTGGAAGGAGTCTCCCGATGCCGCCGAGGCGTTCTCCATGGCACGGGCTGTTGATGGCGGTTCGTGCATGCTCATGACTCGGGTGCCCCCAAGTAGTTTGAATCTTCTGGTGCGCGGAGTTTCATCGCTGTCTCAGAGTCCAATAACGAGATAAGCAAGCGCGACCGATCCTTACAGCCTATCTTCGGATTCCTATTGTCTCTCCATGCCGACGTGACCTTTCCTTTGGGTCCCTGACGCTTTGGAGAGAAGCGCAAATCCTGTCAGCGCGCCGACTCCTGCGAGCTGCGACGCGATCAGCCAATTGCGCATGAAGTAAACGTCCTTACGGCTTACCCCCCAGATCTCGGGTTCATGATATCGCATGTAGGCCTGCTTCGGCGGAAGTCGTTGTCCGATCAGATGCATTCCAGCCAGCG
>JAHDYP010000050.1 GCA_023383055.1 Verrucomicrobiota bacterium | reverse complement strand
CGTATTGGTTGTACGAAGCGGGAGACACGGTCAAACCGGGCGAAGACCTCGTCGCGCTGCAGCATGCGTTCGACGCCGCCGAGGACCCACGCCAGGAAGAGAAGTAAAGAGCGCGGTCGAGCTTTGACTGCCATCAGACAGGCGGGCCACACGGCCCGCCTGTCTTTTTGCGCCAATCTTAGACTATGCACGCTTATGCCAAACTCACGTCCGAACGGAGGCCGACGTTGCGTAACGACGTTCCGCGTTGCAGGCTACGCGCCGGCGGCCGGCGTCAATCCAATCGTGATCCCGACCTTCGAGGCGGTACTGAGCAGACCGTCGGCTTCGCCCAGCACGAGACAGGCGACCGAACCGGATTGTTCATCGGCCACACGGTTGAGATCCGCAAAGGGGACGCGAAAGATGCCGCGGTTGCAGCCGAACCAAAGGTGTCCGAGTTCGTCCCTAGGATCTGATTGATCTCGTTGCTGAACAAACCGTGCCGGGTGGTAAGCGAAGCCAACGTTCCGCGCCTGAAGCGTGACAAACCCTCGGTGGTGCCGATCCAGAGTGTCGCTTCCTTATCTTCGAAAAGCGCGGTTACGTGGTCGCCAGTCAGTCCATCGGACGTTGTCAGAGCGGTGAACTGGTTGTCGTGCCATCGATTGAGCTCGCCGCCGACCGCCTTCCCTGTTTCGCCTGGCCCACGATAAGTCAACACGTCCGCTTCAAACCGCCATGTCCGACCGTCGAACAAGCGGGTCACGACGCCGGTTATGCCGGTGGGTAGCGGGTGCCCTCGGCAAAGACGGTCACCTGCTGGAGCCGGTCATGACCAGGCTGATCATCGTCGAGCAAATCCTGCCACAGGGCACCGGTCACAATCACCGCGTCGGGACGATACAGGCGGATGAAGGCATGCCAATCGGCCTCCGTCCGGTGAATTCCCGGAGATCTCGGGCTACCGCAACAAGGCTTTGCGGACGTCGAGCTCGGGATCCAGTTCCGTCCGGCGCATGAGCGTGTAGCTCGAGGTGCGATGGATGGTGGTGCCCGGGATCATTTTGTGGATGGGGCCCAGCACCTCGAGTTCCACATAGCGCAAGGGATCGGGGTTGGTGTAGATTTCGGCGCTCGCGCCACGATCCGGGTAAACTTGCTGCGGCAACCGGGAGGAATCGATGCGGAGCATCTCCTTCTCTCCCACCCAGAGCAGACTGCCAACGTCCATGCCAACCTTGTGCGCGGTCTTGGGATCGCGCTGGAGGCGCAGGATACCATCGCGGACTTCGAGGTTGGGGGGGCTTTGCTCGGACATGAGCCGGAATCCCTCCCGGTACATCGAGAAATTTGCGACCCGGCCGCAGGCCACCAGCGGTTCCTTCAGCTGGGTGATGACCCAGACGCTGGCCATAAGCGGCAAACCCTCAAGTTTTTCGTATCTCGTGGTGATATTCATGACGGGTTCATCGAGGGCCAAGCTGATTTCACGAATGGTGCGAATGCCGTAGTACGGATCCACCGGCGAGACCAGTTTGATCTTCCAGCCGTCGATGCTTGCCTGCATCGGCACGGCGTCGAATCCGGCCGGCGGAGGCCAGTCGCGAGGGGTGATGAATGCCCACTCGCCTTGGGGCGCGGGCCAGGTCTTGTCGCCGCCGAAGTTCAGCCAATTGGTCGAGGCGGGGTCGGGGTTTTGCCCGAACAGGGATTCATTTTCCCAGAACGGGCCTTCGTTTTCGCCGGCAAAGCGGAACTGCATGACGCGTCCGATGGCGGGGACGATGATGGCTTCGACCCTGCCGTTGCTGACCAGGATCGAATCGGCCCAGCCCTGGTAATTGGTACGGACGAGGAACCCGATCGGTTCGTTGGCGGCGGTAGTGGTTTTCGTCATATCCCGCTCAAGGCTGGCGCATCCGCAGAGGGCGCCGAGCAAGGCGACGAGGCCCAAGTGGTTCAGAAATGAGTTCACGAGACGAGAATGCTTCATAAGCGAAGTTGGTTGCTCTCATGGCCGGACCACCGTCCGCCTTTGATTTATGCTGCGGCGGAAGCGTAATCGCTTCATCCCGGTTATGGCAAGCAGTTAC
Organism: Verrucomicrobiota bacterium; assembly: GCA_023383055.1. Taxonomy (GTDB): domain Bacteria; phylum Verrucomicrobiota; class Verrucomicrobiia; order Limisphaerales; family JAHDYP01; genus JAHDYP01. The sequence continues at coordinate 37,209 of JAHDYP010000050.1, read as the reverse complement.
GCGGCACCGGCCCGGACTGGATTCCTTGAAGCTCAAAATGGGAAAACCAAGCCCCTGAATGGTCGAAGCGTTGGGTTTAGGCGGTTTCGATGTTTCCCTTTTCTCTCGGGCTAACGGTAGGTCTGGCGCAGTTGGACCGGGCCCGCCTCCGGGGGGCGGGCGCGCGCCTTCAGGTTGAGGAACTCGACGCCAACGGAGAAGGCCATGGCAAAGTAGATGTAGCCTCGGGGTATTTCATGATGGAATCCCTCCGCCACCAGGGTGAACCCTATCAGCAACAGAAAGCTCAGGGCCAGCATCTTGATGGTGGGGTGGCGATGGATGAAATCGCTAATGGCACCGGCGAAAACCAACATGAAGATGATGGCCAGGACCACCGCGGCGATCATCACGCCCAACTGACGAACCATGCCCACGGCGGTAATCACCGAATCGAGGGAGAACACCATGTCGATCACCAGGATCTGGGCGATGACCGCGGAGAAACTGGGGGCGAGCGCCCCGGCCGCAGCGGTGTCCGTTCCCTCGAGTTTGGCGTGGATTTCGTGGGTGCCCTTGAACAGCAGAAAGAGGCCACCGACAATTAGGATCAGATCGCGACCGGAAACCGGGTGCGCGGCGTGCAGGATGCCGAGAGTGGGAATCTCGAAGAGGGGGCTGGTCAGCCGCACCATCCAGGCAAGGCTGCAGAGCAGCAGGATTCGGGTGATCAGGGCCAGGCTCAGGCCCAATTGCCGGGCTTTAGCCTGTTGGTGCAACGGCAGTTTGCCCGACAGAATCGAGATGAAGACGATATTGTCGATGCCCAGCACAATTTCCAGCGCCGTTAACGTCAGCAAGCTGATCCAGATTTGAGGGCTCAAGAGCCAGTCCATGGCAACACCTCAGCAGCAAGTGGCGAGTTACGCAAGAGCGGGGGTATGTGCACGTAAACGCACAGTTGACGGAGCGGTCCGGACTGCTAGGCTCCGCCTGAGAAACCCTAAGTGCGAAGCGTCCGCCATGCGGCGTAGAAATATCGTAACGATATGCAGACTCCATCGAATCCCTCCCTGCGACTCCGGGCTTTTACCCTGATCGAGCTTCTGGTGGTCATAGCGATCATTGCCATTCTGGCCGGGATGCTCCTGCCCGCGTTGTCCAAGGCCAAGGATAAGGCGCAGGGGATCATCGACGTGAACAATGTGAAACAGATCATGCTGGCGATGACGATTTACTCCGGTGACAACAACGATTACATGCCGCACCCCAGTTGGGGTACCGTCTGGGAAAACCCGGGTCCGGCCAACTGGTGTTATGCCACGACCCTGCCGGATGGACGGAGGATTCCCGAGCTCCGGGGCCAGATGGAGAACACCAACCAGCTTCCATTCTTCCAGCAGAGCCAACTCGGCCCAATCATCCAGGAAAACAAAGCCCTGTTCTGCCCGAAGGACATGACCGAATCGCGCGGACCCAAACGCAGCCTCTGGCTCCAACGCGGGATCAAGCTGACCAGTTACAGTTGGAACGGCGCGGTAAACAGCTTCGGCAGCGCCCGCCTGGATAACAACGGGGGACGGACGCACAAGCTCTCCTCGTTCAAGCCTACCGATATTCTCATGTGGGAGACTGACGAGTATTTTCCGTTTTATTTCAACGACGCGGGCAACCAACCGGCCGAAGGCGTTTCCCAGCGGCATTCCGGCGGTGGCGGACAGGCCGTGGACGTGAGCAAAGACGTGGGCGGCGGCGCTTCGGTGGGAACCTTTGGCGGCACGGCGGTGTTTATGCGCTACGCCCGGTTCCACGAGTTGTCGGGATTGACCAGGACACCCGTGGTTCCCAATGAACTTTGGTGTGATCCGGTCAGTCCGACGGGTGGCAGGTAGAGCGGACCGGAAAGGAAAGGTCTATGAAAAACGATTTGGCGCGACAGTTCAGCTTGGCATGGTGCCCGGCCTTGGTCGTCCTATCGCTCGCATTTGCGGGCTGCAAGAAGGAAGAAGCCCCTCCGCCAGCCGCCGCCGCTCCGGTTGAGGCTGCCGAGCCCGCACCGGCGCCCGCACCCGAACCGGTTTATGCTCAGCCCGCGCCGGCGGATGATGTGCAGGCCCAAATCGCCCAGATTGACACTCGGATGCAGAGCCAGGATTACGAAGGGGCGGCAGATGCGATTCTTCGGGCTCAGATCGCGGCGCAGCAGCAGCAGTCGATGCTTACCGACCAGCAACGGCTCGATTACCACAATCGCATGCGGATGCTGCAGAAGCAGGTTGCCGACGCGATGGCCAGCGGCGACCCCAATGCCCAGAGGGCCGCGCGGCTGCTGATGCAGTACAACGCCGCCAGGACCCAGGGCGGGCGTTAGATGGAAAACCGCTTTCTTGGGGTAGTTGTTTCATCATGAGCAAGCGGGTGTTGTGTCTCCTGGGGCCGGGCTTTGAGGAGATCGAGGTGACAGCTCCCGTTGACCTTCTGCGTCGCGCCGGTGCGGAGGTGGTCATGGCGTCAGTCCCGGGCGACCTGCATTTGACCGGGCGCTGCGGCATTACGCTGCACGCTGATGCGGCGCTGGCAGATGTGGTCCAACAGGAATTTGACCTCCTGCTGATCCCGGGCGGACCAGGGGTGAAGGAACTGCGGGCGGACGGTCGGCCCGCCCGGCTGGCCCGGGCCTTTGCGGACGCGGGCAAGCTGGTGGCGGCAATCTGTGCGGCGCCCGCGATACTCGGGGACGCCGGATTACTGGCCGACAGGCGTTACACGGCGCATTTCAGCGTGAACGAGGAGTTGCCCCAGGCGTTGTCAGGACGAGAAGTGGTCGAGGACGGCAACCTGATCACCTCGCGTGGCGCCGGCACCGCCCTGACCTTCGGGTTAGCCCTGGTGCGACGTCTTTTTGGCGACGCCAAGGCGCAGGAAGTGGCGCGCGCCATCATGCTTTAACGGCGAGGGCACGCGCGGCTTCAACGCGGACTTCGGGGTGGTCAAGCAACTCCCGGAAATCCGGATGCGCGCGGCGCTCCTGCGTTCCGTGGTGCGTGTCGACGAGTTCCTCTGCCGCCCGTGACCGGGCCGCCCGTGTAAAGCCTGGAACAAAAAAGGCCACCCGAGGGTGGCCTTTTCGACTGACTGACTTGCGTTATTGAACCTGAGCAGCGCCGTGGACGCGTCGCCGCTGACCAAAATTGTAACCGGCAAATCCCAAACCCAATACCGCGGCGGCTAACGCACCCGCAATTCCCTCGGGTTCGGGCACCCCGGGCGGCCGCCCGTTGCCGTTGCAGTACCCGCTTTCCGGGTCGCCATTCTGCGAACCGAATTCCGATCGAGTCCAGATGCCCTGCTGTTGGCCGTTCCAGGATTGAGGATTCGAGATGAGCCGACCCCGGGAATGTGCCACCGGCTGTCCATGCACTTTGAGAAACGTGATTGCCGGCGGAATGTTCAACTCATTGAAGGGAGGACCACCTCTCAAGTGCAGCCCCGCCGCTTGAGCGGCAGGAGCCATGAGCGCTACGAGCAAACCGGCCAGGAGTAATTTTGTATTCATACGTCTTTTTGTGTTAACCACAGCAGACTATGAACACGCGATATGCCATGCGAGGTGTGGACAATACAAAAGGCTTGCTATCAGCGGTTTGAGCACGCATTAGAGGCTTCCCATTTATGCGGATGGCGCGACTGGACATGCTATTGCATTGCATGCGCAGTGCGTAAAAATCCAATTTGTTCAGCCGGTTGAGTTACGGCTCTTGCCAACCCGGGTTTTGGGTTGGGCTCAGGTCACAGGATCCGATCGGCAGTTCATCTGGGAGGTCAGGATCGAAACGCCATGCCGTGACCCGAGTTGCAGAATCCGATCGAAACTGACCGGACAGGAACGCGATGCCGCCTCGAGTTCGACGTAGAAGGGCTCCAACCCGCCCGGGGCGATGACATTGAGCAGTCGTCCCCAGTCTCCTCCCACGTTTTCGTAAAGATGAGGCAGGCCTCGCGGCAACTGGAGGAACTGGCCGGCGGCCATCAAAATATCGTTGGCGCCACAACGAAAGCGGAACCTGCCTTGAACCACATAAAACGCCTCGGTTCGTTCCTCGAGCAGATAGAAAGGCGGACCCGCGCGTGGAGGGACGAAGTGTTCGAGGATGTCGGGATCACCCTGGTTGCCGCGGGATGCTGAGAGTTGGGAGATTTGAATGCCGGCGCTCCAGAAGCAGCGTCTGATCGTTGGGAGACAGCCGGATTCGGGCGACTGAGGTATCGGTGACATCAGGTGAGTAAAATGAAGGCCACGGAGCGGCGCAGCCATGGGCGGATGCCCGGTTGCCATTCCCCGGAGGTCATGGGGCAACGCCCGAAGGAGATCAGGTTCATGACGGAATGAGCGTAGCGCCGAACGACCGTCCGTGCCATGGACCGAAAGGTCCATTGACGATTCTTGGAGGTTTACGAGTGTTAATCGTGGTGATAAGACTGCAGCGATGGAGACCGGAATCGTGAGTCCGTTTCAGTCTCGGGAGAATCAGGAGTTGCTGGCCTCGATTGCCGACAAACTGTCGGAGGCGATCTATCGGAACAGCCCGCTCGAGGGGCTGACTTTCGTGAACCCGGCGTACTTGCGGATGTTCGGTTATGAATCTCTCGAAGATCTGCGGTGCCGGCCGCGGGAGAAGCTCTATGTGGACCCGGCGGACCGGGCCAGGTTGTTGGGTCAGTTGGCCAGGGAGGGAGGGTTTACGCACGAAGAGGTGCGTTATCGGCGGAAGGACGGCTCGTCATTTTGGGGTTTATCGAGCAGCCGGGCGGTTTACTCTCCCGACGGCCGCACCATCAGTTACCATGTTGGCACCATCCTGGACATCACGGAACGTAAGCAGGCTGAGGATGCCATCCGCGAACTGAATCAAACGCTCGAACGCCGCATCCTGGAGCGCACCGCCGAACTGAGCGCGAGCGAGGCCCGGTTGCGCATCCTGGTTGAACATGCGCCCGAAGCGATCGTCGTGTTCGACGGGCTGAGCGGCCGGTTTGACGAGTGCAATCAGAACGCGGTCGAACTCTTCGGATTACCCCGGGAACGGTTGCTGGAATGCACCCCGGCCGATGTGAGCCCGGAGTTCCAGCCGGATGGGCGGAGCTCGGCGGAACTGGCGAGGGCGTGGATCGAGGAGACCCGGCGGGGGCGGATCCCGGTGTTCGACTGGATGCACCGGCACGCGAGCGGGCGGCTGATCCCGTGCGAGATCCGGTTGGTGCGCATGCCCGGAGAAGACAATCGGTGCCGGATCCGGGGAAGCATCTCGGACAACACCGAACGGCGGCGACGTGAGGTGGTGCAGCGAGCGACTTACGAGATCTCCGCCGCGGTGCTGGCCACTGAAGATCTGAACACCCTGTACCAGCGCATCCACGAGATCATTCAGGGCCTGATGCCGGCGCGCAACTTTTACATCGCGCTGCTGGATGCGGCGACGGGTCTTATTGTGTTTCCTTACCATGTGGACGAGGCCAGCCCGCAGCCGAAGCCGATGAATCAGAACACGGGGTTGACCGGCTACGTCTTCCGCACCGGGAAACCGCTCCTGGTGAACCGCCGGATGCGGAAGCGCCGAGTGGGCAAGGGCGTCATTTTCGAGGGGGTCCAGGAATCGCCCTACCTTGAAGCCGGCGTGCCGGCCGCCATCTGGCTCGGGGTGCCCCTGATCGTCCACGGCCGCAAGCTCGGGGTGATGGCGGTGCAGGACTACCAGAGCGACGAGGTTTACCGGGCCGAGCACCAGCAGATCCTGATGTTCGTCGCCGAGCAGACGGCGCTGGCCATCGATCAGAAGCGCGCGGATCAGGCCCGGCGCGAATCCGAGGAGAAATACCGGGCCCTGTTCGAGGCCTCCAGCCAGGGGGTCATGCTGCACGACGAGGAGCAGTTCCTCGAAGTCAACCCGGCGGCCGTGAAAATCCTGGGCTTTGCCAGCCCGGACGAGCTGATCGGGAAACACCCGGCCGATTCGGCGACGCCGATCCAACCGGGGGGCGAACCGGCGGAGGTTCTTTCCCGGAAGCACATTGCCGATTGTCTCGCCCAGGGCAGCACCCGGTTTGATTGGGTCTGCCGCAACCACCAGGGTCAGGATATCCCGGTGGAAGTCATCCTGACCCGGATTCAATGGGGCGGCCGCCAGGTCATTCAGGCGGTGATCAACGACATCACCGAGCGAAAGCAAGCCGAGGCGGAACTGCTGCGGGCCCTGGCGCGGGAGCGTGAGTTGAGCGCGCTAAAGAGCAGCTTCGTCTCGATGATCTCCCATGAGTTCCGGACACCGCTCAGCATTATCATGTCCTCGGCGGAGATCCTGGACTCCTACTTTGACCGGCTTGATCCCGCCGAACGCCGGGAGCAGCTGCTTTCGATCCAGAAGAACAGCCTGCGCATGGCCCGGTTGATGGAGGAAGTTCTGCTCCTGGGACAGGCCGACGCCGGCAAGCTCGAGTTCAAGCCCGCCCCGCTGGACCTGCGGGAGTTTCTCGGCCGGCTCATCGATGAGATCCACGCCGCGACGCAGCAACGATGTCCGATCCGCCTGCATCACGGTCCCCTGCCCGCCTCGGTCATGGCCGATGAACGCCTCCTGCGCCATGTCTTCACCAACCTCCTCTCCAACGCCGTGAAATACTCCGCCGACGAATCGCCCGTCGATCTCCAGGTCGAACCGGAAGGGGTCGATCTCGTCTTCCGCATTTCGGACCGGGGCATCGGGATTCCCCCGCAAGACCTGGCCTGGCTGTTCAACAGCTTCCACCGGGGGCGCAATGTCGGGCATCGTCCCGGGACCGGCCTCGGTTTGGTGATTGTCAAGCGCTGCGTGGAACGACACGGCGGCCAGGTCCAACTCCACAGCCTCGAACGTGAAGGCACCACGGTGGTCGTGCGCCTCCCGCTGCTGGATAGAACCGCGGGTCACCCGAACCCGGCGTCGGTCCGAGCGACCGGGAGCCCGACCGCAGCTTAAACCATCATGAGACGAATCCTGGTCATCGAAGACGAACCGGAAATGCGGCGCAACCTGCAAACCATGCTACGGCTGGAAGGCTTCGAGGTGTTGATCGCCTCGAACGGCCGGGCTGGCCTGGCCGTGGCCCTGGCGGAAATCCCGGACTTGATCCTGTGCGACGTGATGATGCCGGTCATGGACGGGCACGAGGTGCTGCGCGCCTTGCGCGACGTCCCCGCCACGATGAACATTCCTTTCGTCTTTCTGACCGCCAAAGGCGAGCGCGGCGATCTCCGTTCCGGAATGAACCTCGGCGCGGATGATTACCTGACCAAGCCGGTCGCCCGGGAGGATCTGCTGGAGGCGGTCAACGCGCGGTTCAAACGCCAGGACCAGCTGGATCAACGCGAGTTCCGCCCGGACTTCACTTCCGCTGAACCGCTCCTGTCGCTGGGTCTGACGCCGCGGGTGGCGGAGGTGTTGCTCTGGGTGGCCCAGGGCAAGACCAACGCCGACATCGCCACCATCCTGGGCATCAGCGAGTCCACCGTGAAAAAGCATCTCCTAGACATCTTCGTTCATCTGGGGGTCGAAACCCGCAGTGCCGCCACGCTCCGCGCGCTCGAGGTCCTGAGTTCCACCGTCCGAAGGAAAGGATAGGGCGGCGGGCTTGCGGCGGCGCCGAATCTGCGACAGTTTGGCGGCGTGGTCACGGCGGCACAAAGATTCTCGAATTCGACCCTGATTCTCATCGGGCACGGCTCGACTAAGAACCGGGATTCACGCCGCGCAATCGAACGGCACGGGGCGGAGCTGCGCCGACGCGGACTGTTCGGTCATGTGCTCGAATGCTACTACAAGGAACCCCCTTTCCTGCGGGAGACCTGGGACAGGATCCCGACCGACGAGAGCTTTGCGATCCCGGTGTTCATGAGTGAAGGCTATTTCACCCGGGAGATCATTCCCCGGGAACTGGGTCTGGCGCTGGACCCCGGGGGCGCAGCACCAGCGGGTCGGCGCGGGCGAAAGCTCCTGCGCTACGGCCGGCCCGTGGGGACCCATCCGAGCATGAACGGGGTCGTGCTGGCACTGGCCGAGGGTGTGGTCAGGCGGTACCCGGGATCGCCCGCCCCGCGCCTGGAGGAAACCGCCCTGGTGATTGCCGGGCACGGCACCCGGAAGACCGAGCGATCGCGAGAGGTCATCGACCGGCAGGTGGCAACGATCCGCCAACTGAGCCGGTACGCGGAAGTCCACGCGGCGTTCATGGAGGAAGAGCTGCGCATCGGGGACTGCTACAGCTTTGTCCAAGCCCCGAACCTGGTCATGGTTCCCTTCTTTGTAAGCGATGGCATGCATGTCCAGGAGGACATCCCCATGTTGCTGGGGGAAAGCGAAGCGGACGTCCGCGAGCGGCTGGCTCAGGGTCGAGCCGTCTGGGTGAATCCAACCCTCCGCCGCAATAAGAGGGTTTGGTATACGGGAAGCGTGGGGATGGATCCGCTGCTGGCCGACGTCATCCTCGAGCGGGTGTTGGAACTGGCGGACCATCACCCGGGGATGGACTGAGCCCGTCCTTTCCGAACTCCCGCGGCAGGACCCTCCGGCTGGACCGATCCTGGTGACGGCCCCCGGTTCGCCGTAATTGGACCCCTGTGCTTGCGTCGGGGGTGGTGGCCTGCTCTATTATCCGGCGTGTTTTTCCAGAAGATCACGATCGCGGGAGTGGGTTTATTGGGAGGATCGCTGGGTCTGGCGATCAAGCGCCGCCGTCTGGCTCGGGTGGTGGATGGGTTGGTGAGGCGGACGGCAAGCATCAGCGAGTGCGAACGGTTGGGCGTCGTGGACCATGCCACCCGGGACGCGCACCGGGCGGCTGAAGGCGCGGATCTGATCATTCTGTGCGCTTCGGTGGCGCGGATGCGGGAGCTGGCCGAGGCGATGCGGCCGGCGTTCAAGCCGGGGGTGATCGTGACGGATGTGGGAAGCGTCAAGGGAACCGTGGTGGAGGAACTCGAACCGATCGTGAGCGCCGGGGGCGGCCATTTTGTGGGGAGCCATCCGATGGCGGGGGCTGAGAAGGCCGGCCCGGGGTCGGCCAGCGCCGATTTGTTCGAGCAGGCGACCTGTGTCGTGACGCCGACGTCGCGGTCCTCGGCGGTGGCGGTGAAGCGGACGGAGGATTTCTGGCGGGCGGTGGGCGGAGTGGTCATGCGCATGGCTCCGGAGACGCACGACGATCTAGTGAGCCGCTCGAGCCATCTGCCGCACGTGGTTGCGGCGGGGCTCGCCAATTATGTGTTGAGCCCGATGCATCCGAAGGAACAAGCCCGGCTCTGCGCCACCGGGTTTCGGGATGCCACCCGGATTGCCTCGGGTCTGCCCGAGATGTGGCGGGACATCGTGCTGGCCAATCGCCGCAATCTCGCGCGGGTGTTGGGTGTGTTCATTGCCGATCTCGAGGAACTGAAGCACGCGTTGGTCGAGGGCGACGCCAAGACCATTGAGGAGTTTCTGGTGACGGCAAAACGGCGTCGCGACGAATGGTTGCGCCACCCGGTCTCATCCTCGCCGGAGTAACCTCATGCTTCCGGAGACCATCGAGATTGTGCCCTTGCCGACGACGACGCGCGCTACGGTGCGGGTACCGGGATCCAAGAGCATTACGAACCGAGCCCTGGCTTTGGCGGCCCTGACGGACGGAGAGACCGTGTTGCGGGGGGCGTTATGGAGCGAGGACACCCAGGTCATGGTCGAGTGCCTGCGCCATCTCGGTTTCATGGTCAACGTGGCGCCGGATCCGGTCGAACCGTGCAATCGCACACTGACGGTGCATGGCCGGGGCGGGCAGGTGCCACGCGGCGGGACCCTCCAGAATCCGCTGGCCTTGTTCGTGGCGAATGCGGGCACCGCCGCGCGGTTTCTGGCGGCCCTGGTCTGCCTTGGGAGCGGCGTTTATCGGTTGCATGGGGTGCCGCGGATGCATCTGCGTCCCCAGGAGGCGCTGTTCAACGCGCTCCGGCAACTCGGCTACCAGATCGACGCGCCTGCCGACCGTTTGCCGGCGTTGATCCATGGCGGCGGTCCGCGCCCCGGCAGATGCGCCGTGAGCATCCAGGAGAGCTCGCAATTCGCCTCGGCGCTGCTGCTCGCCTCGCGGGTGGGCGGTTGGGAGATTGAGACGCACGGGGAGAACGCCGAGGAATCGCCGTATGTGGCGATGACCGCGCGGTTGCTCGAACAGTTTCCCCACCGCGGCGGGGAGTTCCAGATCGAACCGGACGCCTCGAGCGGCAGCTACTTCTGGGGGGCCGGCCACTGGTCGGAAGGGGATCCCGCCGCGCCGAAACCGGGCGAGGCGAGGCTCACTCACTGCAGCATTCGGGTGGCGGACTGGCCGAACTCGGGCTGGCAAGTGGACGAGCGTTGTCCGGGCTACCTGGCGGCCATCCAGGGCGCGGGCGGCCATTGGCCGATGGCGACGCCACCCGGGGAACCGGCGCTGGTCATCTCCCGGCAGACCGACCTTGGCGACAGCATCATGACCGGGATTGTGCTGGCGGCGCTCGGAGCGGCGCCGGTGCGATTCACCGACCTGGCGCGGCTGCGGCTCCAGGAATGCGAGCGGGTGCTCGCGTTGCGAACCGAATTGACCCGCTGCGGGGCGCAAGTGAACGAGCACGGCGACAGCCTGACGGTCATTCCCTCGAGGGCGGGTTTGCGTCCGGCCGAGATCGAGACTTACGACGATCATCGGATGGCGATGTGTTTCGCCACTCTGGGATTGAAAGTTCCGGGGATCAAAATCAAGAATCCCGCGTGCGTCCGAAAAACTTTTCCGGGCTTTTTCCAGAAACTGGTGGCGCCGCCGCCGCACGGATTGGGGGCGACGATCCTCGATTATCCCGGCGGCCGGCGGCTGGACGCCGACGAGTTGTTCGCGCATTGAGGACGGTTTACCAGCGGGACCCCTTCGCATGACACAACCTGTGGTGATCGCAATTGACGGCACGAGCGCCAGCGGCAAAAGCACCAATGCCCGCCGGGTGGCGCGCGCCCTGGGTTATGTGTATGTCGATACGGGCGCGATGTATCGAACCCTCGCCTGGTATTGCCTCGCCCGGCGGATCGACATCCACGATCCCAAGGCCCTCGCCACCGCCCTGCGCCGCTGGAAAACCTCGCTGACCTGCGTCGACGGCGAGGTCCGGCTGCTGGTCGACGGCTATTACCCACAGCAGGAAATCCGCACGGCGGAGACCAGCGCGGCCGTCCCGCACGTCGCCGCCGTCCCCAAGGTGCGGGACTGGATGGTCAAACATCAGCGCGCGTGCGTCCGGTTCGGCAATCTCGTCATGGAAGGCCGCGACATCGGCACCAACGTTTTTCCGGAGACCGACCTCAAGTTTTATCTCGACGCGACCCTGGACGAACGAACCCGGCGACGCACGGCGGACGGCTTGGCAGAGAATCTGGCCGCCCGCGATCAGCGGGACAGCCAGCGGGCCAAGGCACCGCTCATGGTTCCACTGGGGGCGAAGGTGATCAACAACTCGAGGCTGACGTCCGACCAGACCACGGCGTTGATCCTCGAGGCGGTCAGACAACGGTCCGCTCAGGCCCCGTGAAAGCCGTCTACTACGCGCCCTGGATCTTGTGCCGGGCCGTCTTCGGCACCTACTTTCACTGGCGGGTGTACGAGGCGGACCGCGTGCCCGAAACGGGTCCGGTCATCCTCGCCGCCAATCACGCCAGCCTGCTCGACCCGCCCCTGGTAGGTGCCGCGCTCAAACGCGACATCTGTTACCTGGCCCGTGAGAACCTGTTCCGGAACCCCCTGTTCGGCGCCGTGCTGCGATCATGGAACGTCGTGCCCGTCGACCGCGATGGGGGTGGTGCCACCGGGTTGCGCGCCATCATGGACCGACTCAACGCGGGCAACGCGGTGATTCTCTTTCCGGAAGGAACACGTACGCTGGATGGCGCCCTGCAACCCGCGCGCTCGGGGATCGGTTTGCTGGCCATCAAGAGCGCGGCGCCGGTCGTGCCCATCCGCCTGTTTGGCACCTTCGAGGCCTACGGCCGAAAGATGCGCCTGCCGCGGCCCCGGTCCGTGGCGGTCAAGTTCGGACGCCCCATGGATCTTGACCGCTGGCGGGCGGAGGCGCAGACCTGTTCCAAGGCGCGCCTGAAGGAAATCTACCAGCGGACGGCCGAAGCGATCATGGACCACATCGCGCGCCTCGAACCGTGCGCGGATAAGACAACCTTCCCGTGAGGCCCCTTGCCGCCTTGAACCCGGACTGGTTCGTGTTCCAGTGCGGCGTGCATCGGGGCTAACGGATGAGTGTCAGGGCGATGGCGCCACCCACCGCGACGATGCCGCCGACCACCGACCGCAGGCTGGGCCGGTCGCCCTCAACCAGATAAGCGAAAGGGATGACGGCGATGGGGGTGGTGGCCACGATGGGCAAGACCACCCCGCTGGGCTGGGTGGCGAGCGCCCATTGATAGCAGCCCACGCCCACCGTGGGTCCAGCCAGGCTGTTCACCACCACCCAGATCCAGATCGACCGACCAGGCCGGCTTCCGGCCGGCACCGCGGAATCGATGATAGCTCCTTCCCGGGCCCGCCAACGGTCGCGGGTCAACATCGCCAGCGCGTACGGCGCGGTGAACAGCAATCCGCCAAGGATCCGCTGATAGGCTGCGGTCATGCCATCGACCGAACCTCCGTTCAGCTCGACCATGGCGTAGGCTTTGCGACTGATGACCGCCCCCAGTCCCTGACCCAAGGCAGCCACCACGCCCAGCAGCAGTCCTATCATCAGGGCGCGCCTCGGAAGGTGCAGATGTTCCCTGGGTGCCACGGCAATGGCCACTCCGGCCAGGATGACCAGACCGGCCAGGAGTTGCCCCGGGCTGAGCCGAGTGCCCATCCAAAGCCATTCCGTGAGCGCGGCGAATGGCGCCGCCAGGCATTGCACCATCAGAATTGTGAGCCGTGGTCCCAGCCGCGGCAGCGCCTGATAGAGCGCGAGATCGCCCATGCCGAAGCCGACCACGCCGCTGACGAAGAACCAGCCGAACGCCCCGCCGCCCAGCCCCTGCCCCACGCCATGGGCCCAGAGGGCAAGAAACGTCGTGGCCAGACACAACCGGTAGAAGTTCGCGGTCGTGCCGCCCAGCGCGCGGGTCGTGCGACTGGCCGCCACGACGGACAAGGAAAAGAGGAGGGTTGCCAGGAACGCGGCGAACATAGCCAGCTCAGAATCAAGGTTTCATCATGTCCACCGCGCGCCGCGAGTGTTGCCCAAACCGGGCGGGATGGGAATACGAATCCTCGAGAAACCGGGGCCGGCCCGCCAATCGAAGGTCCGGCTGCGCAAGTCCGGCAGGAAATGCGCTCGATTTTTGCCAGGCAAAGCTGTAATTCCAACCGCATGCGAAACTCCCTGCTGACGTTGATCTGCGTGACCCTTTTGGCGATGCTGTCGGTGGGCTGCGGCTCTTCCGGCGGCAAAAAGAAAGCGACGCTGGATACCCCATCCGGATCCCCCGAGGTGGTCATTCAATCGGCGCGGATCGAGCCGATTCTCGCCGCCGCGCGGGAATTCTTCGCGGGTCGTGGTTATGCCGAAATGCCGTCGCGCCATGCTTACGAGCTCGTGTTCGACCGGCGGATCGAAGACAGCCGGAAACCGCAGGCGCTCCGCGTCCGACTTCGCGGCACGCAGGTCAATCCGACTTCGTGGCGGCTGGCCGGGCTGTCGTTGAAGGTGGACGGTTGGGGTGGCGACCTGGCCTCGGAAAATCTGGTGCCCCATGGCTTTCCACAGGTTCAGGAGTTTCTTGAGGCCATCAAACTGCAGGTGGAGCTGAACCGGTGATCAGATGTGGATCGCGCGATTCGACACCGCCAGGGCCGCTTCCTTCAGGGCCTCGGCCAGAGTGGGATGGGCATGGCAACACCGCGCGATATCCTCGCTGCTGGCGCCAAAATTCATCGCCGTGGCCGCCTCGGCAATCAGTTCGCCCGCCTGCGGTCCGATGATATGAACCCCTAACACCCGATCGGTCCTGGCATTGGCCAGGACTTTGACCTTGCCGTCGGTCACCCCGAGGGTCCTGGCCCGGCCACTCGCCAGGAACGGAAATACTCCTTTGCGATACTCCACGCCCTCCTGCTGCAGCTGCGCCTCGGTCTTCCCCACCGACGCGATCTCCGGATGGGTGTACACCACGCCCGGTATCGTGTCGTAATTCACGTGGCCGTGTCCGGTCACGATTCCCTCGACACACGCAATCCCCTCTTCCTCGGCCTTGTGCGCCAGCATCGCCCCGCCAATGACGTCGCCAATGGCAAACACACCCGGGGCCGAGGTCGCAAAGCGGTCGTTCACCGGGATACGCCCCTTTTCATTCAACTGGATCCCGACCGTGGCGAGCCCCAACCCGTCCGTGTGGGGGATCCGCCCCACCGCCAGCAACACCCGGTCGCACTCGATGGGCGGCGCGCCGTCGATCTCAACCGCGCAGGTGTCGCCGACGCGTTTGGCGGCGGTGACCCGACATCCCAGCCGGAACTGGAGCCCCTGTTTCGTGAAAATCTTCTGAGCATCCGCCGCCAATTCGTCGTCCATCCCCGGAAGTATCCGGTCGAGGAACTCGAGCACGGTCACCTTCGACCCGAGCCGTTGCCAGACCGAGCCCAGTTCGAGGCCGATGTAACCGGCGCCGATGACGACCAGGTGTTTCGGCACCTCGGAATAAGCGAGGGCCTCCGTGCTCGTACCGATCCGGTCTCCGTCCAACTCGACCCCGGCCAGCGGCGCGGGCCGGCTGCCGGTGGCGAGGATCACCTGCCTGGCCTCGAGTTGGAGGGTGCCATTGGCCTGATCGACCGCGACGCGACCCGGTCCATCGAGTCTGGCCTGGCCGGTATGGCGTGTGATCTTGTTTTTGCGCAACAGACCGTCGATGCCTTTCGTCAGCGTCTGCACCACCGTCTCTTTGCGCTTCATCAGCACGGGCAGGTCGAGTTCCACCTGGCCCACGCGGATGCCATGTTGGACGAGGGACAGGCGGGTTTCCCTGAAGCGCTCGCTCGATTCAAGCAGGACTTTGCTGGGAATGCAGCCGAGACGGAGACAGGTTCCACCCAAGGCCGGTTCCTTCTCGACGCAAGCCACCTTCAACCCAAGCTGCGCCGCCCGAATGGCCGCCACGTAACCGCCGGGCCCCGCTCCAATCACCACCAGATCATGCGTTTCCATAACCGCCGGCAGTATCTCGATTCGACGACGAGATGCAACTCCACCGATTGGGGACGGAACCCCGATGCCCCGCGGGATCGGTTCTCCGTCGCCGCGCGGTCCTGAACCCGCGTGGACATCCGGGGCCGCCGGTGCCTGGGCGATGTCGGTGGACGCCAGGCATGGGAAGCGGGTAGCCTCTGGCCGGTGAATCGCTTCGCGCTGCTCATCGTTCCGGCATTAACCGCGGTCTTCGCGCTGCGGACGGGATACGTGCCGTTGAAACTCGGGGTTCCCGGCGCTTGCGGGTTGATCCTGTGGCTCGAGTTGCGGCGCCTGCCGCCCGAGGCGCGCCGGGAGTTGTGGGCGGTGATCTGGGCGTTCGGGATGTCGATGATCGGCGATTGGTTTCTCTCGAACCGGAGCGGCCGGGAGCATTTCTTCGAGGCTGGGATCGGCGCGTTTTTCCTGGCGCATCTGGGTTATGCGGGCTACGCGCTCATGAATGGACGATTGCACCGACCCGGTCTCATGGTGCTGCTGCTGGTGTTTGTGCCGTATTACGGATTCTGGCTCGCGCCGGCCATCGACGGCGTGGTGTTGAACGGGGCGGTGTTGTTGTATCTGCTGATTTCTTGCGTGGCGCTGGCCGCGGCCATCGGGCTGTGCCAACCGGCTTTGGTCAAGGGATGCTATGTGGCGGGGATCGGGCTGGTGGTGTTTTCGGACACCATTATCTCCTTCAAGGAGTTCCTGAACTACGACGGCTGGAATGGATTGATCCTGCCGACTTACTACCTGGCCCATCTCTGCGTCACCCTCTCAATCCTGATCCGGTTCCAACCAGGTCACTCGACCAGGTAAACGACAGCCCCACGGCGCAAAGGCACCACCACCCGACCTTCGCGGGCGGACAGCGGGGCGCTTTCGCCCACGGCGTTGACGCGACGGGCTTGCGGGACACTCACAGGCAATGTCACCTCGGCATCCTCGCGCGGATTCCAAAGCGCCGTCACCGCTCGCCCACGGTCCCCGGCACGGTTCGGTTCCGGTCGTTCGTTGGCCGAGGCAAAGCGCCAAGCCATGGTTCCCGAGCCCGCCTCGACCGGTCCGGCCGGCTGGAGTCCAGCCAGCATCCGGGTCAAAACCGCATAGGCGCGGTAAGCGGGTTTGGGCCGGAGCTGGTGATCGACGATCCCCATGTGATGTTCGAAATAGAACGGGTCCTCGCCGTCATTGCGGAAGTTATACCAGAACGTGCGGGGCTCGATCCCGGAAACGCTGGCGAGGAGATAACAGCGGACGATCAACTCGGCCTGGGTTCGGAGCGTCGTGGGCGCGAAATCCTGCCGGAGGGTGTTGTGGGGGCTGTAGGTGGACCAGCCCAGCTCGGTGAGCCAGACCGGGCGACGCGTGCCGTCCGGCCGACGCACCAGATCGGAAACCTGCCGCAGATCGTCGAGAAAGGCCTGATCGTTGAGCGTTCGCCGGTACGGATGAATGGTGAGAACGTCGAACGGGGCGCCCAACTCGAGCATGCGCTTGATGTAATCGAAATCGATGCCGGCGGTCGAGAGCCCGAGGACTTCGGCGTCGGGGTCGAGCGCCTTGACGGCGGCGTAACTCCGCTTGAGCAGATCGGCGTAAAGATCCTTCGGTCCTTGCCAAAAGAAGATATTCGGTTCGTTCCAGATCTCCCAGTGGCGGATGTCGCGGCGGTAGCGCCGCACCAGGGCCTCGAGGTAACGCACATAATCCGCAATCCCCTCGGCCGTATACGGCTGAGTCCAGCCGGACCAATAACCCACGATGGCGTAAACCTGGATGCCATGCTGCCTGGCCGTCGCCACCAGTTGATCGTAAAATTCCCACTCGAACTCTCCCCGACGCGGCTCGATGCGGCCCCACTGGAACTCCTCGCGTGACCATTTGACGCCGGCGGCCTGGGCCACCGCCGCGGCGCGCGACATCTCGGCCAGACCCTCCGCATTCGACGGGTAACGATAAAAATAGGCGCCCATGCCGAACGGAGATTCCGGCCGCAACACGGCGTCGCCCCGGTCCTCGAGCGGGGCGACCCACGCTGCCTGCACCGGCGCCACATCCTGGTCGACGACCTCCAAGTGGAACTCGGCCTCGAGAAAACGCCATCGCTCCCGCAGCTCAGGCGGGATGCTCACCTGGACCTGGCTGGGAACCGCCGACGGTTTGAGTTCGAGCTCGTGCCTTCCCTGATCAAGCGTTTGTCCCTCCCAGTTGCGCAATTCCCAGCGCACGACGGCTGGGCGGGGTTCGTCGGTCAACGCCCGGGCGGTAAACTCGAATGCCGGACCGGCCAAACCCTCGATCAACGCCGCGTTGGCCAGGCAACGTTTCGCGGCGGGGGCCGAGGATTCCACGATGATCTCCTCGAGCTCGAGCTCGAGCGTGCCGGCATTGGCGGGTCGTTCGAAACGAAGCTCGCCCAGGCGCAACGGACCGTGGATCTTGCCATCGTTCTCGCCGCCCACCCACTCCCAACCGGGACCCGGTGGACCGTCGGTCGCCAGCTCAAGGTGTCCATCGCCGTCGAGCCGATCCAGTGCCCGATGGAAGGTCATGAAATGGGTGCGCAAAAAGAGGCGCACCGGCAGTCCGCGCGGGCTGCCGTAGATCCGCAGGCGAAGTCGATCGATGTTGCCGGGCAACGAACGATCCGGGGGAACCAACGAGAACGCCTGCGCCCCCTGGGTGTAGTCCAGGCGCAGGATGCGCCCCTCCAGCCGGGACTGGCCAAGCGGGCCGTGCGCCCGCAGCGACCAGCCCTCCCGCGGCGTAAACCGATAGGCGGCATGACTGACCCGCACGGTCGAATCCGCCTGCGACACGAACTCGAGCTCGTCGAAGTCCACCTGACCCACCGCCGATTCGCCGGCCTCGACCAACAGAGCCACGCTCACCGGACCACCCCGGACCTGTCCGTCGTTCGGGCCTCCCCAATGCATGACCCAGCCGTCGAAGGGGATCGTGAGCCGGGTCCACCGACCCGCGGCGCACTCGATCGGTTTCTGAAAAGTCTGGCCTGTAGCGTCAGCATATCGCAGGACCAGATCGTGCCCGGCCGGCCGGCGGACCCAAACCCCCAGCCCGTTGGCGGACGCCACGATCTGTTCGGGCGCCGACGAGGGACGGACCAGCAACGCCACATAACGACCGCCTCGGGAGAAATCGAAATGAAGCCGACCGCCGCAGCGGCCGACGCGGGCGGCCTCCACCGTGCGTTCGAAGCGGCCGGTGGCGCCGGGAAACTCCTGGCCACCGTAGAACTCGACGCGCCCGGAATCGGTCTCGAAATCCTCGAGCGGCAGCGCAACCGCCGCCCCTCCCAGGCACCGAAGGCTCAGGCACCAGACCAGTGCCGTCCGGACGAATCGCGGTTTGGACATGTCGCAAGCATGAGCCCCGCCGGCCGCCCGTCAACTGGTTTGCGACCGAGCCTTTGACAGCGGGTCGCCGATCCCTATGCTGTCCCCATGCGCAGAGTCAACGTTCCGCTCGCCGGACGCAGCTACTCGATTTATGCCGGGCAGGGGCTGCTGGCCCGGCTGGGAGAGCATTGCCGGCGGCTGCGGCTGGGTGAGCGTTGCGCCGTTCTCACCGATCGAAACGTCGAACCGTTGTATGCCGGGAGAGCGCTCGATGCCTTGCGCGCGGCCGGGTTCGACCCGTTGCTGGTGACCGTGCCGGCCGGCGAAGGGGCCAAGCATCTGAAAGTGGTCGCCCAATGCTACGATCAACTGGCCGCGCATCGGCTCGAACGCCGGTCGTTCGTGGTCGCTTTGGGCGGCGGCGTGGTGGGCGACCTTGCCGGGTTTGTGGCGGCCACCTTCCTGCGCGGGATCGATTTCGTCCAGGTGCCCACCACGTTGCTCGCGCAAGTGGACAGTTCGGTCGGCGGCAAGGTGGGGGTCAACCTGCGGGCGGGCAAAAACCTCGTGGGGGCATTCCATCAGCCCCGGGTGGTGCTGTGCGATCTGGACACCCTCGCGAGCCTGCCCGATCGGGAGTACCGCGCGGGGCTGGCCGAGGTGATCAAGTACGGCATCATTCGCGACGCGCGGTTGTTTGGACTTCTGGAGCGACGCATGCCCGGGTTGCTGAGACGCGAGCCCGCCCTCTTGTCGGACGTGGTGGTCCGCTGCTGCCGGATCAAGGCCGACGTGGTGGGCGCGGACGAAACCGAGGGAGGCGTGCGGGCCATTCTCAACTTCGGGCACACCCTCGGGCACGCGCTCGAGGCCGTCTCCCGGTATGGCCGGTACCTGCACGGGGAGGCGATCTCGATCGGCCAGGTCCTCGCGGCGCGACTTTCTTCCGAGAACCTCGGATTGCCCCATCGGGAAGCGTCCCGGATCGTTCGTTTGTTCGAGGCGGCGGGGTTGCCGGTCGAGGTCCGGTTGAACCGGTCGCAGCGCCGCGCCCTGGTGGACGCGATGCGGCACGACAAAAAGGTCAGCGGTGGCGTGGTGAAATTCGTCCTGGCACCCCGGCTGGGCGAGGCTCGCTACGGGATCGCCCTGGCCACGGAACAGGTGGAACGGGCGATCGCGGAAGCGGGAAAGGTGGCGTCATGGCGGCGGTGAGTGAAACAATCGTACGCGAGTTCTTCGAATTGCACGGCTTTTTCGTGCGTCAGCAGCGGAAGTACGTCCCCCACAAGAAGAGCCTCGATGAGGCGATCGATTTCTTTGTCATCCATCCCGAACCGCAGCCGGCGCCCGGGCCGCTCCCGTTTGTGCTGGACTCGGGCAATCTGCGAGCGCTGGCGAGTGCGGTGGTGGTGGTCAAGGGCTGGCACACGGAGAGTTTCACGCCCGGGCGTTTGAGCCATGCGCCGGAGATCCTCCGGTTTGTCGAACCCAAGGTTTTTCAGAAAGCCGCCAGGGCCTTCGGAGTCGGCGGCACCCCGGCCAAGGTCCTGGTGGTGCCGGAATTGCCGCAGGATGCGGCCGTGCGCGAACAGAGCATCGCGTTGCTGCGCGGGCGGGGAGTGGACGCGGTGATCTCGTTCCGGGTCATGTTGACCGACCTGATCGGGCAGGTGGAAATCAGCCGGAACTACCAGAAGTCCGATCTCCTGCAGATCATCCGGATCCTCAAAATCCACGGTTATTTCAAGGAACCGCAGCTGGAACTGTTCAAAACGCGCCGGGCGAAGCCCGGCTCGTCGTAGCGGCGACCGCCGGGTTGGTCTCCACGCTTGTTGCGGGCGACGGGTCCGTGATACAAACGGGGCGTGGCTGAGCCGGATTGGGTGCAATTGAGCGATGAAACGCTGCTGGAATTCCGAATCCGGCGCCTGGAGCTGACCCTGGAGGGCACCCCGCTGCAACCGTTGATCCAGCGGCTCTACGACGAGTTGTCCGCTCGCGGACTGATCTTTCATCCGACGTGCCACGTCGGCGACGAGTGGTTCTGCCCGGTGGGCATTCCGGCGATATTCGTCCCCTTCTTCCTCGCGCACGACCGGCTGCGCGAGCTCGAGCGGCGGATGATGCTCGAGGTCGAGGGCGAGACCCCGGAATGGTTTATGAAACTGATGCGTCACGAGGCGGCGCACGCCTATTCGTACGCCTATCGGCTGTACCGCCGGCGGAAATGGCAGGAGACCTTTGGACTGGCGTCGACCGAGGAGAGCGAGTTCTACCGGCCGCGCCCCTACAGCCGGTCGTATGTGGTGCACCTGGACGACTGGTATGCGCAAAGTCATCCGGACGAGGACTTCGCCGAGACGTTCGCCGTGTGGCTGACGCCCGACCACGACTGGCGCGAAAAGTACCGGGGCTGGAAAGCGCTGCAGAAGCTCGAATATGTGGACGGCCTGATGCGGTCGCTGGCGGGGCGACCGCCGCTCCATCAGCCGGCCTATGCCGTGGCCGATTACGATTGCCTCGACGTCAAGCTCAAGACCTATTACTCCCGGAAACGAAAACAATACGAAGACGCCTACCCGAATTTTTACGATGAGGATCTGCGCCAACTGTTCGACGCCGCGGCGGAGGTGCCCGGCGCGATCAAAGCCTCGCGGTATCTGCGGCGCCGGCGCCGGGCCATCCTGGCCCAGGTCTGTCGCTGGACCAACGAACGGCAATATCGCGTCCACCGGCTGCTGAACCGTTTGATCGACCGGTGCGAGGCGCTGCAGCTGTTTGTGCGTCCGGAAGATCGCAATCTCGAATTGCAGCTCGGCTCGTTTGTGACCACCCTGATCATGAATTATCTGTTCACCGGCAAATTCAAACGGACCAAGTAGTCCCCTCCATCATGGCAAAGACGAACTGGAAAGTCCTGGCCTTGTTTGATGCCATCCGGCCCACCACGCTGGACCAGGATCTCAGCCACGAACTGGCCACCGAAGATTGGAAAACCGAGGCCGACCTGCTGGCGGCCTTGAAGACCCTGGAATGCCCGGCCGAACACCTGGCGATCTTCGACGACACGGATCTGATCCGCAAGAAAGTCGACCAGTGGCAGCCGCACGTCATCTTCAATCTGGCCGACCAGTTCAAAAACAACCGCGCCTTCGATCAGAACATCGCCTCGTTTCTCGAGCTCCAGGGCATTCCGTTCACCGGGTGCGGGTCCACCGGCCTGACCCTCTGCAAGCACAAGGGGATCTCGAAAAAGATCCTCAGCTATCACCGGATTCGGGTGCCGGATTTCACGATCATTCCCCGCGCGCGCCGGATCGCCCGGCCGAAGCGGCTCAAATTCCCGATCCTGGTCAAGCCGTTGAAGGAGGAGGCCTCGCTCGGCATCGCGCAGGCCTCGCTGGTCGAACACGACGACGATTTCCGCGAGCGGGTTACGTTCATCCACGAAAAATTCGACCAGGATGTCATCGCCGAGGAATATGTCGAAGGCCGGGAACTCTATGTGGGCGTGCTCGGCAATCATCGGCTCGAGGTGTTCCCCATCCGGGAAATGGTCTTCCGCGAGGTCCCGCCGGAGGAACCAAAGTTCGCCACTTACAAAGCCAAATGGGACGAGGCCTACCGGCGCCGGTGGGGGATCGAAAGCGGGTTCGCCGCGGACCTGGATCCGCTATTGACCCGGCGGATTCAGACGCTGAGCAAGAAGATCTATCATCTGCTGGCCATCGACGGCTACGCGCGTCTCGATCTCCGCCTGTCACCGGATGGCCAGGTCGTGTTCATCGAGGCCAACCCCAACCCCATCCTGGCCGAAGGCGAGGACTTCGCCCAGTCGGCCATGCGGGCCGGTTACACCTATCCCGAACTGATCCGGCGCATCCTGCGGCTCGGCTTGACCGCCGTGCGGGATTGATTTTGGTAGTCAATTCAACCAATTCAAAATGTCCCGTCAGGTCTTGCTGGCTCAGCGTTTCGGCTGGTAGCGTCTTGCTTTGAGATGCCCGAACGGCGCAACTATGCAGCGGCTCGAAGCCCTGTGCCCGCCCGAAATTTACGAACCACTGCCGGAGGAGTCCCCGGTGGGCCTCGGCAAAACAAGCCTGTTGTCAGAGGGGTCACCCCATAATTGAAGAATCCTTCGATTCATCCGGGAATTCGGCGACCTGCGGGCTGCGTGCTTTACCTCGATACCCGTTCCCCGCCCGGCACGCCGTTCCGAACCACTCTCCGACAGCTTGTCGACACCGAACGCCGGCATCGCCGCGCGCGACGCTTTGTTGCTGCCAACGCCCTCGGACGATGCTACCGTCCGCCCGTGGACGCCGCATATCGCGAAAGTGCCGGACGGGAACGACGCCTGGCGGCTGAAGCGCATTCCCCGTTATGACTGACCCCGCCTCGCTTCCCGACCCGCCGGAACCGATGGAAGATGCCTATCGCCGGCTTCGGCGGTCCATGGTCCGCGTGTTCATGCTGTTGGCGTGCGCCGCGGCCCTGTTGGCGCTGGGCCAATGCGCGCGGCAGTAGGGAATCTTCGCATCCTAGGAATCGGTAATCCGCTGTTTTCCGGCCGACAGTGAACGCCGTCCGCCACTGGGCAACATCAACTCACCCGTTACGCCCGGCGGCAACTCGACCTCGATCTCGAATCGTCCGCCTTGGGGATTACGCCACTCGACCCGGATATCGCCCTTGGGGGTTGGGACGGTCCCGCGCGCCCACTCGAGGTCCGCGGTGAACGGCGCGATCCGCACCCGCGCGAAGCCCGGCGCGATCGGACGCACCCCGAGAATCTCCTGCATGAACTCGAAGGTGGGGGCGGAAGACCAGGCGTGGCAGTCGCTGCGGGTTTCCACGGGCGTCTCCCACCAGGTGCTGGTGCCGAGATCGAGCATGCTCTGCCAGCGGGCCATGTCCTCGAGGATCCGCCCTGGCTGGCCGAGTTTGACGGCGGCCTGGTGCAGGTAATGGGCGAAATAAAAGGTGGTGTCGCGCACCGCGGGATCCGTGAACAACCGTTGCGCGATCCGCGCCTGCCGCTCCGCATCCGCCACGTCAAACAACACCGCGTAAGTGTTCACATGCCGGCTGAGGCTCTCCACGCCGATTCCATCGAGATACAATCCCTCGGCCGCCGACCAGGCACGGTCGTTAATGGTCTGTTTGAGGTTTTCCGAACGTTGCAGAAAGCGGTTTGCCTCCGCGGGATCACCGAGCGCCTCGAACAACCGCGCGCCGGCGTCGAGCGCGCCTTTATAGAGCAGCGTGGTGAGGGTGCAGTTAACTTTCGAGCCCGGCGGCGTGCCGCCGTCGGGGAAGGTCCAATCGTGGTAATTCCAATACGGGACGTTGGCGAGGAAACCCTCCGTGGTTTGATAGGATTCGAAGCTGCGCAAGACGGAGTAGACGCCGCCGGCGCATTCCCGCAACAGTTCGAGGTCGCCGGTGTAAAGCAGGTAATCATCCAGCATCAGCACCCAGATCAGCGAGAACCCGGGGATGGCCTGGAACAGATGGCTTGGGTAACGCGAGTAGGTGAGTCCCTCGGGGAGGCGCGAAGCGTTCACCTGACGGATGGCATTGGCCGGCAACCGCGAATCGCCACTCGCATAATAGGTCACCAGCGCCTGGATCCGCGTGTCGCCCACGTACTGCAACTGCTCGTAATAGGGGCAGTCCTCGTAGGTTTCATGCGCGCACAGCCGCGCCGTGTACCAGCCCACCTGCCAGATGCGATTGAGCGTGGCATCCGAACACTCGAAACTTCCGCGCTCGGGAAACGCGTAGCTGGTCCAGCGATATTCGAGGCCGTGCAGCGTGACCGGCGTGTCGCTCTTTACGGCCACGCGCACGAACCAGAACGTGCGATGAAAGAACGGCTCGAACACCTGCCGGCCGGAGCGGGTGACGTAAATGTCATTGATCCCTTCGACGCGTTTGTCGGCCAGCACATCGCGCCGGTCCTTGCGGAAATTCACGCTCGGCGCCTCGGCGTACGCGACCTCGACCACGGCACCGTCGCCGGCTTCCAGTTCCAGCCGCGGAAACGCGGTGACCAACCGGCCGGCGTCGAAGACGACGTAATGCACCTGGCCATCGCCCGGCAATGTGATCGGGAGCGACGGGGTACCGGCGTTCGGCGTGACCTCGAAGCTGAACGGCGGCTTGGGTTTCACCGGGTTGACCAGCCCGGACTGAACCGCCCGGGCCTGCTCCGGTGCCCGTTCCTCGACCGGTCCGATCCGCCGCGGCAACAGTTTCCAAGGCGCCCGCGTGTCGCCTTCACCCCAGACCTCGGCGCGGGTGATTTCGCGGGCGTTGGACCATGCGGCGTCATCGAAGCCGGGTTGTTCCCAGCCAACCGGCAGTTTGCGGGCATCGACCTGTTCGAGCCAATTGCCGGCGAAGTAGCCGGCCACTTTCGACACACTCTCCCACCCGGGCGCGCTCATGCCCTGGCTGATCAGCGCTTTCCAGGAGCGGTCGGACTTGAGTTCACCGGTTTCGAGCACGAACGCCGGGCGCGCGCTCATCTGGAAGATCGGTCCGCCACGGCTGGGTTCGCCTTCCCCCCAATACATGATCTCCGCCGCAATGAGGTTCCGACCCTCGCGCACCAGGGACGACAAGTCGAGGGTGTCGTATTGCTGATGGAGCGGGTCAAACCGGGCGGGGCCGCGCGCCGCGAGCACCCCGTTCACCCAAAGTTTGTAGCGGCTGTCGGCGGAGACATACACACGCCGAAATGCCGCCGGGTTCCGGGTGTCGAAGCTCTTCCGCACGTAGAATACCCGGCCGAAATCGTTCACCGGGATCCCCTCCCCCGCGTCGATCCATTGCGCCGTCCAGGCCCCGGCCTTGGGCTCGAGCACCAGGTATCGCGAGGGATCCACCCAGCTCGCGGATTGGACCCACCACGGAATCAGGAACAGCAGCCAGTGAAAATGCAAACGCCTGCCGGGAAGTTTCATGGACCAGATATTCCGCGCCGGACGCTCCTTGACAAGCCGCAATACCGCCGCAAGGCGCTCGAACGCCCGCGGCCAGTTTGGAGCGCGCCGGCAAAGCCCGCCGCACTATGAGCTTCACTGGCGGCGCCAAAGGAGTATGCTCACGGCTGTTTTATGAAAACCCCGCATTCATTCGGCTCCTTTATCTCGCGTCGCCACTTCTTCCGCGCCGGTTCCGCGGCCCTCGCCGTCCCATGGCTGCTGGGCGGCAACTCGCTCATGGCCGCCGCCGGCGCGCCGGCATCCCTGCGCGGACGTCTCTACAAGACACTCAAAATCGGAATGGTCGATCTCCCGGGTTCCTTGACCGACAAGTTCAAGGTGCTCAAGGAGCTCGGTTTCGACGGAGTCGAAATGGACTGCCCCGGCATGGACGTCGAGGCCACCCGCAAGGCCATCGCCGAATCCGGCCTGCCGGTCGATGGCACGGTCTGCTCCACCCACTGGAGCGTCCGTCATTCGGATCCCAACCCCGCTACCCGCGCCAAAGCGTTGGCCGATCTTCAAACCGCCTTGCGGGACACGCACGCGGTGGGCGGGCACACCGTGCTCCTGGTGGTGGGTCACGGAAACGACGGCTCCGAGCGCGAAGTCTGGGAACGCTCGATCGCCAGTATCCGCCTGGCCCTACCCCTGGCGGCGCAACTCGGCGTCTACATCGCCATCGAAAATGTCTGGAACCATTTCCTCTACCAGCACGACGGTCCCGCCAACCAATCCGCCAACAAACTGCGCGATTACGTCGATGAATTGAATTCACCCTGGGTCGGCGTCCAGTTCGACCTCGGCAACCACCAGAAATACGGCAAACCCGCCGAATGGGTCCGCACCCTCGGCCGCCGCATCGTCAAGCTCGATGTCAAGGACTGGGGCATCCAACCCGGTTGGGCCAAGATCGGCGACGGCGACGTCGATTGGCCGGACGTCCGCCGCGCCTTGCTCGAGATCGGTTACACCGGTTGGGCGGCCGCCGAAGTCGAAGGCGGCGGACGCGACCGACTCCAGGATGTCAGCCAGCGCATGGACCGCGTGTTTGACTTGGCGTAATCCGCGGCTAATGTGCCACCGCATGCCGTCCTGGCTCCCGATTGCCGCTCTCTGCAGTCTCCTCCTGGTCCCGCGGCTGACCGCTGCGGAACCGTTCTCGCTGAGGATCAACTTGACGCAACCGACTGCGGACGGCGTCAGCCTGCGGTGGAATGATGCCGGCCCCGGCTGGGCCTACAGCGTCCAATCGCGCGCCGCCTTCGCTGACGGCGTCTGGCTCACGCGCTCCGATCTCCGGCCCTGGCCGGTTCCCGACCTGGGCTGGACCAACCGCACCGAACCTGGTGCATCCGCTCAATTCTACCGGTTGCTGGCTGTGCCGGTGACTGAGCGCGGCCGGGTGGTGTCAGTTTCGGACCGGTTGTTCGTTTCGCTTGCCGAGATCTCTGTGCTCTTGGATCTGGCGGAGATTCCGGTCACTCCCGAACACGCGGTGGACCTTTACAAAATCGTTTACGAGACCCTGGATCCTCGGGGTGGTCGCACCCAGGCCTCGGCCGCGATCGTGCTCCCGGTGGGGATGGACCGTCCGCTCCCGCTGCTCAGCTACCAGCACGGCACCCTGATCCTCACCAATGATGTGCCCTCGGTTTTCAATGAACAAGTGCTGCCCGGGATCGGCTTCGCTGCGATCGGCTATGCCGTCGTCCTGCCCGATCTGCTCGGCCTCGGGGATTCCCCGGGGCTTCACCCCTATCACCACGCCCGATCCGAAGCCACGGCGGGAGTTGACGCGCTGCGGGCGGCGCGAAGCTGGTGCCTGGCGCAAAACGTCGGTTTGAATGGCCAGACTTTTCTCGTCGGCTATTCGCAGGGCGGCCATGCCACCATGGCGTTGCAGCGCGAGCTCGAGTTGTTCCACGCCGACGAGTTTACGGTGACCGCCTCCGCGCCGATGGCCGGCGCCTATGATCTCTCCGGGGTCACCGCCAACGATCTGCTCTCCGGCCGGCTGATGCCAAACCCGTACTATCTGCTGTACCTGCTGGCCGCCTGCCAGGACGTCTACCGGCTGACCAATAACCTGGCCGACCTGCTGGCACCCCCTTACCACACCACGCTGCCTCCCCTCATGAATGGCGCCACCCCGAGCTCGGTCATCAACCAGGCGATGCCACCCGATGCCCGCCTCATCCTTCAACCCTCGGTCCTCGCCGCCCTCCAATCCCAACCCCAACATCCCCTCCGCGCCATCCTTCGCGACAACGACCTCTACGATTGGACTCCTACCGCCCCCACCCGGCTCTACCATTGCCGCGCTGATCGGGATGTCATCTTCGCCAATTCCGAGGTCGCTCACGCCAGCTTCCACAACCGCGGCGCCACCCAGGTTCAACTCATCGACCCCGATCCGGCAGCCGACCACGGCGACTGCGCGCTACCGGCTTTCCTCCTCGCCAGAGACTGGTTCGAAACGCTCCGAGACTAAGCCGCCCGCTCATGACCACCCGATACTTCACTGGCATTGGCGGGCTGATCGGTCTCATGGCCATCCCCGCTGGCGCCGCCGCCCCGCTCCCAGCGAGTGACCTACCCGTTCCGCATCACCAACATCAGTCTTATCCCCTGCCCAACGAAACCGCCCAAGACGTGCGCACCCTGGTCCTCGATGACCAGGATCGCGTCTGGGCCGCCACCCGCGGCGGCCTGTTCGAAATGCCGGCCGACCGTTCCGGCTGGCGGCAAATCGCCGCCGACAAGCTCTCCGGTCCGCTCTTTGACCTCGCCTTGGACGCTTCCGGTTCGCTCTGGATCGCCGCCTGGAATGGGCTCCACAAACTCAACGGGCCATCCTGCAGCCGCATCGCCGGCCTCGAGACCCCGGTGCGCGCGCTGGCCTGCGCCCCTGAACTCATCGTCACCGGCGGCCCCGCCGGCTTCCACCGCCTGCGCGACAACTCGCTCGAATCCTGGGACCCCGGTTCCACCCGATACCTCAACCGCATCCGCGCGGCGCCCGATGGAACCCTCTGGTTCGCCACCGGCATGGGCCTCTTCCAGTTCCGCGACGGGCACGGCCGTTATCTCACCCCGGACTTCGATCTGCTCAGCGCCAATGTCCGCGATGTCGCGCCCGGTCCGGCTGGGGAAACCTGGGTGGCCACCCTCGGCGGCGTGCTGCGGTTCCACCACGACCGGCTCCGACAGCAGTTCGGACCCGATGACGGCTTACCCTCGGCCGATGTCCGCTCCGTGACCCTGGCCCCCGACGGTTCCATCTGGGCCGGCACCGCGTCGGGCGCAGCCCGGTTCAACGGCGATCACTGGTCCGTTCGCCAGGGACGACGCTGGCTCATGGACAACGAGGTTCGACACATCGACTTCGACTCGGCCGGCGCGGCCTGGGTCGCCACTCGAAATGGCGTCAGCCGGTTGAACACGACCAACCTCACCCTGGCCGCCAAGGCCGATCATTTCGACTCGATCCTCCGCGCGCGACACATCCGCCCGCCGGGCATCGTCGAGAAATGCCGGTTACGCATTCCGGGTGACCTGACAACCTGGACGCCCGAGGACGACGATAACGACGGCGGGTACACCGCGCTTTACCTGGCCATGGCCTCGTACCGCTACGCGGCCACCCGCGATCCCGGGGCGTTGGCCGCCGCCCAACGCGCCTTCGCCACCCTCGAATTCCTCCAGCACATCACCAGCACCGATGGCTTTGTCGCCCGCACCGTCATTCCCGCCGATTGGAGAACCATGCACGATCCGAACGTGGTCCTCAGCGAAGAAGCCTGGGCCGGCGAATGGGCCGATGACCCCCGCAACAAACGCGTGCCGGTCCGTTGGCGACCTTCGGCCGACGGCCGCTGGCTCTGAAAAGGCGACACCAGCAGTGACGAAATCACCGCGCACATGTTCGGTTACTATATCTTCCATGAACTCGCCGCGGACGAAGCCCATCGCGCCCGCGTCCGCACCCAGGTGACCCGCATCGTCGATCACTTGATCGATCACGGTTTTCTCCTGGTTGACCTCGATGGCCGCCACACCCGCTGGGGAGTCTGGGCACCCGACCGCCTCAATCACGACCCGGACTGGGCGATGGAACGTGGCATCAATTCCGTCGAACTGCTTTCCTATCTCAAACTCGCCCATCATCTCACCGGTCAATCCAAATACGAATCCCACTACCGCCGGCTCATCCAGGACCATCATTACGACCGAAACGCCCTCGAAGCCCCCAACCTCAACCCCGCCTGGCGCACCTACATCGACACCGAACTCCTCGCCTTCGCCTATCCGACCCTGCTCGCCCTCGAAAAAGACCAGGCGCTGCGGCAGACTTATCTGCAGAGTTTCGAACGCTGGCACACTTCCATCCGCGACGATGGCATCCCGTTCTTCGAATTCCTCTACGCCGCCTATGCCACCCCAAACCAGGCCAACCTCCACGGCGCGCTCGCCTTCCTCCGCGATGTGCCGCTCGATCTCGTCCGTTGGACCATGGACAACTCGAACCGGGAAGATCTCCAACCGCGCCGCGCGCCCGTCATCGATGCGATTCAAACCAGCCGCTTGCCGCCTCCGAGCGAAATCTGTTACACGCGCACCGACCAGAACCCCTGGCATGCTGTTCAAGGCGACGGTGGCCAGACCGAATCCGACGGTGTCTTCTATCTGCTTCCCTACTGGATGGGACGACATCACAGGTTCATCGACGCACCTTGAACGGTCCTCGGTCCGGAGCGCGACTGGGGGCGGTTACCCAGCGCCCTGGCTTACCGCGGGGATGTGGACCCAACCATGGGCGGGTCGCGGGATGGCGAACCGGACTCCAACCGAGTCACAACCAGCTCTAAAACAATCGGTTCGAAATGACCGGCCACTCTGCCCGCCCGATGGCACGCACCGTGCCACAGTAATCAGGTAACCCTAACTCTGGATACTATGAGTGCCTGTCGTACTTCCCGTCTGTGCCCAATCCTCCTCGTTGCGGCAATGATTTCCACGTTCCTGCCCGCCTGCACCCGCGCGCAAGGCCAGGAGCCCCACGATCCACCACCCATCGTCACAATCTTGACCTCAGATGGCACCGCCACCGAACCGAACCCCGAACTCGATGTCATGCCTGACACCGCCGAAATGCGGGTCGAGCGCACCGGCGACCTCGAGCGACCGCTCAACGTCTATTACCTCGTCCGAGGCACCGCCACGAACGGCAAAGATTACCGCCTGCTTCCGGGCGAGATCACGATCCCGGCCGGTGAATCCGCCGCACGATTGACCATCGACCCCCTCAACGACGACGAAAAAGAGTCGCTCGAAACAGTGGTAGTCAACATCATCCCCCTGGAAATCGCCCCGGGAGGCGAATTCAGCCCGGGCTACTACCTGGTGGAACCACCCGACACCGCCCGTGCCGTGATTCAGGACGACGAAACCCAGTCCAATCTCGCCCCGAAGACGGCCATCGTCAGCCCACCCAACGGCGCCATCCTGCCACTCCCCGGCAAACTGCAAGTCCTGGCTGAAGCGCGCGACCCGGATGGCTGGGTGCGGGCCGTCGAGTTCTTCGTGGACGGCCAGAGTATCGGCGTGGTTCACCGGGTCCCTTGGTCACTCGAATCCCTGAACCCCCAGGAAGCCCTGGATGATCCGGCCTGGTGTCCGCCCCACCTGTTTGCCATCCACTGGACTCAACCCACACCTGGTCGCCATGAACTCGTCGCCGTCGCCGAAGACAACCTCGGCCTCAAAACCAAGTCCGACCCGGTCGAAGTAAAGCTCCTCGAACTCCCGGAGCCAACCGTCGTGCATGTGTTGGCCTCCGATCCCGAGGCCGCCGAAGGCCCGCTCGACGACACGCTGGCAGCCATCCCCGATCCCGCCCGGTTCACCCTCGTCCGATCCGGCCCGGTTAATTTCCCGCTCGAAGTCTTCTTCGAGTTGGAGGGAACCGCGGTCAACGGTCTGGATTATCGCGAATTGCCCACCCGCATAACGATACCCGAAGGGGCCGAAAGCGTGGAGCTGCTCGTTGAACCGATCGACGATCCGACTCCGGAGCCAACCGAGTCGGTCATCCTCAGGCTGGTCCGGCCAGCCTGCATCGAGATATTTCCGCCCCCGCGCGAATGTTACCTCGTCGGCACCCCGGCGGTCGCTCGGGCCTGGATCCGGGACAATGACCCGGCCGAAAACCTGCCTCCGCGTGTACGGATGATCCGCCCGCACCACGGCCAGGTCCTGCCGAGCCCCGCGGACCTGATGTTGACGGCCGTCGCCTGGGATAGCGACGGCACGGTGATCTCGGTCGAATTCTTCGCCAACGATCGCAGCCTGGGCGTCGTCACCGAACCGGACCCGATCCTGGCTCCGACGGAACACCGCGAGGGCGACGACCCCAGCCGGTTGTTGCCCCGCTATTCCCTCCCCTGGACCGGCGTGCCGGCCGGACGTTACCTGCTGACCGCGCAAGCCACCGACGACCATGGCGCCACCTCGGTTTCCGCGCCGGTGCGCCTCGTCGTCATCGATGCCTCGCCGCCGCAAGTAGTCACGGTCGAAGCCACCGACCCGCGCGCGACCGAAGGTGGCCTGCTGACCGTGATTGACCCCGCCGTGTTCACCGTCCAGCGCCGGGGCGATCTGACCCAGCCGTTGCTGGTTTCCTACCTCCTGGGTGGCACGGCCGAGAACGGCAGCGATTACCAAAGTCTACCGGGCACGGTCGAGTTCCCCGCTGACACAGCCACGGCCACCATCGAAATCCTCCCGCTCATGGATAACCTCGTGGAAGGCGTCGAGACCGTCATCGTCAGACTCCAGGAATCACCCTGTCCCGCCATCTTTCCGCCCCCGCCCGGGTGTTACCTGATCGGCGAACCCGGCTGGGCATTGGCCGGCATCGCGGACGGCCCCGGGCACAATCTCCTGCCCAAGGTGGAGATTGTCCGGCCATTCCCCGGCGCAACCTATCATGCCCCCGCCGAGATTCCGGTGGCGACGCAGGCGCGTGATCCCGACGGTTACGTCACGCTCGTCGAGTGGTTCGCCAACGACCTCAAAATCGGCGAACAAAGCCTGCAGTTCATCGTCGCGCCTCCACCGGGCCAACGGCAGCTCTTCGAGTTCACCTGGCGTGACGTGCCGCCCGGCCATTACCTGCTCACGGCACGCGCCACGGATGATCAGGGCCAGGTGTCACCCCCCTCCGAAGCCGTCCCCGTGACGGTGCTCGAAACGCACGCCGCGCCCGTGGTCACCCTGTTTGTGCTCGACCCGATCGCGTCCGAACGACCACATCCCGACGGTCAACCCAACACCGCCACCTTCAAACTCCGTCGGTCCGGCGCCCTCGATCAACCCCTGACCGTCTTTTTTGAAGTGCGCGGCACTGCCCGTAATGGCGTCGATTATGTTGCCCTGCCGCAATCGATCACCATTCCCGCCGGCACTCGCTGGACCCGGTTGATCATCTCGCCGCTGCCCGATGATCTGGTCGAGGACCCGGAAACCGTCGTGGTGGAATTGACCGCCTCACCCGCCATGGGACCACTGGAACCCTATCGCGTCGGCGCCCCGAGACTGGCCGCCGCGCTGATCCTCGATGCGGGTGATCTCACGGTGCCACCGCGGCGCGTGCGGAACTGGCTGCATCTGCAATGGCCCTCGGAGGCCGGGGCGGCTTACCGCCTTGAAGTTTCCGAAAACTTGCGCGACTGGCAGGCGGTAACGGACGGTTGGGCGGATGAAACGGGCGTGCACCACCTCGAACTGTCACCGGAGGCGTTCCCCCGTCGGTTTTATCGGCTGCGTCCCCTCTCACCGGAAATCATGCCCGGCCCGGTCGCCGGCGAACGGGAGTGGTGACCCCGAATGAGCGATTGCGCCGCATGAAATGCTGATGCTGCGCGGAATACCGACCCGCCCTCAATCACCTCCGCCGAACTACCGGCGGTTCGACCAGGCGGCGGCGACCCCGGCCAACGCGCCGCACAGGTGCCCCTCCCAGGAAACGGGCCCTTCCTGTGGCAGGACCCCATAGAAAATGCCGCCGAACGCCAGCAACACCAGGAGGGCGATCAAGGCCGAGCGCCAACTCCGCATCAGCAGGCCAGCCACAATCAGGTAAGCCACCAGGCCGAAGATGATCGAGCTCGCACCGATGTGCACCGAACCGCCCCGGCCAATCAGCCAGGTGCCGAAGCCACTGACGACCCAGATGGAAGCCAGCGTCGGCCAGGGACGATAGTGCCGATCCCAGAACAGAATCGTCAGCAGCACGAACAGCGGGATCGCGTTGGCCGCCAGATGGGCAAAGTTCGCGTGCAGCAGCGGGCTGCAAAGGATGCCGGCCAACCCCGGGACGGTGCGGGGCACAATGCCGAACCCATCCAGGGTCAGACCCTTCTGCTGCCGCAGCAGATGATCGACGAACTCCACGACGCACATCCAGGCGACAAAAACGCTGCCAAGGTCGGCAGCTTGCCGAAAGGTCCGCTGGCGTTTGGCTGACACGATGCCGGATTCTAATGGCTGCGCCCGACAAGATCCAGCGGAGATCCCCGCCCTCGCGAAAAGACGCCGGATGCGGAGTCCACGACGCCGGGTCAGGGGACCCGGCCGACAGGAGCTTCAGACCTCAGCAAAGGGGCATGCTCGCGAAGACAACAGTCGCAGATTCAGTTCCCACCCTCTTGCTCTTGATCATGCTCTTGATCTTGATCCCCGCGGCAGAGCAAGAGCAGGATCAAGAGCAGGTATTGGGACTGCGTTTCTCCTTGCCGACAACACGGCAATCTCGTGAGGTCAGAGCTTGTAGGCCGCGTGTCCTCACGCGGCGCGTCTTCTGACGTCTTGTATTGAATCCCCCGCCTCTGGAGTTTGGACATTATTCGAATTGGACATCATCGCACATCACACCCTTTATCCCGCACTTTGTCCCGCACTTCATCTCACACTTTGTCTCCCCTGCGACGAAATGTAAGACAAAGTGCCGGATTAAGGCTCTGAAACCACATCGACAAGCATCAAGCATGTCCAAACTCCAGACCAAGGGATGCCGCCGAAGCGGCATCCCTTTGTCGGGGTTGGCTGTTCCCTCTGCCGGGTCAGACGCCCATCAAATGCTCGAGCACCATCTGATCGAGATCCTGGTAATTCCGATCCGCGATCAGCACCTTGGCCTTGGCTTCGTCGAAGGTCCGCGCCTTGTCGACCAGATGCAGGAAGGTGCGCCGGCTGTTATCGAGATGCTTCAGCCAGTGCTCCACTTTGGTTGGGCGGAACGGATGCACATCGAAGCAAACATACTCGCCCTTCTTCCCGTAGCCATTCCGCTCAAGAGCCCGCACCTGGTTGAAGGCGCCGCGCAGATTCGAGCTCGCAAAGGGTTTGTCTTGGTCGAACTTAAGGCCGTTCTGATCGTTCAGGTGCAGCGACCACAGCTTGCCAAAGGCACAGGCAAAATCGATTTCATCGGCGGGATCGAGCCCGGCGAGGATGGCGTGGGCGGATTCGATCAGGGCACCCACCCGCTTGGGATCGGCAGTGAGATTCGCAATGGCCAGCGCGTGCCCGATGGTCGGTATGTATGCGACATCCATCGGTTCGTTGGGCTTGGGTTCGATGGCAATCCGCACGCTCTTGTCGTGCGCCAGCATCCGGTCGATCGCTTCAACCAGGTAATCCACGCACTTGCGCGCGTTCTTCGATTCCCGGAGATAGGAGCCTTCGCGAGCCAGCCACAGAACAATCAGGTCGGTCTCCATGGCCCGGGCCACGTCGATGCACCGCAGGGAACGTTCAATGGCGTATTTCCGGCACTTCGGATCGTTGCTGGTGTAGGCCCCATCGATGGTCATCGGGCTGAACCAAAGCCGGGGCGCGACCATCTCGGCGGCAATCCCCTCGCCGTCGAGCTGTTTCTTCAGTTCCCTGGCTTCCTTGCGGATCTGCGCATCCGACTTGTTGTCAATGTCCGGCACCGCGTCATCGTCATGAAACATCATGGCGTCGTAACCCAGCTTCTTGAGCTGGGCCAGCTTCCAGTCGAAACTCTGGGCTGGCCGCGTCGGCGGCCCGTAAGGATCGCCGCCTTCACTGATGTTCCACGGACCGAAACAGAATTGATAACGGTTCTTTGCCATAGGTTATGAACGCGGAGGATAGGAACGGAGCCCATCCTTGAAAAGCAAAATGCGCGCGGGGTCCCATGGTCTCCCAGCCTGTGGTGCGATTAGGATTAGGATTACGAGCAAGATCAAGAGCAAGATCAAGAGCAGGGGGAGGAACCGGGGGAGGAACCGCTCAGCGATTAAGTTGCCAGGCCGTCACCCGCAACCGTCCCAAACTCGCAATTGTAATTCCGCTGGCACCGGGTGCAGATGGCGTCGATGATCTCCAGCTGCGGCGACCAGGAATAGACGGCGCCGCAATGCGGACATCGCACCTGGTACGGCAGTTTCCGTTGACGATACTCGGCCAGCGCGGCTTGGACGGGCGTGACGAGGTCCTCCTCCTCCAGCAGCGTCAGCGCGGTCGAATCGATCTGCTCAAGATGCGCCAGGCGGGTGGCTTGCGAGTTGATCACCGCCTCGAAACAGTTCCGCACCAGCCGGGCGTTGCCGAAGTTGTCCCCGCGCTTCCGGTGGAGCTGGGTGAAATGATGGAGAACCGACTCCCGGAGGCCGGGGCTGAGCGTCAGGCTGTTCCGGCGGCACATCAGGGTGAAGATGCGACCGAGCTCCTGGGGATCGTAATCGGGAAACTCGATGAACCGGGTGAACCGCGATTCCAGACCCGGGTTCGAATGAATAAACCGCCGCATCGGCTCGGGATATCCGGCCACAATCACGATGAGCCGGTCCCGGTCGTCTTCCATCCGCTTCAACAGGGTCTCGATCGCTTCCTGGCCGAAATCCTCGCGTTCCTTGACCAGGCTGTAGGCCTCGTCAATGAACAGGATGCCGTCGAGCGCCGAATCGACCACGGCGTTCGTCCGCGGCGCCGTCTGCCCGACGTACTCACCCACCAGCGCCGAGCGATCGCACTCGATCAGATGCCCGCGCCTGAGCACGCCAAGCGACCGGTAAATGCGCCCCATCAACCGCGCCACCGTGGTCTTTCCAGTGCCGGGATTCCCCGTGTACACCGCATGATAACTGGTCGGGATCGGCTTCAGCCCCTGGCCGACCCGCAGTTGCTGGAGCCGGGCGAAGTTGGCGGTCTGCCGGACGCGGGATTTGACCGACTCGATGCCAACCAGCTCGTCGAGCTCGGCGAGCACCTGGTCGAGACTCTCGCGGGCGGCGAGGGACCCGGCGACGGCGGAGCGGCTTTCCTCGCAGATCGACCCGACCTGGCGGAGGAAATACTGGACAAAACGGTTCTCCTTCGATGTCACCGTGCGGTCGAGATTCGAAAACGCCTCGCAGATCTCGCGCGTGAGCCGTTCGTAATAGTGGATGACCAGGGGCGGAAGCTCGAGCTTGTGCACCACCCGCACCATCTCGAAAAACGCCCGGTCCAATCCCGCTTTCACCCCCTCCTCGACCGCATC